>JAJYKQ010000051.1 GCA_021788495.1 bacterium | reverse complement strand
ATTCAAATATAGGCGCTGGGCGTGTAATAATGCAGGACTTAACGAAAATAGACCTGCTTATAAAAGACGATAATCTTAAAAACAATGAAATCTTACTGGAATTTCTAAAAAAAGTTAAAGAAGAAAATGCGCCTGTCCACCTTATGGGGCTGCTCTCGGAGAGCGGAGTCCACTCCGAGCTTCAGCATTTATTGTATTTAATTGATTTTTTTTATCATAACGGAGTAAAAAAAATTTACATTCATCCGTTTTTAGACGGCAGGGATTCTCCGCCGCGAAGCGCGCCGATTTTTCTCGATAAATTAACCTCGCATATAAAGACTTTTGCCGACAGGGTTTTTATCTCGACTGTTTGCGGAAGATTTTATTCAATGGACAGGGATACGCGGTGGGATAGAGTTGAAATAGCCTTTAATTTATTGACGCGGTTAAAAGGTGAAAAGTTTGACGAGCCGGAAGGCGCTGTTAAAAAATTTTACGCAAACGATATAACAGACGAATTTATGCCCGCGATAGTTATAGATAACGGGGTGGAAAACGACGGAAGGATTAAAGAAAACGATGGAGTGCTTTTTTTCAATTTTAGGGCAGACAGGGCTAAACAGTTGACTATGGCGCTTACTTTTGACGGTTTCGATAAATTTTCAAGAGAAGATTTTAAACCGGTAAAAAATTTTATTACTATGACTAAATACGATGATTCATTCAAAAATAAATATATTATAGAGCCTCAAAATTATTCAAATATTCTTGGAGAAGTCGTATCTAATCTAGGTTTTAAGCAGTTCAGGGTAGCCGAAACCGAAAAATACGCCCACGTAACTTATTTTTTTAACTGCGGGAGGGAGGAGCCTTTCAAAAACGAGGACAGGCTGCTTATACCTTCTCCCAGGGAATTCAAAACTTATGACTTAGTGCCGGAGATGAGCGCTTTTAAAATTAAAGACGCGCTTATCGAAACAATAAAAACCGCGGCTTACGAATTAATAGTCTGTAATTTCGCTAACTGCGATATGGTTGGCCATACCGGCAACTATGACGCCGCTATAAAAGCCGTTCAGGCGGTTAATTCCGTTATAAGCGAAATAATACCAGTCGCACTAGGATTGGACTGCGTTTGCATAATAACCGCTGACCATGGAAATGCCGAAACAATGACGGATGAAAACGGAAAGCCTATGACTAACCATACCTTAAATCCGGTACCGTTTATCATAGTATCGAACTACGCAAAAGAAATTCCGCAGTTAAGACCCGGCAGGCTTGCCGATATTGCGCCTACTATTCTTAAACTGCTTGGTCTGGATATACCGGAGGAGATGACCGGACGCATTTTATGGGAATAGTTTCATTTGCTCATACCGGTAAGGATGTAAGACTGGATATTTTTTTAACGGCTAACCTGCCAGGTAAAACAAGGTCGTTTATTAAAAAGCAGATACTGGGCGGAGGCGTCGAAATTAACGGGATTATCGTAAATAAACCTTCTTACGCGCTAAAAGAAGGCTGCCTTATAACTTTTAAAGAGCCGGAAATAATAAAGTCCGGCATAGAGTTCTTTGATTACGATATAGAGATAGTTTATGAAGACGAATATATCGCGGCTATAAACAAACCCGCAGGAATAGCGGCTCATCCGGGAAAGGGAAATTATAATAATACGCTGGTAAATATTTTAATAGGAAAGATATCAAATCTTTCCGGTATAGGCGGCGTCGAAAGACCGGGAATAGTCCACAGGCTAGACAAAGATACTTCTGGCATAATGTTAATAGCAAAAAACGATTTTTCGCATAATGCCCTTGCGTCAAGTTTTAAAAACAGGGAAATTAAAAAAACTTATCTTGCCGTTACTTACGGTAATATTTCTCAAAAAAGCGGATGTATAGAAGGTTTCATAAAAAGGGATTCAAAAAGCAGGGTTAAAATGGAAATAGATAAAGAAGAAGGCGGGAAATATTGCGTTACCCGTTTTGAGAAGGTAAAATCTATAAGAGGCGCCGCAACCCTTCTTAAAGTAATGCCGGAAACAGGAAGAACCCATCAAATAAGGGTATCTCTTTTTGAAGAAGGTTACCCTATAGTAGGAGATAAGCTTTATAAGAGAAAGGATATTTCGGATAAATACAAAAGCTTAAATTTTGTCAAAAGACAAATGCTGCATGCATATATGCTTGAATTTAGACATCCGGCAACAAACAAAAAAATAGTTTTAAAAGCAAAAGTGCCGGAAGATATGTTCTGGGCTTTCGGTTCGGATAATTCAGATATCCTGTTATAATATAAATTAATTGGGTGTTTTTATAAGATGTTAAAGATAGGATTAACAGGTTCAATAGGTTCCGGAAAAACAACAGTGCTTGGTTTATTCAAAAATTACGATTTTTTAACAGTGAATCTTGACGAAGAAGCGAATAAGATTATAAAAAAAAATAGTTCGGAATATAAAAAAATTGTTGATTTTTTCGGCAAAAACATTTTAAATAGTGAATATGAGATAGATCGCAAAGTTCTTGCCGGAATAGTTTTTTCCGATTTTCTTAAAAAAAAGGCATTAGAAGACATAATCTATCCGCCTTTAAGAGCCAATATAAACGGTATGCTTAAGGCCAGCCGCAGACCGGTAGCGGTAATCGAAGGAGCGGTAATTATAGAATCCGGATATTATCTTGAATTGGATAAAACCGTTCTTGTCGCCTGCGATTTTTCTATGCGGGTTAAAAGGGCATATAAAAAATTCGATTTTGAAGATTTTATTAAACGAAATAAAAATCAATTAAACGAAAAAGAAAAAACTAAAAAATCAGACTTTATTATTAGCAACAACTACGGATTTAAATTCTTAATTCCTCAAATTAACTCGTTTGTACACTTTTTAAATAAATTATATAAAATTAATTTTCCCGTTCCGGAATAAAATAAATAATTCAAAAAATCATATTGTTTGTGGACAAATTTAGATCCGTCCTATTAAAATAAGGGGGAATATCGTTCATGGAAGAACATATAAAATGCGCAGACCTCGGATATAACTTCATTAAAGAGCTGTTAAATTTCGCGTTCCAAAAAAAAACCGTCGAAGAGGTGCTGCATTTTGTTAATATAGGTTTTGAATTTACATTTGGAGCAACGTCGATAATGTTTGTTTACAGAAAGTATAACGCCGAAGAAAGGGTCGAAATATCCAGAGGCTTCTCGCACGAATTCGTTAAAAGAACGAATGAAACGCCGCCGTCGGCGTTGCTTCAAGAAATAGCGCCGTTAAAAAACGGTTTGTATATAGATTTTAAAAAAGACGCGGATAAATACGATAAATACAGTTATTTATTTGAACATAAAGACGTTTCGGAGTTTTATGCTTATGAATTAAAAACTGCTTACACGGATTCATACTCCGTTATAATATATTCAGTCGCGGGATTTAAAAATTGCGGGACTAATAAAACAGAGGTTTTTGATACTATTTTTTCCGTACTGGCTTATATTTTGAACTCGAACAAATGCGTACAGACGATGAGAGACTGTTCGCAGATAGATTACGTTTCCGGACTCAACAATTTTAAATATTTTCATGAGAAGCTTTTTCAGGAAATGCAAAAGTCAATTAATGAAAAAAGCCGCTTATCAGTTTCGTTAATATCTATTAATCAATTAAATAAATTAAATTCAATGAACGGTCATCAGGCCGGAGACAAAAATATAGGAATAATTGCAAACATTATTAAAAAAAATATAAGGGCGTTTGATACTGCCTCGAGATACGGCAATAAATTTATAATTTTATTTCCAAACATAGGAAGAGATGCCGCAAAAGATATAATAACGGCTATATTATCGGAAACCGAAAAGATATTTAAAAAAGAAAATCAGTCAATATTATCTCTTAACGCCGGAATTTCAACTTTTCCGGACGACGGCAATAACGAGCGCACTATTTTGGATATAGCGGAAGGACGCCGTATAGACGCAAGAAGAATGGACAGGTGGGTATGCCTGTAAAAATAAAAAATTAAAGGAGCATTTATGAACATTAAAGAATTATCGGTAAAAAAAATTAACGAATTACTGCAAATAGCAAAGGACTATAATATAGACGGCGCATCCGGTATGCGGAAACAAGACCTTATATATGCCCTGCTTCAGGCAGAAACCGAAAAAAACCAGCAGACGGAAAAAAACGGCTTAATCTCAGGGGAAGGAGTCCTGGAAATCCTGCCGGACCAATATGGTTTTTTAAGGTCGCTTGAAGCAAACTATCTTCACGGTCCCGACGATATTTACGTATCTCCGTCGCAGATAAGAAAATTCGGTTTAAGGACCGGGGATACCATAAGGGGCGTGATAAGACCGCCTAAGGACAGCGAAAGATTTTACGCCCTGTTAAAAGTCGAAAGCATAAATTTTGAAGACCCTGAAATTGCGAAAGAGAAAATTTTATTTGATAATTTAACGCCTTTATACCCCGAGGAAAAAATAAAGCTTGAATTCGATCCTAAAAATTTATCTACAAGGCTTATGGACCTTTTAATTCCTATCGGAAAAGGGCAGAGAGGTTTAATAGTCGCCCCTCCGAGAACCGGAAAAACGATGCTATTAAAAGACATCGCCCATGCCATAAATACAAACCATAAGGAGATTTTCCTTATGGTTCTTCTGATTGACGAAAGGCCGGAAGAGGTTACCGATATGCAAAGGTCGGTTAACGGCGAAGTAATCAGCTCTACATTCGACGAACCGCCGCAGAGGCATATACAGATTGCCGAAATAGTTATAGAAAAAGCGAAAAGATTGGTAGAAACAGGTAAAGACGTCGTTATATTGCTGGACTCCATTACGAGGCTTGCGCGCGCCTACAACGTTACGATACCGTCTTCCGGAAAGGTCTTGTCGGGCGGTGTCGATTCAAACGCCCTGCATAAGCCAAAAAGGTTTTTCGGCGCAGCAAGAAACATCGAAGAAGGAGGCAGTCTTACTATAATCGCCACGGCTTTAATAGATACCGGTTCGAGAATGGACGAGGTAATTTTCGAAGAGTTTAAGGGCACAGGCAACCTTGAGGTTAACCTGGACAGGAAGTTATCGGAAAAGAGAGTTTTTCCGGCTATAGATATTAATAAATCAGGCACAAGAAAAGAGGAACTCCTCGTAGATAAAGACCATTTGAAAAAAATATGGATTTTAAGAAAGGTTTTGTCAGGAATGGATACGACGGATGCAATGGAATTTTTAATAGACAAAATCAAAAACACCAAATCCAATGCAGATTTTTTAAATCTTATGAACCAGTAATGAATTTAAATTTATTTAAATTAGTCTAATATGATATATTATTATTACTATGTCAAATCATAATATCAACCTGCCTCTCAACGCTACCGATATTTTAGATACAATAAGCGACGGCGTAATAGTAATAGACGAAAATTATAAAATAGTTTACGCTAATAAACGTTTTTTAGACGACGCGGGCATACCTTCCTCCGAAGTTATAGGAGGTTATTGTTATAAAGTAAGTCATTTTCGGGACGAACCGTGCGACCCGTTGTTAGAATCGTGTTCCATAGAGGAAGTCATTAAAAAAGGGAAAACCGTTAAAGTCATACACGGTCATTACGGACATCTTAACAAAGAGATTGCGGTAGAAATAAATTCGTCGCCTTTTTACGATAGCAAAACCGGAAAAAGATATGCCGTAGAGGTTTTAAGGTGTTTAGGAAACGGCTCTAACGCCCATCTTAAATTTAACCTTTCGCAGAGGCTTTCCGAAGTGGGGCTTTTAGCAGAAGGCGTCGCGCATGAGATAAACAATCCGCTTAACAATATTATTGCCTCCATTGATATGATAAAAATGTGTTTTAACGAAGGCGGTTTTGTTCAAAATACCGAAATATCAAACGTAATGAAAGAAGGCGGCTGCGATTTAAAGAAATATTTTGAACTAATGAAACAGGAAATTGAAAGATGTAAAGATATTACAAAAAAATTGCTCATATTATCCAGCCCGGTTTCCAATTCCACGGATATAGTCAACGTTAATAATTCCCTCGAAGAAAGTATTGCGCTTTTATCTTTTACGGCAAATAAAAAAAATATCATGATTAGGAAAAATCTCGTGCAGGATATCCCTTTAATAAGCTTTTCGGAGGCGGGATTGAGGCAGGTTTTGTTAAACATAGGGCTAAACGCCATGCAAGCCGTCGAAGAAAATTCCGGCATAGTTTATTTTATAACCAAAAAAGTTAACGAATATATATACATAATGATAATTGACAACGGACATGGCATCGAGCAGGAAGATATAAAAAAAATTTTTAATCCATTTTTTTCCAAAAATAAAAATTCTAATAGTACCGGTCTTGGTCTTTCTATATCTCTAAGCATCATTCAATCCTTAGAGGGCTCTATAGAAGTAAGGTCGAAAAAAGACCTGGGCACAAAATTCGTCGTAAAAATTCCGATTAAAAGAAATTTCTCAGAAAATAAGGCTATAAAAGAACAGGTAAAAAACCAAATCGAATAAATTTTTTAATATATTTAAATATGGATAACAATTCTATTTCAATATTAATAGTCGATGACGACATGAATTACAGGACAATTCTTTGCGACTATTTAAACAACGAGGGTTACGATGTAAGTTCCGCAGGTTCTGCCGAAGAAGCCGTAGACAAACTGGAAAAAGATTTTTTTAATATTATTGTATCCGACCTGAAGCTGCCTGGAAAATCCGGCATAGACCTACTAAAGACCGTAAAATCAAGGTCTAAAGAAGTAGAAATGATTATACTTACGGCTTTTGGGAGCGTCGATTCCGCCGTTGCCGCTTTAAAGATAGGAGCATGCGATTATCTGGTCAAACCTTTAAGCCTGGAAGAACTAAGTATAACGATAAAAAGGCTTGTTGAAAAAATAAATCTTAAAAATTACGCATCTTATTTTAAACGGGAAATTTTTAAAAGATTTTTTATAGGCAAATCGAAAGCTGCCGCAAAAGTTATAGAAGACATTACGGTTGCCGCAAAATCCAATCTTAACGTTCTTATATCCGGAGAGTCCGGCACCGGCAAGGAGCTTAGCGCAAACCTCC
>JAJYKQ010000050.1 GCA_021788495.1 bacterium | reverse complement strand
TCGGCGCCGTTTTTCCAATTCTTTACGTCTGAATAGGCATCTACTCCCGCTATAAAATACAGTTCGTCCGACGGATATATTTTTTTAAGCTGAATAATCGTGTCATAGGAGTATGAAAGCCCGCCTCTTTTTATTTCTATATCCGACGCCTCGAATTTTTTGTTGTTTTTGATTGCTATATTGAGCATTTCCATTCTTTTTTCGGGGTCGATACCCGGCTTTTCTTTATTAGAAGTTATATTTGTAGGAATAAATATAACCTTATCTAAAAAATTCTGCGCAACTTCTTCCGCGGCCCTTAAATGTCCGAAATGAACCGGATTAAACGTACCCCCGAAAATTCCTATTTTCATAGTTATCAGTTTAGCGCTTAAGTTCTTTTCTGATAGTTTCCGAATACTACAAATTTAGTCGTCGTAAGCTCTTTTGCCCCCATGGGACCGAATGCATGAATTTTTGAAGTAGATATGCCTATTTCGGCGCCGAGACCAAGCTCAAAGCCGTCGTTAAACCTGGTAGAAGCGTTTATTAGCACGCAGGATGAATTTACTTTCTTTATGAACTCAAGGGCGCGGCTATAGTTTTCCGTCAATATGGACTCGGTATGGTTGGAACCGTGCCGCTTTATATGCTCTATTGCTTCGTCCATATTTTTAACGGTTTTAACCGACAGCGTAAGGTTAAGATATTCGGCGTCCCAGTCTGCATCTGTTGCCGGAGTTATAAAATTAAACCTATTTTTAAAAATATTCATAATTTCGTCGTCCACTCTTGTTTCTACGCCGTTCTTTTTAAGCTCGGCAAACATTTCCGGCATAAAATCTCCCATAATATCGGAGTGCACCATAAGGGTTTCCAAAGCATTGCACACGGATGGCCTCTGAACTTTTGAATTGATTATAACATCGACCGATTTATTTATATCGGCATATTTATCGACGTATATATGGCAGACGCCTTTATCGTGCTTTATTACCGGAATTTTGGAATTTTCCGTCACGAACGAAATAAGTCCTTCGCCGCCCCGCGGAATTATAAGGTCTATGTATTTTTTGAGCGATATCATTTCCGCAATTGCAGACCTGTCCGTATAAGGAACTATAGAAACGGCTTCCGGAGGAAGACCGTTAATTTTTAAGCTTTCCGAAACTATCGAAGCAAGTATTTTATTCGAGTTTATGGCTTCCGAACCGCCCCTTAATATTACCGCGTTCCCGGACAAAAGACAGAGTATCGACGCATCGATAGTAACGTTAGGTCTCGATTCGTAAATTATTCCGATTACGCCTAGCGGTATTCTCATCCTGCCTACCATAAGCCCGTTCGGCCTTACCGCGATATTTTCTATTTCGCCTACGGGGTCTTTAATCTTCATTACGTCGTCGATAGAGTTAAGCATGGAAGAAAACGTCTTTTCGCCGATATGAAGCCTGTCCAGCATAGGCTTGCTTAATCCCGCAGCTTTTGCGCTTTCTATATCCTTGGCATTTTCGGCTTCTATCCGCTTTTTATTTTTAATTAAAAGGTCCTTGAGGGTTTCGAGTATATTAAGTTTTATTGCGGGGCCGGCATTTGCTATGCTGCTGCTCGCGCCGTAAGCCTTCTCCGCAATTTCTTCTATAGATGCGGCCTTACTCATATTGTCCATATCTGCTCCTTTAGACTCCTATTTTTATATGTTTGAAGCCATTTTATCTTTATGGACTACTAAAGAGGAAATTTTATCTTTGCCGAATTTTATTTTTATTTCTTCGGCGCTCAAACCTTTTATTTTTTTAACATCGTCCGAATCGAGATTAGCGATGCCCTTAGAAAAAACGGTTCCGTTTTCGTCCAATATATAAACTCCGTCGCCTTTTTTAAAATCGCCCTTTATTTTAATTATGCCGCCTGCAAGAAGGCTTTTATTTTGGAAAGTAATCGCTTCGATAGCGCCTTTATCGGCAACTATCTCTCCCGTTTTTTCCATCCCGAATAAAAGCCAGTGTTTTTTTTTGTTTATTTTGTTGCGCGGCGAAGAAACAATTAAAGTTCCGCATAATTTGCCTTCCGATAAGAAATCCAGGCTTTTTTTGTCTTTACCCGAAGCGATGACGGTATCTATACCCGCACTGGCGGCAATAAAAGCGGCATAAAGTTTCGATTTCATGCCTCCGGTTCCGTGAATGCTTTTAGAACCGTCTTTAAAATTTTTAATGTAATTTTTAATATCGTTTATGATTTTGACCGGTTTTGCATTTTTATAAATATTCGGATTTTTATCGAAAACCCCTTTTACGTTTGAAAGGATAATAAAAAGGTCTGCGCATACCAAGTTTAAAACAAGCGCGGACAACTGGTCGTTGTCCGAAAATTTTATTTCTTCGTACGAAACGGTGTCGTTTTCGTTTATTATAGGAATTACTCCGTTATTAAGCAGTTCATATATGGTATTGCGCGCATTTGTAAATCTCTTTCTGACGGAAACGTCTTCTTTTGTTAAAAGGACCTGCGCGGTTTTAAGGCCGTACCGTTTAAAAAAGGAATCGTAATTTTTCATCAAAACGGGCTGTCCGCATGCGGCGAACGCCTGTTTTTGAGGAATGGAAAACCCGCCCGTTTCCGGGTTTATGCCGAGCATATCTTTTCCCGCGGCGATAGCGCCGGATGAGACAAGAATTACTTCCCTTTTTTGAGCCTTAAGCGAATTAACGAAACCGCAGATATTTTTAAAAGACGGCGGAGAAAGTTTTCCTTCTTCGTTTAAAAGAACCTGCGTGCCTATTTTTATTACTATTCTTTTTTTAGAATCGAGATATTCTTTAAAATTATTCTGAAGACCGTTATATTCTTTCACTTATATCTTAATTAATTTTAATATATAATACGATAATTTTATAATATGTTGTAATTATACCGCAATATTTTTTTTATTTAAAATTAAATTTAATTCGACTTTAAGTTCGTCTATTCCGGTACCGTAAAATGCCGATATAAAGTACACGGGAATATTTTGCTCCGAAAAAAATTTCGTAGTTTCTTTAATAATTTTATTTAATTTCTTTCGGTCGGCAATCAGGTCTATTTTATTTATGGCCGCTATTCGTTCTTTTTTAAGAATATTTTCGTCGTATTCGGCTATTTCTTTAATTACCGCTTCGTATGCCGTTTTAATATCTTTAAAAGTTCCTATTTCAATCAGATGCAGAAGTATATTAGACCTCTCTATATGGCTTAAAAATTTAAGACCGAGGCCGGCACCTTCCGAAGCGCCTTCTATTATACCCGGAATATCTACTATAGTTAAAGTTTTAGCGGACTCGTCCGGATTATTGCCCGTATAAACCCCAAGGTTAGGAGTTTTGGTAGTAAAAGGATACGGAGCTATTTTTGCGTGAGAACCGGTAAGTTTAGATATAAGAGTTGACTTCCCCGCATTAGGGAACCCTACTAAACCTATGTCCCCTAAGCTTTTCAGAACAAGACGGACTTTTCTGGTTACGCCCTGTATGCCGGGTTGAGCAAAACGGGGCCTTCTCTGCGTGGACGACTTAAAAAAGGTGTTGCCTTTCCCCCCGATACCGCCTCTGAGCAGGACCGTTTCTTCGCCGTCTTTCGTAAGGTCTGCCATTACTTCGCCGGAATCGAAATCTACAACCGTCGTACCGACCGGCACGGTTATGATAATATCTTTTCCGTCTCTGCCTTTTTTGTTGTTGCCCTGACCGCTGCCTCCGTTTTCGGCAATATATCTCGGCTTATACCTGAAATCCAGAAGGCTCGTTATATTATGCGAAACTTTAAATATAACGTCTCCGCCTTTCCCTCCGTCGCCGCCGTCCGGTCCTCCCTTAGGTATGAACTTTTCCCGCCTAAAACTGACCGCTCCCCTTCCCCCGTTTCCGGAAGCTATAGTTATTACGGCATTATCGACAAATTTCATATTATAAATTTTAGTTAGCTATACAAGAAATAAGTTAGACGCAAAACAGGCTGGCACCGCTTTTGTTAAACGGCGGCAAAACCTGCGGCCTTCAAATCGGTATGGATATATTGAATATGATATGGGAATATTTGAGCGAAGTAAAGTTCGTTGAAAATAAAAGTATATAACTAATTGTTATTCCGCAGGTATAATACTTACAAATTTCCTGTTGTTTTTCCCGGCATGAAATTTAACGAAACCTTTTATTATGGAATAAAGGGTATAATCTTTGCCTTCTTTAACAAATTTTCCCGGATGAAAAGACGACCCTACCTGACGGACTATAATCTCGCCCGGTTTTACTAACTGACCCCCGAATCTTTTTACCCCTCTCCTCTGTCCCTGACTGTCTCTGCCGTTTCTGGAACTTCCGCCGGCTTTTTTATGCGCCATAATATCACCTGTTTCTTAATTTGATTTTATTTTTTATATATCACAAGCAATTAAGCTATTCCGGTTATTCTGACTTCCGTAAAGTTCTGCCTGTGCCCTCTTTTTTTCCTTTCGTCTTTGCGGCGTTTCATTTTAAATACTACTATTTTTTTAGCTCTGCCGTTTCCGACCACCGTTCCGGTGACGCTTTTATCCTTCAATGCCTGTTTGTCCGTCAGCAAAACATCCCCGTTTTTAACGGCTACCGGCGTAAAAGTTATCTCTTCGCCCTTTTTCTTGCCTACGGTTTCTATTCTTAAAATATCGCCCTGGGCAACTACGTATTGTTTCGAACCGGTACTTATTACGGCGTAATTATCTTTACTCATAGTAAATCCTCTTTTGCTTAATAAAAATTAAGGAAAATTAAAAATATTTAAACTTGAATTATTAATTCTAATAGGTTTTAATAACTTTGTCAACCGTTTTTTTATCCGCGCTTTTTGCCGGGCGTAAATATCCTTTATAATGCAAATACTCAAGGTTCATAAGGGAAACGCCTTTATTGCGGGCTATAAGGTTTAGGCCGTTTTTTCCGGCCGATTCGGCAGATTTATCGTTAAGCAGGTAACCGGCTAACGCCTCATATAATTCCAAAGGGGAATCAATCTGTCTTCCGGCGGAATTCTTTTTAATTTCTTCCGCCGCTTCCGAAAAATTTTGAACGTATCTGCCGAAAATTACCGGTTTCCCGAAAACCAAAGGTTCGAGAAGATTATGTCCGCCGGCAGAAACTATACTGCCGCCTACGAAAGCGGCGCCGCATATGCCGTAAACCGTTAAAAGCTGCCCTATAATATCTACTAAAACTACGACGACTTTGTTTTCGGAGAAACCGCTACTATTATTATCTTTAGAAGCATAAATAGAAGAAAGCTTGTAAAGTTCTATTCCGGGCAAGTAGTTATTTAAAAGTTTGTAAACCTCGTCGAACCTTTCGGGATGCCGCGGAGCAACGAAGAGGAAAATTTTATTTTTATCGTTCAGCTTGTTTAATTTTATTACCGAATCGGCAATTACCTCTTCTTCTCCTTTATGAGTGCTTCCAGCCGCTATAATTTTCGGGTGTTCCGAATTATTAGTTTTATATTCTATAAATTTTTTGAGTATCGCGGTTTTTTCGTTTATATCTCCGGCAATAAGGGATGCGTCCATGTCGAATTTCATATTGCCTGTTTGGCGCATATTTTCTTCCTTAATTCCAAGAGACGCAAATCTTTTGCAATACATATCCGATATGCATAATACCGTATCTATTTTTTTAAAGATATAACCGAAAAAGAATCTGAAACGGGTATAATTTTTATAAGACTTTTCAGAAATTCTTGCGTTGATTAACGCTATGGGAATATTTTTTTTATTTAGAATATTAAATAAATTAGGCCATATTTCAGTTTCTACCGAAATAAACAAAGACGGCTTTATCAGTTTCAAAATACCGCGGACGGAAAAAAGAAAATCATAAGGAAAATAAAATGTTAAAACGTCATCATTGCTTCTATAAAGATTATCCGCAAAATCGAAACCTGTTTTAGTGGTAGCGGAAAGATATATTTTTTTACCGTATTCCGACTGCAGTAAATAGATAAAATTTACCGCCGCCCTCATCTCTCCAAGCGAAACAGCGTGAATCCAGACTCCTTCCTGAAAAGCCGTTTTTTTTAAAGGCTTGAAAGCGGCAGGGAAAAATTTATATACGTAGCCTTCGCTTTTTTTATTTTTCGTCAGGTTAAACAGGACTAATGCGGTAAAGAAAAAAGGAAATAAAAACAATAAAAGAATATTGTAAACGGCAAATAAGGCTTTTTCCATATATAAAAACAGCTATTCCATCTGCTTTAAAAGAAGATTTTTATAAATTCCGTCCATTTTTATTAAATCATCGTGGCTTCCGCTTTCGGCTATTTCTCCTTTTTCGAGGACATAAATCGTATCGGCATGTTTTACGGTAGAAAGCCTGTGGGCTATTATAAGCACGATTTTATTTACGCATAAGCCTCCGATAATTTTGCTTGCGCCGCCGCTACTTTCTTCGTATCCGAACAGCGCCTGCTGAATTTTCTTTTCGGATTCTCCGTCTAAAGAAGAAGTGGCTTCGTCGAGTATAAGTATGGGGGCATCTTTTAGAAACGCCCTGGCGATTAAAATTCTCTGTTTTTCTCCGCCGGAAAGCCTTGAGCCCGCCTCATCGACGAGGGTATCGTATCCTTCCGGAAGATTTTTTATAAATTCGTCGGCAAATGCAAGTTTTGCGGCATTTATTATTTCGTCCATGCTTTTGCCGCTTGTTCCGTATTCTATGTTGAACCTGACCGATTCGTTAAACAGGACGACGTTCTGGGAAACGTAAGATATGGAATCCCTTAGCTCTTTTAAATTAAATTCTTTTATATCTATTCCGTTAATATTTATTTCTCCCGCAGACGGTTCGTAAAAACGGGGGAGCAGCATAGAGAGAGTGCTTTTGCCCGCTCCCGAAAAACCGACTATCGCAGCTATTTCTCCTTTATTTATTTTTATGTTAATATTTTTAAGGTCGAAATGTTCGCCGGTTTTTTCTTTTTCTTCGCCTCCGTCGTATTTGCCGTAACCGAAATAAAGACCTTTTATTTCGAGGGCGGTAATTTCTTTAGGGACGGAAGTCTTTCCGCCTTTCTCTTCAGGCTTTTCGTCTAAAATACCAAAAATCCTGGTTCCGGCGGCTATACCCTCCTGCAGGCTGTTATTAAGGCGCGAAAGGCTTTTTACGGGCTCGTAAAGAAGGAGTATGGCAGTTAAAAAGGAAAAGAAATTACCCGGCGTATATCCGAATTTTATAACCTGAAGCCCGCCTATAAATATTATTGCCGCAACCGAAATTCCTCCTATAAGTT
>JAJYKQ010000049.1 GCA_021788495.1 bacterium | reverse complement strand
AAAAATATACGAAGACATGATAATAGGTCACGGAAGGTTGGATCTCGCTAAGCTTCATACATACGCAATGCAAAAATCCGGCAGAACGAAAGAACTGCTCGGAAAGATAGAAAGAGACGCTATTTTTAAAATGGTTAAAGACGGCAGGGCATTTTCCGTATTAAGGCTGGGCAAGCCTCATAACTGGAGCAGTTCTGAAGAAGCTATGGAAAATTATTTACGTAAACTAAATACAATTGAAAACACCGAAGCGGGGGTTTAGATAAATGGATAAATTAAAAGAAAATCAAGCTGCGTATTATCCTGGTTGCGCATTATTGACTATAGACAGAGCTTACAATAATAGTTCAAAATTAGTTTCAAAAAAAATGGGTATAGAACTTGTCGAAATTCCGGATTATAACTGCTGCGGAATAGGCGAAATGAAATCAAAGGGGGCGGCTTCTATGTATATGCCCCTTAGAAATATGATGCTTGCTAAAAACAGGCTCGGCTCTAAAAATTTAGTTATGGCTTGCTCGGTATGCTACCACGAATTCAGCAGGTCTATTGCGAGGGTTAAGGAAAACCAAAACGAACTTTCCGCCGTTAACGAAATATTTAAAGAAGCGGGCGAATTTAACGAGGAATATATTCCGGACGGCGAAGCAAGACACATTCTCGAGTTTTTGTATAACGAAAAAGGCGTAGAAGAAGTAAAAAAGAACGTCGTTAAACCCCTTAAAGGACTTAAAGTAGCTCCTTATTATGGATGCCTTTATTCCAGACCTTCTATGTACACCTTTACGGATAAAAAACCTAAAATGGATAATTCAGAAAGACCCCGTTTCATGCATGAATTTTTAGAAGCATTAGGTGCGGAAACTGTTTTTTACGGCAATGAAGTGCAGTGCTGCGGCGGCAGAAACGTAGTTCAGGACGAGGAAACATCCTTTACCTTATGCTCTCAGACGATTTCAAAGGCTAAAAAAGCCGGAGCCGACGTTATAGCTCTTATATGCCCTAAATGCGCCGGCGCATTAGACGTCAATCAGCCTAAGATAGTCGAGAAATTTGGAAAGGACTCCGAACTCCCTATTGTTTATCTGACGCAGTTAATGGCATTAGCGTTCGGTTTTTCAAAAAAAGAAGCGGAATTCAGCGATATGATTTCGGAACCGTTAAAAGTTCTTAACGAAAAAGGTTTTTAAATTTTAAGTTTAATTTTTTAAATTAAAATTCTTTAGAAGAGAATTTTTTAAACATATATTTATCTTTGTAAAGAAAATCTTTTAATATATAAAATTTTACCGTCCTGATTTTCTGGCCGAATTTATTTTTTATCACGGTTTTCTTAACGAGAGAACAACTCTTAAAATTTTCGCATAAGCTTTTTTCTAAGTTTTTTCCGTATTTTGTATCTATCACGTAAAGAAAATTCCGTCCTTTTTTGTTTTTAAAATTATTCCAAAGCGAATATTCATTGTTTCTCATAAAATAGTTAAACGAGTACGTCTGCGGTCTTCCTTTAACGTAATATGCAAGTTCGCTTGCAGTTTGAAATCTTCTTGCGGCTATAAGAAGCCGGTCTTTTTTGTATTTATTTAAAATAAAATCTGCATCTTTGCCAATATTTTTCCATCCCAGCATATCCCTTAAAGGACTTTTGCTTATCTTAACGTTAAACAGTTTTCCTACCGCGGGATAATAAGGGGAAATAAAAATAATAACCGAAAACAGAATGCCGGTAATAAACGAAAGGCCGTAAAAATAAACGATTATTTTTTTTATTTTCTTATTAGAAGTTTCATAAAGTCTGTAAGCGACAAGAGAAGCAAGCAGGAAAGCCGGAAAATATAAAAAAACAGGCCAGTTAGGCTGAACCATAGTTTTTGTGCATTGATATAAAAAATATAAAAAAGGTATTATAGATGCCGAGGAAAGGACTAAATAAACGTCGTTCTTTTCTTTTAAGGCGATGTATAAGCCGGCAAATATAGAAACCATCATTATTAAAAATAAAAATGGAGAAATAATACCCGCCTGCGATCCTATAAATAAAGTAAGGTTTTTTGAAAATATATCAAAGCTTTTATATCCGCCCGACAGCGTCATAAGATGCCTGAACGATACGAAATCGTTAAAGCTGTTCCAAACTATTACGGGAGCAAATATAATTACCGATATTAAAAACGCTATATAAGGCTCTTTTTTAAAAAGATATTTTCTGTGTTTACGGCTTAAAATAAGAAAAGCTAAAACTATAGGATAAATAAATGCCGCCGTATATTTACTCAGTAAAGCAAATCCGGTGGATATTCCGATTAAATACCAGTAAAAATCTTTACCGGAAATAATAAAATATATCAACAGCAGAATCGTCAACGAAAAAAACAGCATCTGTAAATTTCCGTAAACTATCAGAATAGAACCTATATTTAATATCGGAACTGCATTTAATAAAATCGCCCATATTAACGGCGGCAAGGTTTTTCCGGTTATTTTTTTTAAAGCCGAATATGCAAACAAAGACAAAAGCAAAGAAATAGCGGGCGCGGCAAATCTGACGAAAAACTGGGAATTGAATCTTCCGAAAAAAGTTGTTAACGCGATAGTATAGGCAACCATAGGAGACATATCGTAATATGAAAGAGCAAGATGCCTCGACCATTGCCAGTAATAAGTTTCTTCCGGTATAAGATCTATTTTAGTTATCAATATAAGCCTGACGGCGAATAAAATAATCAGGATTAAAAAAAGAGAGTAAGCGGTTATTTTGTTTTTATTCATAGTGTTATTAATTTTTTTAGAAACATTATACGATTTTTAAAGTTAAAATAAAATCAAAAAGATTATAATTTTTATAAAAAATAATAAAAATACTTGACATTTAATTTAATTGAAGGTATTTTATATTTAGATAAATTTTATATAAATTAAATTTAAAAAATAATTTATTAATATTTTATATATAAAGTTTTGTATATAAATTGCCGATTTATTTAATAAAGTGAGGTTTTCATGGCGCTTAAATTTGGAATAGGTTCAAAAAAGAGCGTGGGTATAGACATTGGATCCAGCTCTATTAAAGTAATTGAACTTTCTAAAAGCGGACATAAATATTATATAGACGTTTTAGACACAATAGACCTTCCTTCCGGAGCCGTAGGAGGAGGCATTGTAAACGATGCGGCTTCTACCGCTTCATACCTTAAAAATTCTCTTGCGAAGCACGGCGTCAGCGAAAAAAAAGTAGTAATCGGAATACCCTGCAAGCACGTAATAATAAAAACTATAGAAATGCCTAAAATGAAACCGTCGGAACTTGAATCTTCGATTTATTACGAAGCTCAAAGATATATAACGTACGACATGAACGAAGTATCATTGGATTACGTGGTTTTGGGAGATTCGCCGTCCGAGCCGTCAAATAACGCTATAATGATAATTGCCGGCAAAAAAGATATAATAGAAAACCAGTCCGATTTTTTTCACGAGTGCGGTTTAAATCCTTATATAATAGACGTGGACTGTATAGCTTTAGAAAATATGTTTAATTTTAATTATCCCGAAGAATTCGACGAACTTATATCCATAGTAAAAATAGGCGCGTCTGAAACAAACGTACACATAATCCAAAAAGGGACTAATTTATTCAGAAGAGATATACCTATCGGCGGAATCAACATAACCGAAGAAATAGCCAAAAAATTTCAAATTAATTTTAACGAAGCCGAAAATATTAAAACCGGAAATATGGGAAACAGAAGCGAAGATTTTAAATCGGAATTCAATATATATTTAGATATGATTTTGACCAGGGTTATTTCCGAAATTCACAGGACCATAGACTATTTTGCGGCAAATAACGACAAACAGTATCCGAAAAAAATTTATTTAACGGGCGGTTCTGCGCTGCTCGGCAGCATATTGCAGGAAATAGAGAGCAAAATCAATATTCCTGCATCAAATTTAAATCCTTTTAGAAATTTACTTTTTAAGCATGAATCGTCCGATGCTATTCATAATTTTTTCGGAGTAGCCGTCGGTCTTGCGTTAAGGGGAGCGGAATAAATTGATTAAAATCAATTTGAACAAAAAACCTAAAAAAGTAAAAATTTCCATAGAAGCGGGAAGCCTGCGAAATATGCTTATCTTCTTAATAATTCCGGTTATAGCGGGCGGAATAGTTATTTTTTTAATGCAGTCTTCTATAGAAAGTAAAATAAACGATATAAATAAGAATATAAAAATCTATAATGCAAAAACGGTAGTGTTAATGCCCCAAGTCGAAAAAGTCAACGCGCTTAAAGCAAAGGATGCTCAAATATTGCAAAAGATTAACATTATTAAAACGTTAAAAAAGGCTCAGATGGGTCCGTTGGGATATATATATTACATTACTGCGGCAATTCCAAGGTTTTCATGGATTAATTCTTTAAAATCCAATAAAGGCGTTATATCAGTTTCAGGAACCGCATTAGACGGGCAGGTCGAGTCTATATTTATGAACAATTTAAGCAAAACCGGTTTCTTTAACGAAGTAAGTTTAATACAGACTTCCGAAACAAAAAAACAGGGGCTGAAACTGCAGAATTTCAGCATGACTATGAACGTAAAAGGCGAAGCATTGTCTAAAAATGCTTTAAAAAAATAATATGAATTTAGAATCTATAAAATCTAAAATCGATTTAAAGAATCCTAAAGTTTTGGGAGCAATTATAAGCATAGTTTTGTTTATAGTTATTATAGGCGTTTACTATTATTTTATATATTCCGGATTAAAATCGAAGGAAGCGCAAAAACAAAACACGTTAAATGCCGCAACGTCTAAATATAATTCGTATTTGTCGTTAGCAAGGAGCTATCCCGTTATAGTAAAGCAGGATAAAAAGTTAAGCAAGGAATTTGCAGGTTTGCTTTTAGAACTTCCGTCTAAGAAAAATATACCTCAGCTTTTAATGAAAATTTCGAACTACGAAAAAGTTTTAAATCTTAATTTGAATATGTTTAAACCGGATAAAGGAACGGCTAAAGGTTTTTACGAAACCGTTCCTTTTTCTATGAATATAAGCGGAAATTTTTATAACGTGTATAAGTTTTTTTATAAACTTGCGTCTATGAAAAGAATAATCGACGTCCACGGCGTTTCTATTTCAAAGAAAGCTAAAGGCGGCAGCGTTTCGGTTTCTTTTCAAGGAACTACTTTCTCGTTCATAGGAGCCGTAAAGCCGAAGTTTCCGGTAAAGCCGGCGCAAAAACCGACAACGGTCAAGAAACCATAGAAATAAGCAAGGCAATGAGTTAAAGAGGTATAAAATGGCAATTATTAATAAACCGCCGATAAATAATACAAACGATATGGCTGAAAATTTAATTAAAAAAATAAAACAGGGGAAACGGTTTAAGTTTATTTTTGAATTTTTATCGTTTGCCGCATTTTTAGTTTTTTTAACCGGCTTAATTTTTTATGCACCTTCTTGTTATGCAGGCAGCGTTAATAATAACGGAACGCATAATAAAAGTAAACAGGTTAAAAAAGTAAAAAGCAGCAATATCGCGTATCCTTATTATTTAAAGAGGGACCCGTTCCAGACTTTTTTATATACCCAAAGGCCGACGACGTCATTTAAATCAGGAGAATTGCCTTTATTGCAGTACGCCGTTTCGTCCCTGAAAGTCGTCGGCATTATGAGCAGAAGAGGAAAATATTTTGCTATGGTTCAGACGCCGGACGGAAGGTCTTATATAGTTACCGACGGTTCTTTGATAGGCGTAAACAGGGCAAAAGTTGTTTCCATTACATCTAGCGCCGTAAATTTAGTAGAAAGAACTTATAATATTTTAGGTCAAATGCGGTCCATGAATTTAGTTATGCCGCTACAATAGAGCAATAACAATAAAAATAAAACAATGCGATAGTTATTAAATTTTATTAGCTATGGAGAACATAATATGAGAACGAGAAAATTATTATTTATGCCTTTTATATTTATATTATTCTTTATTTTGTCCGCCGGAATTAGTCTATCTTCGGCTTATGCAGGGCAAAACACTGATGGCGGTGGAAACGGCAGCGGAGTCAAAAAATTTTTCGTAGATCCTTCCGATATGAGAGTCAGCTTCAATTTTCAGAATGCTAACGTTTCCGACGTAATAAGAATGATAGCGAAAGTTTCCGACATGAACGTTTTGATAGGCTCAAACGTGAAAGGAACGGTTACTATGAAAATGAAAGACGTTCCGTTGAAAAATATATTATCCCTTATATTAGAGGCTTACGGTCTCGGCATGATAAAAAAGGACGGAATATATTATATAAACTCTACAGGAACTATAGCGACCGTAGTCTCGTCGGAAAAAAAAGCGAGAGCGATTTCGGAACATAAAGTAACGAGACTCGTTCCAATTAATTACGTTTCGGCAAGCGGTTTGATGGCAAAAGTAAAATCGGTCTTAAGTTCGCAGGGCAGGGTAGTTTACGATAAATCCCTTCATTCTTTGCTTATTACGGATATTCCAAACCGCGTCGCGAGAGCTATAAGATTAGTAAAAATGCTGGATAAAAGAACTCCCGAGGTCGAGATTATAGCTAAGATGGTCGAGGTAAGCAAAAATTATTCAAACGAGCTTGGCATTAACTGGAACGGCAGCTATCTCGGCGCCGCTCCTGCTTCTTCAAACGCCGCCGTTACGCCTAATTATTTCAGCGGTCAAACTACCGGCAACCCTGCCGGACCCGGTTTAAGTCCTACGCTTACTACTTCGGCTGCGGCAGGAACTTTTACGGTAGGAATATTAAACTCTTATGCCAGCATTAACGCAACATTAGAAGCATTAGAAAGTCTGTCGAGAGCAAAATCAATTGCTTCTCCTAAGGTTGTCGTTCTTAATAACCAGACTGCAACGATTGAAAAAGGTCAGACCCTTTACCTGCCCGGCGTCGCAGGAGTAGGCGCAACTGCCGCTCCGCAGGCTATAACCGCGCAGATTTCGCTTCAAATAACTCCACATATAATGGCTAACGGAAACGTTAAACTCGTCATTAATTCGTCGAATAACACAGTAGCTCCTCCGGTTTCCGGCGCACAGGCTACTCTTGATACGGAAAGCGCCAATTCTACCGTTATCATCAAGAACGGACAGACAGTCGTTATAGGCGGCGTTTACCAGATGAGCAAGACCGTTTCTAACAGCGGCGTTCCAGGACTTATGAGCATTCCGCTTCTCGGCTGGCTTTTCAAAACAAGAAGCGTCAGCTATTCAAAAGACGAACTTATGATATTTATAACGCCCAGAATAATTAACGGTTAACATCAAGGCTTTTAATTATTCCGTTTTTTTGATAAAATTAAGCAATGTTGACAGACGTTCAAAATTCAAAAGACGGAAGAGGTATAGCCATAGATAAGGTCGGCATAAAAAACCTGCATTATCCTATATCGGTTCTCGATAAAGCAAAATCATTCCAGCATACCGTGGCAGATATAAATATGTACGTCGACCTCCCGCATTATTTCAAAGGGACGCATATGAGCCGCTTCTTA
>JAJYKQ010000048.1 GCA_021788495.1 bacterium | reverse complement strand
AACATTATAGACGAAACTATTATCGGCAAAGATGCATTTTTAGAACCGCTTATAGAAACTTCTCCTACTAAAGGAAATCCTCCCTCTATGACCATTTTATCCATATGTAATTTTTACCGCCCTTTCTTTATTATTTAAATCGTTAATAAAATCTATTTTCTTAAATTTTAAATTGATATTATCAAACCTTTCTTCAAACAAAGACTGAATTTCTTTTTTTTTGCGATAATCTATCTCTAAAATCAGCGTTTTAATTTTTTCGCGGGCAATCGATGCGGCATCGAATATTTTTCTATAAAATAAAAGCCCGTCTTTGCCTCCGTCTAAAGCTCCGACCGGTTCGTAAAATTTAATATCGTCTTCCAGCGACGCTAAATCTTCCGTAGTTATATACGGCGGATTTGATATAATTAAATCATAGTTATTAAGATTATAAAAATCAAAGTCTCCGACGCTTACGCTTGTATTTAAAGACAAATTTTCGCCACAGTTTAATTTAAGGATGTCTAAAAAAACCGGAACTACTTTTTTCTGAACGCCGTTATTAATTATATTTTTTTCCGCGGTTTTTAAACTAGTTAAGTTGTTATCCGCAGCATAAATTATAACATTATCAAAATTCTTTGCAATAGAAATCGCAACTGCTCCGCAACCCGTACCTAAATCTATAACATTAATCTTTTTTTTATATATGCCGTAAAGCCTTCGTATTTCCTCAATTGCGGCATCAACTAAGCATTCGGTATCTGGCCTCGGTATCAAAACCGTTTCGTCAACGCAAAAATTTAAAGAATAAAATTCTTTATTTTTAACTATATAAGCGAAAGGTTCCTTTTTAAACCTTCTTTCTATTAATTTTTCGAAAGTTTGTTTTTTTACCTCAGAAATATTATCTTCATACGAAACAATAATTTTTTCTAAATTTAAACCGAGCGCATATTGCATTAAACCGAGCGATTCGTTATAAGGATTTTGTATTCCGGCTTTTTTCAGCCTGTATTCCCCGTTTTTAATTAATTCGTAAATAGTCATCCGGCGCAAAGCGAAACAATCTTATATAGGATAATGCTTCGATCTTTAATTAATTTGTAAATAGCCAAATATTTTATATTATAAAATTATAAAACTTTATTGCAGTTGTTTCTGCGATTCGATATAATCCGCCAAAGGCATCAAAAGTTCGTCTAATTCGCCGTCCATAAAAGAAGCCAGCTTATGTATGGTTATACCGGCGCGGTGGTCAGTTATTCTGCCCTGCGGAAAATTATAAGTTCTTATCTTTTCGCTTCTGTCGCCGCTGCCTACCATACTTTTTCTGTTTTGAGCCTCTATGCTTTTTTTATCTGCTTCTATCCTGTTTAATAGACGCGACCTTAATATTCTAAGTGCTTTAGCTTTATTTTTGTGCTGAGATTTTTCGTCCTGACAGGTAACGACTAATCCGGACGGAATATGCGTAACCCTGACTGCCGAATCCGTAGTATTGACGCTCTGTCCGCCGTGTCCGGAAGACCTGTAAACGTCTATTCTTAAATCTTCTGGATTTATTTTTAAATCTATTTCTTCGGCTTCAGGCATGACTGCAACGGTAGCCGCCGAAGTATGCACCCTTCCCTGCGTTTCCGTTGCCGGAATTCTTTGAACCCTGTGCACTCCGCTTTCATTGCGCAAAAGACGGAATGCTTCTTTTCCTTTTACCGAAACTATGGCTTCTTTTAACCCGCCGGTAGAAGAAGGGCTTAAAGAAATAGCTTCGAATTGAAAATTTTTTGTTAAGGCATACTTATTGTACATTTTAAAAAGGTCAAGGGCGAAAAGTGCGGCTTCTTCGCCGCCGGTAGCGGCTCTTATTTCTAGAAGTATGTCTCTGTCCTGAGAATTTTCTTTGGGATAAAAGAAATCTTTAATTTCTTCGGCTATTTTATCCGCTTTGCTTTTTAGGGAATTTATTTCTTCGTTTTCTAAATCGATTAGAGCGGGGTCGGACTCTGTTTTAATCAGCTTTTCAAGGTCTTTTATTTCTGATTCCGTTTTATTATATTCCGAAAATTGTTCCGCAGTTTTTTTTATAGCGTTGTATTGTTTAGATAATTCTTTTATTTCCGGACTGAAACCTTTTGTGCTTTCTTCCTGTATTTTAGAATATAATTCCTCGGCTTTTTCTGATAATTCCGAGGCTTTTTTTATTAAGTTATCGTCAAGCATTAAACACATCCTTCAAAGCAATTAAATGCATATAGCAAATAGAATTAAGGTTAAAAGTCGAGACCGCCTTTTAACCAGGACTTCCTCACGTCTGAAGGACTTCCGCAAGAGAATTCCCCTTCGGAACAATTTCCCCTTACGCACGACGGACCCGCTCCGTGAAAAACAGACGGAGCTATAGGATAGGCCAATTTAAACATTTCACGGGCTACCGACCTTATCTCCCACTGCGCTCTGTTGCATCCTCTAAGCTTAAAAAAATGAAGGAGTTCCCTTGCATTCATAGTAAAAATAATTTGGGTTTCAGTCGCATTTGGAAGAAGATATCTGGCATCTTCCGCAGGAACGCCTTTTTCTATAAAATATCCGTAAAGCGAAAAAATATCTTCGGTTATTTTTTTATATTTTTCCAAAAATTCAGGATTACAGGCTATAGAATCGGGAATAAGATATTTAGGCTTATCTTCCTTAACGTACCGCTGGCTTCTTTGAGAATATGAAGCTATTCTATGCCTTACTAATTGATGGGAAGCGCTTCTCGACAATTTTTCCACGCCGAAAGTAAAATTAGAATGTTCCAGAACGGATTCGTGCCCCGAAATCCTTATTCTTTTAATTAGTTTCCTGGCCTGCTCAAGTCCTTTCTCGCCGTCGTTAAAATCGGCCTCTATCTTGTCTATGCCGTAAGAACTGTAGCATAGACGCGCTGCAGTAGCAATAGTAATTTCAGGCTTGGAAGTATAATTAATAAGCTTAACCATTCATAAAAGGAAAAATAATAAATTTATTTGTTTATTTTTTAGCGGCGCTGCTTTTTACGCCGGCATATTTTTTGTTAAATTTATCTATTCTTCCTGCGCTATCGACAAATTTTTGCTTACCCGTATAAAACGGATGGCATTTTGAACATATATCGACGTGAATTTCCTCTACGGTGCTTCCCGTAACGAATTCTTCCCCGCAGGCGCATTTAACTTTAGCCTGATAAATTTTCGGGTGTATTCCCTCTTTCATGTTTTTACCGCTCCTTTTTTATTTTTTTAATATAAGTTAATTATTATAAGATTTTAAAATAAAATTTTCAACCTTTTTAATATCGTCTTTAACGTCGACCGGTATCGTAGAAATATCGACGGTTTCAAGTTTTATCTTATAACCGTTTTCTATTGCCCTCAACTGTTCCAGCATCTCCTTTTTTTCTAAATAAGACTGCTCCATTTTACCGAATTCAAAAAGAAATTTTTTCGTATATCCGTAAAAACCGAGATGTTTATAACCGTAAATCCCTTTAATATCCTTAAGCTTATCGGCCTGTTCCCTGTCGTAAGGTATAGGGCTTCTGGAAAAATATATTCCGAAATTTTCTTTATCCACTACTACTTTTACGTTATTTGGATCCATAAACTCGTCAAAGTCGTAAATAGGCGTTTTAACGCTCGTAAATGTAATTTCTCCTTTTTCTCCGTTTTCGTCAAAAGGTTTTATTAATGCAGATATTATTTCCGAATTTACTAACGGTTCGTCTCCCTGTATGTTTAGTATTATATCGGCGTCCACATTCTGAACGGCTTCGATTATCCTGTCCGTTCCAGTCTGATGAGTATCTTTAGTCATAACTACGTTTGCTCCGAAATCTTTGCAAGCGTCGAATATTCTTTTGTCTTCCGTAGCTATGATGACGTCCGACAACAATTCCGACTTTTTAACTCCTTCGTAAACATGCTTTATCATCGGCTTTCCCATAATCAAAGCAAGAGGTTTTCCTTCAAACCTCGTCGATTTATATCTTGCGGGTATAACCGCGACTATTTTTTTCATATTCATATTTTATTATATTTAATCGTAAAATAAAATAAATTTATTCAGACCGCGTAATATAAACGTCGTAACCGTATTTTGCTATAGTTTTGGCAAAATTATAAGCATCCTGCAAATTTTTAAAGTCGCCGAATACCACTTTATAATAGAATGTGCCCCTTATATTTTTTTCTGCAAGCTTAACTCCGGGCACAAATTTTTTCATTGCCGATATTTTTTTTAGCGCCTTTGCCTTTCTCGTATAAGCGGCAAACTGCAGCGTATAGCCGCAAACCGGAGGCGCATGTTTTACTGCCGGCACTATTCCGCTTGTACTATAATATCTTTTACATTGAGCTAAAGAAACGGGATTGAGACCCAAATACTGCACCCTTACTAATGCCGTCCCCGGTCCTACCATATCTAAAGCTCTTGCCGCCGCATACGAAAGATCCATAATCCTGCCGTCGGCATAAGGACCTCTGTCGTTAACCAAAACTTCAACGCTTCTGTGATTTTCCAGATCCGTCACGTAAGCATAACTGTTTAAAGGAAGGGTTAGCGAAGCCGCGGTTAAATCGTACATGTTATAAATTTGACCGCTTGCAGTGGGTCTGCCCTGAAATCCTGGACCATACCACGAAGCTACTCCTATTTCTACATCGTTAGATATTCGTTTAGGAGGATAATATCCGGGAGAAGGAGCATATCCTCTGGCGCTTTGTCCTGAATAATTTCCTCCGATTATATAAGGAACGCAGCCGGATAGAAAAACCGCGGGCATAAAAACAAAAAATAAAATTAATATTAAGGTTATTTTTTTATTTGACATCTTTAATATTTATACTATATAATAAAAAAATAAATGCATAATTTATTTAATTCATTATATTATACATTTTATACATACAAACATACGAATTTTTATTACAATTATATAATTAAATAGACTGTCAGACAAGTCTATATTTAATGTTCTTATCGAGAGCGGTAGAGGGACGGGCCCTTTGAAACCGCAGCAACCGTTTAGATTATAATAAAATCGGTGCTAATTCCCGCAGGTTCATTCCTGGAAGATAAGAAGAAACGAGTTTAAAAACCTCTTCTTCCTAATTTTCGGGAAGGAGAGGTTTTTTTGTTATAGGCTTTACTTTAATAAAATAAATTAAAAACAGAATAAATTAAAATAAGGAGACAAAATGTTCGTGAAAGGTTTAAAATGCAGGGAATGCGGCAAGGAATATCCAGACAGCCCGCTTTATGTTTGCGATTATTGTTTCGGTCCGCTCGAAGTGGACTACGATTACGATAAAATAAAAAAAGAGATAACAAAAGAAAAAATAAAATCTCGCGATGCCAATATGTGGCGGTATCAGGAACTTCTTCCTATAAAAGGAGAGATAAAAATAGGCAAAAACGTGGGATATACGCCGCTCGTAAAAGCCGATAACCTTGCAAAAGCACTCGGCGTTAAAGAAATGTACGTTAAAAACGATGCCGTAAACTTTCCTACACTATCTTTTAAAGATAGAGTCGTTTCGGTAGCTATTGCAAAAGCAAGAGAATTCGGTTTTAAAACCGTCGCCTGCGCATCTACGGGCAACCTGGCAAATTCCGTTGCGGCATTAGCGGCTTCTTCCGGTTACGAAAGTTTCGTATTCATACCGTCAAACCTTGAAACAGGAAAAGTATTGGGGACACTTATATACGACACTAATCTCGTTAAAATTAACGGCAGTTACGATAAAGTCAACAGGCTCTGCACCGAAATAGCCGGCAAACACAGCTGGGCATTCGTAAACATAAATTTAAGGCCTTATTATGCCGAAGGTTCAAAATCCCTTACTTTCGAAATGCTGGAACAGTTAGGATTTAAAGCCCCCGATAACGTCGTAGTTCCAATGGCCGGCGGCTCTTTAATAACAAAAGTAGGCAAAGCCATAGACGAGTTCGATTACTGCGGACTGCTTAACGAAAAACCGCATACTAGAATTTTCGGAGCGCAGGCTACCGGATGTAATCCTATAACCGCTACTGTCAAAGAAAAAAGAGAATTTATAAAGCCGGTAAGAACTCCGGATACTATCGCAAAATCACTTGCAATAGGAAATCCGGCAGACGGCTACTATGCATCCGACCTTATGAATAAAACCGGCGGGTACGGCGAAGACGCTACCGACGAAGAAATAGTCGAAGGTATGAAACTTCTTGCCGCTACCGAAGGCATATTTACCGAAACTGCAGGAGGCGTCACAGTCGCCGTAGCAAAAAAACTTATAGAAAAAGGTTATATAAACAAAAACGAAACGACGGTTCTTGCTATTACGGGCAACGGACTTAAAACTCTTGAGGCATTAAACGGAAAATTAAAAGAAGCGCCGGTTATTGAAGCTAATTTAGAAGAATTTGAAGGAGTTTTATCTAAAATTAAAAGAAAAAAATAAATAAGCGATTATATTAATTTTAATTATAAAAATAAAGGAGGATTAAAATGCCTATAAAAGTAAGAATACCTACGCCGCTTAGAACTTTAACCGGCGGCAAGGCAGAAGTAGAGTCTAACGGTTCAAATATTATCGAAATAATTAACGATTTAGAGAAAAATTTTTCGGGAATAAAAGAAAGAATATGCGAACAGAACGACCAGGTAAGAAGATTCGTTAACGTTTATCTGAACGATGAAGACATAAGATTTATAGACAACATAAATTCAAAGGTTAAAGACGGGGACACCATTTCCATAATTCCGGCAATAGCCGGCGGCGCGCCTGAAAAAAAAAAATTTTACCTCAACTATCCGCAGGAAGTAATTAAAGAGCCTTTAATTTATCTTGTCGGAAAAAACTACAACGTTATCACTAATATCAGGAGCGCAAGCATATCTAACGATATAGGAATAATAGCAATAGAGCTTGAAGGCGAAACCGCGGCTATAGAAAAAGCGGTTAAATTTTTGGAATCCAAAGGCGTAACGGTAGAGCCTATCGTTCTTGACGTCGTAGAATAAAATAATAAATATCGGTTTAAAAGCGAGGAAATAAAATTGAATTTTACCGAAGAACAGATTAAAAGATATGCAAGGCATATTATACTTCCGGAAGTCGGGGGCGAAGGACAGGAAAAACTGCTTTCGTCCAAAGTCCTGCTTATAGGAGCGGGAGGATTGGGAGCTCCCTGCGGATATTACCTCGGTGCGGCGGGAATTGGCACTCTCGGCATAGTCGATTACGATACCGTCGATTTATCGAATCTTCAAAGGCAGATTTGGCACGGAACCGCAGACGTAGGAAGATACAAAGTCGATTCCGCCAAAGATTCCATCGAACGCATTAACCCCGACATAAAAGTTATAACTTATAAAGAAGGCATAAATATAAACAACATTAAAGACTTAATAAAAGAATACGACGTAATAATAGACGCTACGGATAACTTTCCGACGCGATATTTAATAAACGACGCCTGCCATTTTATGAAAAAACCTTTAGTTTACGGTTCTATTTTCAGGTTCGACGGGCAGGCCACC
>JAJYKQ010000005.1 GCA_021788495.1 bacterium | reverse complement strand
CCTTGCAATTTATCTGCCTATAATAGACGTAATAAATTTTGCGAAGAAAGGGTAAAATGGTTAAAAGGTAAATTATAAAATTGAGAAAAAATGAAGAAAATATCTTATATCTTCAAGCTAAAGCAGTTAAACAACGATAATGGCATTTCCATAATACTCGCTATTATCATCATAATAGTCCTCGGTCTCGCCGGTTCTATTTTCGCCTATCTTATGTCAAGCGGCAGTATTAATTCCAGAGCCGACCTTTTAAGCGCCGAAGCCAAATATGCGGCAAAGTCCGGAGTGGAATTGACGTTGTATGAGCTGGAAAATCAGAAAAAATTTGGAAAATTACAACCTTTAGGCTGTCCTGCAACGCCTGTTCTGCCGCCAGGAGTCACCGGTACAGTAAATCCGCCTTACCAATATCTCTCAGGCAATTTGCAGGGCAGTTTACCTCCGTCGGTAAATTTTACGCCGACGTTTTGCTCGGTAGAAGGGAAGCTACCAGGAGGACCAGGAGGACCAGGAGGACCAGGAGGACCAGGAGGAAGTTGCACTTATTACATAATAACCTCTAACGGTTTTGCAGGAGGAACCGAAAGAGAGATTACGGCGGAGGTGGGAATAAGCAACGGCAATAAATGCACCGGTATATATGTCGAAACCGAACTGCCTAATTCGCAACAGTAATAAATAATAACTATTATAACTTTAATTTTCATATATTTAATATGAATAAAAATAACGCTTTTACGCTTGTGGAAATGGTAATGGTAATAATTCTTATGGGCATTTTAGCCATTATCGGGACTATCGGCTTAAATTCTGCCGTTTCAAGCGACAGAGGAATGTACGAAAGACAGATGCAGTCGGCTTTAAGATATGCGCAAAATTATGCAATGACCCATTTTACATATACCGCAGTCGTATTTTCAGCCGCCGGTTCTTCTCCGTCCTGCAATATAAGCAATAACGCCGCAACTTCTTATTCCGGTTATGCCGTCTGCGCTTGTTCTTCGTCGGCGGCGGGCAATAGCGCGCTTGAACCCCTTACAAATCCATTAGCCCAAGTCGCGGACAACTTCTATGTCGCGTTTAATTATGGAATAACATATACGACCGGCGGTTTAACTACAAACTATATCGCCTTTAATTCTTCCGGCGAACCGGGGACTTTTGGAAACGGAACTGTTTGCGGCGCCAATGCCAATGCAATTTTCAACCCAAATACTTCATCAACCGTCTCATCCGTTTCTTTCGGCGTTGTCCCTTCAACCCTTACATTTTATATTTACCCCGAAACCGGTTTAATCAGCTATAACGGCAGTCTGATGCAGTAATTTGGACAAGTAGAAAAATATTTTGCACTTATTTTTTATTTTATGATATAAATATTTAATTATGTTCAAAAAATTAAAAAAAACAAATAAATCACTTAAAATTAAAATAATTTCAAGGATAGTCATACTCCTTGTTATACTTTTCGTTACCATAGACGTAATTTTTGCCTTAAGTTTCAGGCAGGAATCCATAAACGAAGCGAAAATCCGCTCAAAAACCATAGCCAAGGTCGTGAGAGACAGCCTGACGTCTTTGATGGTTATGGGCGTTATACAAAACAGGAAAATATTTATCCAAAGGCTTAAAAAAGCCGCAAAGCAAGTAGATATACAAAATATTTCTATTATAAGGGGCAATCCCGTAGATAAACAGTTCGGCCCGGGATTTAAAAGCGAAATACCGACTACGGCAGACGAAAAATACGTTCTTGCGACGGGTAAGCAAATAGAAAAATTGGACGAAACGTTAAATTCCGTAAGATACCGCGTAGTAATTCCTTATAAGGCGACCAGTACCGGAGTGGTCGATTGTCTTATGTGCCATCACGTTAAATCCGGCACGGTTTTAGGAGCTATAAGCCTTACTATGAATTTGTCTTCCGTGAGGGCGTCAACCTTCAGGACTATAGCGCAGACTTCTATAATATTCCTTGTATTCTTAATTATACTCGTGCTTTTATTTTTTAGATTTTTAAGTCCGTATATTTCTTTATTTCATAAAATCGAAACAGGTCTTGAAAATCTTAAGGACGGAGAAATTGACGTTGCATTAATAGATGAAAAAGGTCTTCCTGATGATGAAGCCGGCGAAGTAGCTAAAACTCTTAACGAAACTTCTAAAAGTCTAAAAGAAATACTATCGGACATCAATTCTAAAGTTTCGACCTTAATAGGATATACCGTCCTTAAAACCGATAATTACCTTAAAGATACAATAAAAATTATAAACGAGCTGGTTAGGATTTATAATTTTAAAAGAGTAATAGAAAAGGACAGGACAAAAAAAGATATAATAAGAAGAATAGAGTCTATAATAAGGGACTATATGTGTTTTGAAAATTATGCGATATATGAAGTGGGCGATAACAATAAAATGAGCCTTCTTACCGTCGGCTCCAAAATTAACTTAGGCAAAGACGATATGTGGTGCGACAGGTCGTCTTTAGAAGACGCGGATGCATGCAGGGCAAAAAGAACAGGAGGAGACGTCGATTCTTTAAATTTCCCTTGTATCTGCCCTAATTTCAAGTTTAATATTCCTGAAGAAAATGAAAGTACGACAAGCGAAACCTGTAACGAAAAATATAATTATTACTGTATCCCTATATATATAGGGGGTAAAGTCGGAATGATTTTACAGCTCATATTCGATAACGACGTGGCGGATTTCGTCCACTGGATGATACCGTATATTAAGGGATATCTTGCGGAAGCGTCTCCCGTTATAGAATCGAGGAAATTAATGGAACTGTTAAAAGAACAGTCTATAGTTGACCAGCTTACCGGTTTATACAACAGGAGGTATTTAGACGACTCTTCAGAAAATATCGTCGCCGGTATAAAACGCCGCGGCACCAATTTGGGAATTTTAATGCTGGACGTTGACCACTTTAAGGAGGTAAACGATAAATACGGCCACGACAACGGCGACGTAGTGCTAAAGAATGTTTCGAAACAGATAAGAAAAAGCATAAGAAGCTCGGATATAGCAGTCAGGTTCGGAGGCGAGGAATTCCTTGCCCTATTAATCGACATAAAAGAAGGGGAAGGGGTTGTTGTCGCTGAAAAAATCAGGAAAGCCGTCGAATCTTCGCCGTTAGAGATACCTGGCGGAGTAGTCATTAAAAAGACCATAAGCATAGGAGTCTGCGAATATCCGGCGGATTCGGACAAATTTTGGCAGGCTGTTAAATATTCCGACGTTGCCCTCTACGAAGCAAAAGAGAACGGCAGGAATAAAGTCGTAAGGTTTACTAAAGATATGTGGAAGGAAGAAGAGTATTAAGAAGAAAAATAAAATTTAAAAATATATTGACACGGATTTAATCGAAGCGGTATAATAATAATAAAAGGTATTTTACGTTTATTTATTAATTTTTTATTATATTATCTTGATTTTATTGAATAATTTTAGAGGAGATTTTTATGGAGAGCGAAAGAAAAATTTTAACCGCAAAAAAAATTATTGCGGATAACGGCGCGTTCACCCTTATCGAACTCGTCATGGTCATTCTGTTAATCGGTATTCTGGCGGCGGTCGTCCTGCCTAAGTTCGTAAATTTGACCGGCTCGGCAAACAAGGCGGCTTCTCAGGGCGTAGTAGGGTCGCTGGGGGAAGGGGTAACCACGCAGATGTCAAAAAATTTGGTGAATAATGATCTATCGGATTATATGGCTATTACAGGATTTAGCGCAACAAAAGCTGGGACGGTGACATTTGAACCCACCTTGCCGTCTGCTAATACAGCCGGCACAAATCCTTACGCTAATCCGTTTTTGCTATTGCCGAATTATTCGACGCCTGCGACCGGCTCTCCTGCAGGTTCAGGCACGTCTTACAATATTGTAACAACTGCGCCGACCGTTCCTTCGACAACAACCCCCGGCAATTCATGGTGGATTGTTTATAAAAACGGCAATGTTACAGGTCCAGGCAAGGCAGCAGGTACATCAGCAAATCTGACATGCAATAATTCAGCAACGACCAATCCAAATTATGTTGCGCCTACAACGGACGTACCTGTTAATGAATTTACCGAGCAAATAGGTAATATAGATTATGTCTATACAAACGGTTCGGTAGAAGACAGTTATGCTTATTATATGGTCATATCCGCAAACGACAACGTAGAAGGATTTTATATGGCGCCTTGTCAGTCATAAAACAGAAACAAAAAAAGGTGTCAGATTTATTTATTCTCATACTCCCGACTGCGTTTGACGTAGTTGTGAAAAAGGTGTCAGATTTATTTATTTTCTTACTCCCGACTGCGTTTGACGCGGCCGGGAGTTTTTGTTTATGAAAAATACTTATTTCCATGTAATTTTTTATAATATTTTAATTAATATTTGCGATAAAAGAAAAAAGGTGTCAGATTTATTTATTCTCTTACTCCCGACTGCGTTTGACGTAGTTGGGAGTTTTTTTTAAGAAAAAGGTGTCAGATTTATTTATTCTCTCACTCCCGACTGCATTTGCAGGTTTAGTAAGATAATAATCGTGTTGTCGAAAAAGGCGTTGGATTAATTTTACGCAGTATTTTTTATCGTTAATTGTTTCTTTTCGTATGCGTAAAATAAAATCTGACACCTTTTTCTATTTGCCCGCTTTTCATATATTTATCTTGTTAGATAATTTCCAATAATTCTAAATATTACTCTTGCGTTTGTTTAAATTTTTTCAACAAAATTATATCTCAATATCAATTTATTAATATGATATAATCTAATAAAAGATAATTTAATTTTATATTTTGTTATTAGTTCCAAATCATAAAACATGGTATAAATATTTATGATAAAAATTCACGTTCATGCAAAAGAACGAATGGAGGAAAGAGGTATTAACTTAAAGTGAAATAATAGAAACTATAGAAAATGGAGAATCTTTTCCCGTTAAATTTGGTAGAAACGGTTTTAGAAGAAATTTTATTTTTAACGGTTTGTGGCGTGGGAAAAGTTACAATATAAAACAGGTCGAGGTTATAACCGTAAATGAAAATGATGATATTATAGTTATTACGGTAATAGCAAAATATTTTTAAATTAATTAAGGAGCTTAAATGAAAGTCACATATGATCCCAAATATAATATTTCATATATTAAGTTAGCCGAATCTTCTGAAAAAGTCGAAACAATAAAAATCAGCGATGAAGTCAATATCGACCTGTCTCCTGACGGAAAAATTTACGGCATAGAACTTTTAAATGCAAACGAATTAATGAAACAAAACGGAGAGCTTGTTTTTCTTAATGAAGGTACAGGCGAAGAAACTAAGATTGCAATTTAACATTAGAAAAAGAATAAAATCATTAGAATAATATAGGTATACAATATGCAATAAAGGTGTCAGATTTATTCACTCCAGCGGGCATAAAAGCTTCGCTTTTATAAACGCCCGCCTCCGTATTCTTACTCCCGACTGCATTTGCAGGGGAAAAGGCGTCAGATTTGCTTATTTTCTTGCTCCCGCCCGCCTTTGCAAGGGTAAGTTCGATTTTTTCTATAAAGCCGCAATGAAAAATTTTATAAAAAAACGTAAATAAAATTGATTTTTTTAAATTGACCGATTTTTTAATTTTACTATAAAAAATATGATATAATTTTACCAATCATCGCAGTAAAGCCCCTTGCTTTAGTAATGGGGAGTATGTAAAATTAACTTATAACATTATGCAGTAATTATTATAATTGCTAATTAATAAGACAATGAAAATATTAATATTGGGCGTTTTAATCTTTTTATTGCTCCAGTTGTCCGGCAAAGGTTTTTGCGCGGAATTAAAAAATCCTTTTATATCTCCGTTCACGCCCAAGACAAGCAAAGTGTTTGTTTCTAATCCTTTAAGCGGATTAAATCTGCAGGCTATTATAACGACTTCTAATCCAGATAATAATATAGCAATAATAAACGGAAAACCTTACTATAAAGGTTCAAATGTGAAGGGGGATAAGGTAGTCAAAATTACTGAAAAAAAAGTAGTTTTAAAATCGCCTGGCGGAAAAATAATAAAACTAGATTTATCGAAATTTGAAGGGTTTACAAAATCCGGATATTAAATTAATATAATAGTGAGTATATATAAATGCATGCAATTAAGTTGTCGGGCAGTTAAATAACTAACAATATAAAATATACAAAAAAATAAAAAAATATATAGCGAATGAATATTAAATATTACATATAAAAAGAATATAAAAATATAAATATTATAAATAACATAAAAATATCAATATAAAAATAAAAAATAGATGAAAACTTTATTACGGCTTATTTTAAAGCAAAAGGGTAATGGGCATATTATGAGGCGCAATATTAATATGCTTATACTATCTTTTTTTTCGTTTTTATTCTTAATATTACTATTATCTATTTTTCAGCCTCCGTTAAGTGCGTGGTGTTTTAATGCCGGCATAAACAATAATAATAACGAAAATCCTTTAAAGGTTACCGTAATAAGCGGAAGTATTAAACTGCCTAACAAGAGAATAACCGTCGAAGGCAATAATATACCGGTAAGACCTCTAATCATAGGAATCTGTCATGCTTTTCACTTAAATTATGTTTTAAGCGGCGACGTAAACGGAACCGTAACGCTTCACATCAAAAAGATACCGTTTTCCGAAGCATTGTCTATAATACTTAAAGCCGGCAGTCTTGGATACAGTGAAAACAACGGTATAATATTTATAGGACCGCGGTCTTCGCTTGCTAACAATTATATGGATTACAGGATAAGGTTAAAATATATTCAGGCGAAGAATGTTCTGCCCGTTTTAACGCCCATTCTTCCGACCGGCGCAAAAGCATACGCCTCGCCGCACGGCAATTCTTTGTTTGTATATGACATTCCGTCGAATATCGATAAGATAAAACAAATAGTAAAAAATTTAGACGTAAAAAAAAGAGTAGTTCTTCTTAACGCCAAACTTGTCGATATTACCGATAGTTTTTCTAGAAATGTCGGCATAAACTGGTCATTTCTTGGAAATGCCGACAGCACTATACTGCCTAATGCAGGCAACCCGTCTTTGTCGTCAAACTTTGCAACGGATTTTACAGCCGCGACCGATTTAAAATCCGGCGATAATTATTTAAATCTCGGAGTGCTCGCTCCCTGGCAGAATTTCGGCAATATTTCCGCGCAGTTGTCGTTGGGACAGCAATTGGGATGGGACAAAATCATAGAATCTCCGAGCGTTACCGTTCTGAGCGGACAACAGGCGACGGTTAATTCATCCTTATTGGAATATTATGTAGCCTACACGACTTCCGGAGGCACGACGGCTTCGTCGGGTTCTTCCTCATCGTCGTCGTCAGGCGCTGCGACGGGCGGTACGACCGTAATAGCGCAGGAGCCGGTTACTTCGACTCTCCAAACGATTACGATAGGTATTACCTTAACCGTTACCCCTATCGTAGAAAGCAATAACGATATTTTATTAAATATTAACGTTACTTACTCTTTTCCGTCGGCGAGCTCCGGTATAGGCGGTTTTCCTGCCGTTAACAACAAAAGCGTTTCCACGGTGGTGGAAGTCAAAAACAATTCTACGCTTGTAATAGGCGGGCTTTTATCGACGCAAAAAAGCCGCAACAACGATGGAATTCCCGTATTATCGGAAATTCCGGTCTTAGGCTATTTATTCGGGTATCACACAAGATCTGTCGATACGGAGCAATTAGTCGTTTTTATTTCTCCAAAAATTTTAAATTAAATGCGGCGTTATAGTTATTACCCGTAAAATACAAATCCTTTGACGGCCGTTTTTACATCTGGGAAAGACTTGATGCTTGGTTTTATGGATACGTAATCGATTACGAAAATCCTGTGCATTTCGTAAATATTTTTAATAAAAATTAAAGTTTTGTTAAAACCGCCGGACATATTAATTTGAATCGGCAGCGCTTTTATGTCCTCGTAATTTAAGATTTTGCCGAAATTAATCTTTTCTATCACGAAATTATTTGAGGGCGCATCAGCCGATATATTTTTAATAAGGTTCGAAATTTTAGCGGTTTTTGGAAGTATAGATTCGTCGTTTTTTAATTTTAAGTTTAAATTTTTTATCTGTTTTTTTAACCGGTATAAAGTATTTTTTTCTTCATAAAGCGTGCCTGCGGTTTTCTTAAAAAATTCCATTTTTTTCTTAATTTTTACAACCTGAGCGTTTTTATTTTCGATTTTTTTATATATTATGTTGACGAAAATATCCTGATTTATTAGATATATGAATATAAAAGCCATCAATAAAACTAAAATAATTTTATTGTTTCTTAAATAAGTCGGTATTTTTTTTATATCGTCTAACAGTTTCACTATCGATCTCCGCTTTTATTTTTTCTTTGCGCCTGCAGCCGTATTTTTTATATTCATATCTGGTATTCCGTTAAGTAAGCCAATAATTTTAAAGCCGTAAAAAGTATTGCCGTTAACTTTTTTTATATTTATGCCTGCGAGCGTCATTTTTTCAAACAACATCGTAGCTTTCATGTTATCTACATAAATAGAAATATTGTTTAACGAAACGCTGTTTCCCTCTATCGACACTTTGCCGTCCTGCATTGATACGCTAGACATCCAGACGCCTTGCGGCGATGCCGCTACCATTTTATCGATTTTTTCGTACCACGATACTTTCAGTTTTTTAAGGTTTTCTATCAACGAAACTTTTTTTCCGACTGCTCCTAAAAGCATTTTTCTTTTGTCTATCGCCGTTTCAAATGCGGTATTCATTATATTTTTTGTTTTCATAACGGAAAGCTCCTGCGATAAAGCCGCTATATATTTGATTTTTGCTTTGTTTATTAAAACTAAAGACGTATCTATAAAAAAAATAAAAATTATATAGCCTGCTATAATCGAAATAAACAGAAGTTTTTTTCTGTTTTTTGCTATAAGTTCTTTATTTTTAGCCGGAAGGAGATTAATTCTCGTTTTTTCGATAGGCTTATTTTTTCCTATTTTCATATAAATTTTCAATTTTTTCGGTTTGTTTTAAATACCGTCATTCATTTAAATAATTTATTAAATGATTGCTATATTTTCATCCTATCTATTAACTATAAGGCCGAATGTAGTCCACATTTCTTCAAGCGGGTATAAAAAATCGCTTCCGTTTATTCTTTTTAATTTATTCATCCTTTCCGACAGATAAAATCCGTAATCGCCAGACTCTAATAAATCCGACGTAGAAACCGAAAAAGACTTAAAACCGGTCACTTTCGAAATTATCATATCGAATCCTTTTTTATTGGAAAAAATTCCGCCAAGTATTATTTCGTCGATTGGCGGCAAAGATTTTCCTGCAAAATAAAAATCGAGCGTCCTTTTCAGCTCATCTACTATAACCGATAAGGAATTTTCATAAGAAATATTTTTGAAGTTTAAATCTTCAACCGTTCTTTCAAAAATTACCGCTTCATTCAAAATCATTAATATTTTTATCGCGTAATAACTTATATCGCACAACAAAATGTGCTTTGCCGCGCCCGTCCCGATTTTACCCATATATTTGGCATTATTATAGATAGAAACCGCTTTGCACTCTATAGACCTAACTTTTATCGAAGCCTTGTCGAATATTTTCAAAAAATTTTTAACGTCTTCTTCTATAGCCGCAAACGCAGTTAAATTAAGAAAAATATTGCCCGAATCGTCGGTATAGGATACGTATATATAATCGAAAATATACTGAGTTATCGGGAAATGAAGAACTTTCTTTAATTCATATTCTACGGCGGATTTAAGATCTGCCGGCGGCATATTAGGCAGTATAAAATTGAAACTTAAAACTTTATTTCCGTTAAGGGACGTAATTACGTTCTTTTTGCTTATTTTATTTTCGCCGATAATTTTATCGAGATTAGCCGCAATTAAATCGGAGTCTTTTAAATCGCTGTTTTCAATCTCGTAATTTATAAAATTGTTTAAAAAATATCCGCCTTTTTTTTTATAAACTTCTAATATTTTAATTTTGTTATAGTCTATTTCGATTGCGGAATAAATTTTCATAAAGCAAATCAATTTATTTTTATAATTATCGTTACGGATGATTATAAATTATTTATAAAGGTAAAGTTTTTATGTTTTATGCCTTGAGATATGTAGAAATAAGTTTATCAGAAATCGTAAATTTATTCAAAAAAAATATTGCTGCTTCCGTTTTGTTGCAGTGCCGGAATTGAATTACGGCACTGCTATTAAAGGCGCTTTACAAAATTTATAAAAAATTATAAAATCATACAACTATGGATTATAAAAAAGCAGGCGTAGATATAGAGGCGGGAAAAAAAGCCGTCGACGATATAACCTCAATAGTTAAAAGCACTTATACCAAGGGCGTCATAGATAATTTTGGATTATTCGGCTCTCTTTTTTCGATAGGGGAACTTAATTATAAGAATCCGGTTTTAGTTTCAGGAACGGACGGCGTAGGCACGAAGCTTAAAATAGCTTTTGCGGCAAATAAACACGATACGGTCGGCATAGATTTAGTCGCTATGAGCGTCAACGACATTGCATGTTTAGGAGCTAAACCGCTTTTTTTCTTAGATTATATATCCACCTCCAATTTAAATCCGGGAATTATTAAAGAAATAGTTTCGGGTATAGCTTTCGGGTGCAAAGAGGCTAAATGCTCTCTTCTCGGCGGCGAAATGGCTGAAATGCCTTCTTTTTATCAGTCCGGCGATTACGATTTGGCGGGTTTTGCGGTCGGGATAGTCGAAAAAGACGAAATTATAGACGGGAAGGAAATTAAAGAAGGTGACGGCGTTATAGGCATAGCTTCCAGCGGACTGCATTCCAACGGCTACTCGCTTGCAAGAAAGATAGTATTCGAGATGATGGGTTTGAGCATAAACGACCGTCTGCTTAAAGACGGGAGAACCGTTAAAGATGCCCTATTGGAACCGACTATTATTTATTCGGAACTTATAAGCGCGCTCAAAGGAAAATTCAAAATTAAAGGAATTGCCCACATAACCGGAGGCGGTATAACAGAAAATTTAGCCAGGATACTTCCGCAAGCAGTTTCTGCAGAAATTGACGGAAATTCATGGGAAGTACCCGAACTTTTTAAAATATTAAAAGAAGAAGGCGGCATAAGCGGCGACGAGTTTTACAGGGTTTTTAATGCCGGAATAGGCATGATTGTAATCACAGAAGCGAAGGATGCCCAAGATATCGTAAAATTTATTAATAACGAAGTTTTTTATTCAGGCGGTAAAAATTTTAGTTCGTTTAATATAGGTTATATATGCAGTAATAAAAGTCGTAACGGTCAACCGTCGGTCAGCATTAAATAACTTAATGTTCTAAGTTCAAATATTTTACAATATCATCTAATATAATAAACCGCAATAATAAAAATAGTATAAATAAATAATGCAAAAGAAAATAAATTGCATAATTCTCGCTTCAGGAAACGGTTCTAACGCTTTAAATTTAATACGCATATTTCACATCGATACCAAAGAGCATAAAAATGCCGCCTGCAGTATAAATATATCGGCGGTCGTTTCAAACATAGAAAACGCACCTGTTATTGAAAAAGTCAGGCTTGCCGCACCCGATATCCCAGTTTTTTTTCTTCCTTACGCTTCGGTTTCGGAAAGGGAATATTTTGAAAAAGAGCTTGAAAGCATTATACGAAAATATAATATAAACTGTATAATTCTTGCAGGTTTTATGAAAATACTATCCAAAGAATTCGTTTCTAAATTTCATAAAAAAATAATAAATATACATCCTTCCCTGTTACCTGCTTTTAAAGGAAAAGATGCCATAAAAAGCGCATTCGATTACGGAGTAAAATATACGGGTGTTACCGTGCATTACGTAACTCCAGAAGTAGATGCAGGTCCTATTATCTGCCAGGAAGTCGTTAAGATCGAAGAAACCGATACCGTTGAATCTCTAGAGTTAAAAATTCACGATACCGAACATAAAATTTATCCTGCTGCGTTAAAAAAAATATTTGTATAAAATATTTGAAATAAATTGAAACAGTTTACTATAAGCCGCGAAAATATTTTTAATAAACTCAAGTTTGTTTCCTATGTAGGTATTTTTGCGAATATTATTTTAACTTTAGCAAAATTTTACTTCGGCATTGCCGGACATTCCGAGGCGTTGGTCGCCGACGGCTTTAATTCGCTTTCCGATATTTTTGCCGGACTGGTAGTTTACATATCTTTTAAAATATCCAACAAACCCCAGGACAAAGAGCATCCATACGGACATGCAAAAGCCGAAATGATAGCTACTTTTTTAGTGGCGTTAATCTTAATACTTTTCGGACTCTCTATTATAGCGGTGTCGTCCTTTAAATTATATTTCCGCTATTACGAGCGTCCGGCGTTCGATACTTTAATCGTTGCATCGGCTACTATAATTATAAAAGAAATTCTTTATAGATGGACTTTAAGGTGGGGCAGGCTTTTAAAATCTACGGGTTTGATTGCAACGGCATATGACCACAGAAGCGACGTCGTAGTGTCTACCGCCGTAGTAATAGGGATTATTTTTGCTATAAAAGGCTATTACTATATGGACCCCATAGCAGGAATAGTCGTAAGTTTTTTTATATTCCGTCTTGCGGTGAAACTTATAAAAGAATCTATAAGCAATCTTATGGACGAAAGCCCTCCCGCATCCGTGGTCGATAAAATAAAAAACTTAATTGCTTCCGTGAAAGGGGTTGAGCACATTACGAATATTAAGGTAAGAAAGTCCGGTCCTTATTTTTACATAGACGTCGAAATAGAAATTAATCAAAATATGACCGTTAAAATGTCTCACGATATAGCTGAAAGCGTTAAAAGCCGTCTTATGTCGTCGAATATTTATATAAACGACGTTATGGTCCATATAAATCCTTTTGAGAATTGAATATTATATAAATAAAGACAGATTAAATCTGTTTTTTAATATCTATTTTATATTCGTTGACTTTTTTCCGCAGGGTATTTCTGTTAATCCCTAAAAGTTTAGAAACTTTAAGCTGATTAAAATTATATAAATTAAGTATTTCTTCTATAATTATTTTTTCGGTCAATCCCATTATCGATTTATAAACGTCGTTAATTTCGGTATCTTTGACTTTTTCGATGTAATTTTTTATTTTTCGTTTAATAATATCTTCAAAAGGGTCGATTTCCGTTTTTTTGTCTTTTAAATTATTTTCGCCGTTATTCAATATTTCTATAAAATCATCTGAATTTAATACCGCAGAAGGCGACATAACCATGCATCTTCTGATTGCGTTTTCGAGTTCTCTTATGTTTCCTGGAAAATTATAAGACTGAAGCAAAGAAAGCGCATCGCTGCCCAGTTGCTTTTCCGGCATATTCAGCTCCTGAGAAAACTTTTTTATAAAAAAGTCGGCTAAAATAGGTATGTCGGATTTCCGTTCTCTTAAAGGCGGCAGGGTAATTTCTATAACGTTAAGCCGGTAGTATAAATCTTCCCTGAATTTTGCGTTTTTAACCATAGACTTAAGATTTTTATTTGTAGCGGCAATAATTCTGACGTCTATTTTAACAGGTTTATTAGAACCGACCGGCTCAATTTCTTTTTCCTGTATGGCGCGTAAAAGCTTAGCCTGAAGATTAAGCGGCATATCCCCTATTTCGTCTAAAAAGATAGTGCCGCCGTTTGCGCTTATAAACTTCCCCTCTTTTTTTTCGTTTGCGCCTGTATATGAACCCTTTTCGTGACCAAACAGTTCGGATTCTAGAAGTTCCGAGGGAATTGAGGGAGTGTTTACGACGATAAAAGGTTTATCGCTTCTTACGCTGTTTAAATGTATCGCTCTTGCTATAAGTTCCTTACCCGTACCGGATTCTCCCAAAATTAATACGGTAATGTTGTTATGCGATAACTTCCCTATGGTTTTAAAGACCTCCTGCATAATTTTAGACTTGCCTACAAGCAGGGTATCGAGAAAATCTTCCGATTTTTCAAATTTTTTATCGGTTAAGCCGTCGTTTTTTTTTATTTTTTCTATTATGCCTAGAATTTCGTCTAATTCAAAAGGCTTCGTTATGTAATCGTATGCACCTTTTTTCATAGCGTCAATAGCGTTTACCATAGTGTTCTGGGCGGTCATAATTATAACGTTCGGTTTATCGTCTAATTTTCTTGTATAAGCCAGAACTTCCATACCGTTAATTTTAGGAATTCTTATATCTAGAAATATAGCAAAATAGCGGTTATTTTTGATATAGGACAGCGCTTCTTCTCCGTCGGAGGCGGTTTCAATTACAAATTCGTCTTCCAGAAGTTTTTTTAATACGTAAACCAAACTTTGCTCGTCATCGACGATTAAGATTTTATGCTTTTTCATAATCTATTATTTATTATTATAAAGTCAGATAAGGTAAGTATCCAGCAATTCGCCCTTATGTACGCCTTCCGCGTCTTCCGGAACGGATATAATGGAATTCATAATACCGAAAACGTTTATCGTAGCGGGCCCCGATTTTTCAAATATTTCTGAATATACGGTTCCGTCTTTATAGAAAGTATTAGCCGGTATAAATTCTCTTCTTTTATTTTTTTTAATATATTCAAATGAAGAAACCGATTTAATTGCGCGCACCCGGCTGTTTATTTTGATATGCCCGTTTATGAAAGGTTTAACGTATACGGCCAAGCAGGTATAAAATGCAACGGGGTTTCCGGGCAGCATAAAAACCGGTATTTTTTTATTTATCAATCCGAAAGAAAAAGGTTTTGCGGGTTTAATAGCCACCTGCCTGAATTTAATTTTAAAACCTGCGGCTTCAAGCGCCTTTTCGGTAAAATCTTTATCGCCGAAAGAAGCTCCTGCTGAAGTTATTATTATTTTACTGGTTTTTACCGCTTGCGTCAGAGAGTTTTCTATTTCTTCCAAATTATCTCTGCATACCGCATTATTAACGACGGTGCAACCGTTTTGCATTAAAAAATTTTCCGCCAATATTCCGTTGGAATTATAAATTTTACCGTATGCAGGTTTTTTGTCGAGACCTATAATCTCGTTTCCGGTGGAAATAACGGAAACACTTATTTTTTCATATACTTTTATCTTCGTTATATTGCATGAGACGAGCAGGGATATATTTTCCGGAGTCAGTCTGGTATTTTTTTTCAAAATTACGTCGCCTTTTTTGATAACTTCGCCACGGCTTCTTACATTTTTACCGGATTTCACTGGAGAACTTACTATAAGGTTATTGTTTTCTACTACGGCATCTTCAATAGGTATTACGGCATCTAAAGTTTTCGGCATATATCCGCCCGTCATTATGCGGACGGCAAAGTTTTCGCCGTCCGATTTTTTATATTTATAACTAACGGAGGCATCCCCTGCATATACGACTTTTTTGTATATAGTTAATTTTAATTGCGATGAATTAAGTTTTTTCGTCAGATCTGTATTAACGGCATACCCGTCCATTGCGGAATTGTCGCACGCCGGATAATCGACTTCCGATATAACGTCGTCGTATAAAACCCTGTCTATCGCGTTTACGACGGATATTTTTTCGGCTTTTAAAGATGCAGACGTATTTATTGAATTTATAATGTTTAAAGATTCATCGAAAGATATCATTTATTTGGTTATCTTAAGCAATTCGCCCGGATATATAGAATTTGGATTTTTTATGTTGTTTTCAGCCATTATATTTTTTACGTTGTCGTGAAATTTTGCGGAAATACCGTAAAGCGAATCGCCGAATTTTACCCTGTAGTATAAAAAGCCGCTATTCGTTCTTTTTGACCCATAGTTATTGCCGCCGCTCTTAATATAAGAATATCTTACGCTGTTATTCGAGCCGCCTTTTAAAAATATTTTTTCTCCCGTATGTATATCGTTTCCGTTAATCCGGTTTATGTCTTTAATATAATTTATAGATACGTTAAATTTTTGCGATATGCTCCATAAAGTCATTCCCGGCTTAACGATAATATATGATAAAGTTGCATCGCCGAAAGTGTTTTGGGCGATAGTTTTTTGAGGACCTTTTCCACCCGGTATTGTTATTTTTTCCCCTACTTTCAGTATAGAATAGCCGTTAAGCCCGTTGTACCTCTCTATTGCCGCAAGAGACGCTCCGTACTTGGAAGCGATTCCCATAAGCGTATCGCCGGGTTCTACCGTATAGACTGTATTAGAGCCTGAATTATTTGCCGCGTAATTTGTATTTGCAGCGTTTATCCCCGGTATTGTTATTTTTTCCCCTACTTTCAGTATAGAATAGCCGTTAAGCCCGTTGTACCTCTCTATTGCCGCAAGAGACGCTCCGTACTTGGAAGCGATTCCCATAAGCGTATCGCCGGGTTCTACCGTATAAACCGTATTGTTTGCCGGTCTTGAATAAGCCGTATATTGTATTACAGGGCGTTTAGGCACGTATCTTTTAAGATTTTTAAAATTTTTTAAGAATTTACCGTAATCGCTTGCAGGTATATTAAGCATAAATCCGGGGTCGTCCGGCGGCGTAACGTTTCTTAAAAGTTCGGGATTCATCTTCTGCAATTCATACTCGGAAACGCCTATGCATTTAGCCAAATCGTAAAGGCTTACCGAATACGGTACTTTTACTTGTTTAAATTTTATAGGCTTTTGATAATTAATGTTGTGGAAGCCGAAATTTGCCGGATCTTTTGCAATAATTGCCGCCGCAATAATTTTAGGAACGTATCTTCTTGTTTGCCCCGGTAAAAGATAAGGTCTATTCTGCGATATAGACCAGAAATTACCGCCAGGATCAACCGATAACGCTCTTTCTATAGTCAATTCGCCTGCATTGTAAGCTGCCGCCGCAAGATACCATGAGCCGAATTTATTAAATAAATCTTTTAAGTATTCCGCCGCCGCATATGTAGATTCAACGGGATTTCTCCTTTCATCGACCCACCAATTTATAGTCAGACCGAATATTCTGCCGGTAGAAGGTATAAACTGCCACATTCCGCTTGCGCCTGCATAGGAATATGCGGTGGGTGAAAAACCGCTTTCAATCATCGCAAGATAAGCGAGATCGTTAGGAAGACCTATTTTTTGAAAAATTTTTTTTATCATAGGTATATATTTTTCCGATCTTGAAAGCGCATATTTAAAAAAATCTCTTCCGGTAGTCTGATAATAATGAATGTAATGTATTATTTCCTTGTTTATAATCATAGGAAATATATGGGTCATATTTTTTTGATAATTTGCAAAATCGCCTTTTTTTGCAAGCAGACCAGATGCAGCCAAACCATCCGATACATCCGATAAGTTTATCGATTTAATGGATGCGGCGGCAACAACCGCCGTTTTTTTTGCCGTTTCATGTTTTTTCGGCTTTATTTTTTTTATAAATACCTTATTGTCCTGAGAACTATTATTTGTATTTGCGGAAGAAACAATAACTACTTGTGCGGCGCCGTTTTTTCCGCTAATTTTATTTTTATTAAGCTTACTCGTCGTAAATCTTATATTTAAAAAACTGCCCGTATATTTTTTTTTATTAGATTTAGATTTGGAAGCATATGAAGGAACGGTCAAGATAAAAAAAGTTAATATTAAAAAGGCTAGTATAGAAAAACAAATTTCTTTAAATTTATGAATACTGCGCATATTTTCCATTTATATTGTAAAGGTTAAAAGTTAAAATTATATGTCATATACTTATATTTAATAGATAAAAAAATATCAAGCAAATAAATACATCATAAATTATAATGTCTATATAACGAAAAGTCAAATTTTAAAAAAATTTTATAAAAAAATATAAATCTTTAGAAGTATAAAAATACATTAAATCCTTGACTTTTTTTATTAAATTTGTTTTAGTATATAATGTTTTAAATTTAATTTTATAGTTATAATTTTTTCAAATTAATTTTAATATTTTAAAGGGGTTTAAAAATGCAAAAAAAGTATTTATTGGCGCCCGGACCTACGCCGGTGCCCGAACGCGCTTTAGCCGATATGTCGCTTCCTATAATTCATCACCGCGCTCCCGAATATTCCGTCATTCTGCAGGAAGTCAGAGATAATCTTAAATTCCTGTTTCAGACTAAACAGGAAGTATTAATTTTTACTTCAAGCGGAACAGGCGCTATGGAAGGATGCGTTACAAACCTGCTTTCAGCCGGCGACCATGCACTTGCAGTCAGAGGCGGAAAATTTGGGGAAAGATGGTTCGATATATGCAAGGCATACTCTGTTAACGTAAAAGCTATAGACGTGGAGTGGGGACATACCGTTTCGCCGAAGTCTATAGAAGATGCATTAAACGAAGACCCTGAAATAAAAGCCGTTTATATACAGGCATCCGAAACGTCCACGGGAGTCTTTCATCCTGTTAAAGAAATTGCCGATATCGTTAAAAAAAGACCTAATACTATTCTCGTCGTAGATGCTATTACGGCGCTTGGAGTAACAAATATTCCGCAGGACGAATGGGGAATTGACGTAGTCGTTACCGGTTCCCAGAAAGCCCTTATGCTGCCCCCAGGACTCGCTTTTGCTTCTTTGAGCGAAAAAGCATGGAGTTTCGTAGAAAAATCGACTCTGCCGAAGTACTATTTTAATTTTAAAAAAGAAAAGAAATCATTGGAAAAAAATCAGAATGCATATACTCCCAACGTTCAGCTTATAGTAGGATTAAGGGAAATATTAAGGGAAATTAAAGAAGAGGGATTGGAAAAAGTATTCAAAAGACATGCAAATCTTGCAAATGCCGTCAGAGTTGCCGTTCAGGCTATGGGATTAAAACTTTATACGGTAGACGAGCCTTCCAACGCTCTTACGGCCGTATGGGCGCCCGAAGGTATGGATGCCGGCAAAATAACAAAGCTTATAAGGGAAAAATACGGTATTACCATAGCAGGCGGACAGGATGCCGCAAAGGGCAAGATATTCAGAATAGCGCATCTTGGATATGCCGGATGTTTTGACGTTATAACGGCAATATCTGCATTGGAAGCCGTATTAAAAGAATTAGGATATAAGTTTGAAATCGGAAGCGGACTTAAAGCCGCGCAAAAGGCTTTATTCGGCGAATAAATAATTAAATATGACGGGGACGGAATTAAATTCTGTCCCCGTCGCAATAAAGTAGGACGGAATTAAATTCCGTCCCGTAACAAAATATATAGGAGATAAATAATATGTTTAAAGTTATCGTAAGCGATAAACTTTCCAAAGAAGGTATCGACATATTAGCGAAAACAGGTAAAATTCAAGTTGACGTTAAAACCGGATTAAAGCCCGAAGAGCTTAAACAAATAATCGGAGAGTACGACGGCATAGTAATAAGAAGCGCAACCAAGCTCACAAAAGACGTTTTAGAAGCCGCTAAAAATCTTAAAGTTATAGGAAGGGCCGGAAGCGGATTGGATAACGTAGATAAAGCCGCAGCTACAGCCGCAGGAATAGTCGTTATGAACACGCCCGGCGGAAATACGGTAACGACGGCAGAGCTTACTTTCGGCATGCTTATGGCTATGTCTAGGTATATACCTCAATCTTTTCTTTCTATAAAGGAAGGCAAATGGGAAAAAAGCAAATTTCAAGGTACGGAAGTTTACGGAAAAACTTTAGGTATTATCGGAATGGGCAATATAGGGCAGGTTCTTTATAACCGCGCAAAATGTTTCGGCATGAATCCTATCGGTTACGATCCTCTTTTATCTAAAGAAAAAGCAAAAGAACTTGAAATAAATCTCGTCGATTTAGACGAAATATATGCAAAATCGGACTATATAAGCGTTCATACGCCTTTAGTCAAAGAAACGAAAGGCATGATAAACAAAGAAACTATAGCCAAGATGAAAGACGGAGTCAAACTGCTTAATATAGCAAGAGGCGGAATAATAAACGAAGCTGATTTATACGAAGCTCTAAAATCAGGCAAGGTTTCAGCCTGCGCGTTAGACGTATTCGAGGTTGAACCGCCGGTAAATAATCCGCTTTTGACCTTAGACAACGTTATTGCAACGCCGCATCTTGGAGCATCTACCGAAGAAGCGCAGACAAACGTTGCAGTGGCAATATGCAACCAAATTGCCGACTATCTTATTAACGGAACTATAAAAAATGCGGTTAACGTTCCGTCCGTAACAAAAGAAGAGGTCGATATTATAGGTCCTTACCTCAATCTCGGCGAAAAAATAGGCAAACTGCTCGGCAATATTATAACGGGCGGAATTACCGAAATTAAAATAGATTATAACGGTGCGGTATCTAAGCACAATATAAGCGCTATAACGCCTAACGTAGTAAAAGGCATTCTTTATCCTATACTCAGAGAAGACATTAACTACGTCAATGCCGTGGAGGTTGCAAAAACAAGGGGTATATCGGTAGTAGAATCAAAATCCGATCAGGCATTAGATTATACCAGCACCATATCTATTTCCGCGAAAACAGACGTTAAAACTTTCACTATATCCGGAGCGATATTCGGCAAGAAGAATCCATGGATAGTAAAAGTGGACGATTATTCAATCGAAGCTATTCCGGAAGGACATATTCTGGTTATTTTTAATCTGGATAAGCCAGGCGTTATTGCATCTATAGGAAAAGTACTCGGTAAAAATAAAATTAACATTGCAAGGATGCATCTCGGAAGACATTTAGATAAAGCCATCTCTATTTTACAGCTTGATTCAGAAGTTAAAGGCGAAGTAATTAACGAGCTAAAATCAGAACCTAATATAACGGAAGCTAAATATTTAGAGTTATAGTGAACAAGAAAAACTTGACGTTTTCTTCTCAGCCGCCTCCCGGAACCAGAGATTTTTTAATTGCTGAAACGGATAATATCGACAGGGTTGCAGATACGCTTCTTGACGAATTCTCTAGATGGGGTTACGGAAAGGTTATAACTCCAAGCATAGATTTTTTAGACGTGTTTTTATTGAGTTCTAAAGCACGCGAACTTTTTAAAGTTGCCGATATAAGCACCGGCGAGATGCTGTCATTGAGAAGCGATTTTACTCCTCAGATAGCAAGGTTAAGCTCGGCATTAAAAAATTCGGTCGCCCTGCCTTATAAGTTTTCTTACTGCGGTCCGGTTTTAAGGAATTTAGACCCGGTTCTAGGCAGACCCAGAGAAATATGGCAAGCAGGGGTAGAATCGGTCGGACCGGAAAGTCCCGAAAGCGATGCAGAGCTCATAATAATGGGCATTGAATCTTTAAAGCGGCTCGGAGTTGAAGATTTCAGCGTAGACATAGGAAACGTAGAATTTTTTAAAGGAATCGTATCCGACATAGACCGCGCCGTAAGAGAAAAAATAGAAGAATTTATTTTAAGAAAAGATTCTTCGGGCTTAAACGTTTTTCTTGACGGAGTTTCTATACCGCAAAAAAAGAAAGAAGTTATAAGCGAGCTTCCGTTTATTTTCGGCGAAAAATCCGTTATAAAAAAAGCATGGAAAATGGCTTCCGACGAAAAGTCGCAAGAAGCGTTGGAAACCCTTGAGCGGATACTTTCGTATATAAAATATTATAAGTTAGAAGAATATATAACTATAGACCTTGGCGAGATAAGAGGGTTAAACTATTATACCGGAACAATATTTGAATGTTTTGCGCCCCATGTAGGTTACGAAATTTTCGGAGGCGGAAGATATAACAATTTAATCGGCAGGTTCGGCGAGAATTGTGCCGGAGCGGGTTTTGCAGTAAATCTCGATACTTTATGCAGATATGGCGATTTTTCGCAAAGCGGATTTAAAAAAAGAGATTTTCTTGTTTTTAATAAAACGGCCGACAAAAAACCTGAGGTCGAAATTATTTTATTTTTGCGCAAAAAAGGATATGCCGTAGAAACAAATTTTATGAACTACGGATATTTAGAGACCGTAAAATATATGAAGGAAAATAGAATAAAAAAAATTATAAACATAACGGAAGACCATATTTTGTTCGGCGATATAAATACCGGCAAAGAAATAAAATTTAAAAATATATCGGAACTTAAAAAATTTACCGAAAATATATAAAATTATAATCAAAAAAATATGAGAAAAAAAAATATTATAGTCGTCGGTCTTCAGTGGGGAGACGAAGGAAAGGGTAAAATAGTAGATTTGCTTGCTAAAAACGCAGATATAGTAGCGCGTTATCAGGGCGGAAATAATGCCGGGCATACCGTCGTGTGCGGCGAATTAAGTTTGGTATTCAGATTAGTGCCTTCGGGCATATTAAACGAAGATAAAATCTGTATTCTTGGAAACGGCGTAGTAATAGACCCGTCCGTTCTTTTTCAGGAGCTTGAGGATTTAAAAGCCGTCGGAATAAATATTAAGAACAGATTTTTTATATCTTATAAATCGCATATAATTATGCCTTATCATAAAAGACTTGATACGGCAAGGGAAAGATTAAGAGGCGCCGGAATGATAGGCACTACCGGAAGAGGTATAGGTCCGGCATATGAAGATAAGGTTGCAAGACTCGGAATACGTGCCGTCGATCTGCTAAACAGAGACGTGCTGTACGGTAAAATAGTTTTGAGCCTGAAAGAAAAAAATTATCTTTTTAAAAACGTACTTGGAGAAGACGTATTTAATCCAGACGATTTAATTGAAGAATATTTAAATTACGGAGAAAAAATAAAGGAATTCCTTATAGATACGTCTATATATATAAACGAAAAATTGGAACAGGGACTTAACGTTATGCTGGAAGGCGCGCAAGGTACTTTTTTAGACGTCGACCACGGCACTTATCCTTACGTTACGTCATCTAATACGGTAGGAGGTTCTTCGCTTGCGGGCGTAGGTTTAGGTCCGACGAAAATCGATGAAGTTATCGGTATTACTAAAGCATATACTACACGTGTAGGGGAGGGTTATTTTCCGACGGAATTAAAAGGCGGCGACGGCAAGAACATCAGGGATAAAGGAGAAGAGTTCGGTTCCGTTACGGGAAGGCCGAGAAGATGCGGCTGGTTCGACGTAAATTTAATTAAAGAAGCAGGCCGTTTAAACGGAATTACCGGAATGATAGTTACGAAGCTCGACGTTTTATCGGATCTGCCGAAGATTAAAATTTGTACCGGTTATATGCTTAAAGGTTCAGTAATTAATCATCTGCCTTTTTCTTCATCCGATTATGAAAAAACGGTTCCGCTTTATGAAGAAACGGAAGGATGGAGCGGCGATATATCGCAAATCAAAGATTTTAAAGACCTTCCGGTTAATGCGCAGAAATATATTTTAAGAATAGAAGAGCTTACCGGATTGAAAATTAATATGCTTTCTATCGGGAAAGAAAGAATGCAGATTATAAATTTAAAAAATATATTTTAGGACGGGTTTTGTATTGCAGACAATTTTTAGACGCGGCTTTAGCGGAAACTAATTCCGCGGATGCGCGTTATATAGCTTTCCAATCCTATTTAACGGCGCCGTTTTTATTGCGTCAGGTTAACGAACTGGAATATTCCTTTACCGGAAAAATAATATGCGATGCAGGTACTGGTCTTGGAATACTTCCATGCGTTCTTAAAGAAAAAAATCCTTTAAAAATTATAGCATTCGATTTAGACGCAGGCTCTTTAAAAACTGCGGCGGCTATCAACGGTTCCGCAAACACGTCTTATATTAACGCCGACGTCCGAAGCATGCCTTTCAAAGCCGAAATATTCGACGCAATTTTTGCAAGATATGTTTTTCAACATATAAACATTTCGCCCCCTTTTCTTTCGGAAATCAAAAGAACTTTAAAATACGGCGGATTGCTGATTTTAATAGACATAGAAGACGATATGACGCTCTATTATCCTGAGCCGACCGATAATTCAAAAAAATTGTTCAATGCCTATTCGCGTTATCAGGCTCTAAACGGAGGCGACAGAAATATTTCTAAAAAATTACCTTCATTTTTATCGTCAGGCGGTTTTTGCGATATTAAAATAAAACCGTTTACCCAGATTTTTTTTAAAAGAAAAAACGATTACGGCAGTGCCGGGCAGATTAAAAACGCATTTTTGTTATTACAGAACGAATTTGAAACGGTAAAAAAAAATCTTTTTGAAAAAAAAATGATTACGCCGCCGGAATATCACATTGGATTAAACGATTATTATAAATTTTTAAATTCCGAAAAAGAAGATATATTAGTTTCTAAAACCGATTTCTTAATTACTTGCGTAAAAAAATAAAAGGATAACTTTTACTGTTTATGAAAAGCGAACTTAGAGCTTTTATAGCTATAAATAAAAGGGAAATTTTAAAATTTACGAGACAGAAATCGAGGCTCGTTACCGATCTTTCAAGGCCGGTTATATGGCTTTTATTCGTCGGTTACGGAATTTCCACTCTCGTAAAAATGAAAAACGGCTCTTATATGCAGTATATTTTTCCCGGCATACTTATTATGACGGTACTTTTCAGGTCTATATTTTCATCCATATCGATTATCTGGGACAGGGAGTTCGGCGTTTTAAAAGAAATATTGGTTTCGCCGGTTTCAAGAAAAACGTTTGTTCTGGCAAAAATTACGTCGGGCGGAATTATAAGTACGGTTCAGGCTCTTATAATGCTGGCTTTCGCCCCTTTTTTGGGAATCCATATTACCGTTATTTCATTTTTGCTGATTGCAGCTTCTTTATTTTTAATATCATGCTCCATTACGGCTTTCGGCATAGTAATAGCATCTAAGATGACGTCTTTCGAGGGGTTTAATTCCATAATTAATTTATTGGTGCAACCTATGTTTTTTGTAAGCGGAGCGCTTTATCCTATTAAAAAATTTCCGTTATTTTTAAAAATACTTGCTTATATAAATCCGGTTACTTATTCCGTAGATATACTGAAGTACCTGTTTTTTTACGATAAAAAAAAGACGCTGTTTATGCCCGAAACGCCGCTTATATGGAATTTTATTTTTATTGCCGGTTTTTTAATTTTAATGGTTTTTCTTTCAAACTTTCTTTTTGAAAGAGAAGATAATTGAATATGAAATTAAGCCTGTTAAATATTTTTAAAAAATCTATAAGAAAAATAAAAATAGCTAAGTCTATCGAAAAAAAAGGCTTTGTTATATTTCAAATAGACGGGCTTTCTTATACCGCTTTAAAAAAAGCCCTCTCGTTAAATTTGATGCCTCACCTTAAGAAAATGATAAATTCCGGAGATTATTTGCTTGCCGATTATTTTACGGGCGTACCCAGCGACACGCCGTTTTTTCAGGCAGGTCTTTTATACGGAAATAACGACGATATACCCGGTTTCAGATGGATAGAAAGAGAAACGGGAGAAGAAATAATATTTAAGAAACCCGAAAGCGCCGGACGGATAGAGGAGCGCTTGGCGGGAAGAAGTCCCGGTCTTTTGAAAGGCGGCTCAAGTTACGTCAATCTGTTTTCCGGCGGAGCGTCGCGCTCAACCTTCACTCTTTCAACGTTTTCAATAAGATATTTATTTAAAAAAAAAGTTAGGAATTTCGATATCTTTATAGTTTTCGTTTTTCATATTTTTACTTTTTTGAAAACATTCTTTTACGTGTTTTTTGAGGCTATATTGGAAATATTCGAAAAAATACAGGATATAGCGAAGAAGCGGGAAGTTCGTCCCGAAGGTTTTTTTCCTTTTGCAAGGGCGATGACTAACGTTATATTTAAAGAGATAGAAACTTTCGGCGCCATAATGGATATTTCCCGCGGAGTACCTTCTATATATTCGGATTATATAGGATACGACGAACTTTCGCATCACAGGGGGCCATATTCATACAGCGCATTAAGAACATTAAAGGCTATAGACAGAAAAATTTATCACATAAATAAAGCCGTTTTAAAATCGGAACGAAAATACGACATTTTTATAATATCAGATCATGGACACACGCCATCCGTACCTTTTCAAAAAGCGAACGGCGGTAAAATGCTCAAAGACGCAATTAGCGAATATGTTAGCGATCCTGAATTAAAAGTGTATGAATTCGATACCGGTTACAATGCGGTTTTTAAAAGATTGTTTTTATATATGGGCGATTTTTTTAAGAAAGGTACATGCAAAAAAATTTATAACGGATTTATAGGAGGAATGAAATCGGTTAAAGAACCGGAAAGTATACTTACGTTTCAATGGCAGAACGAAAAAACGATATACATAATGGATTCCGGACCTATGGCTAATATCTATTTTTCGGGGAAATATCAAAGAATGACTCTTGAAGAGATTGAAAATAAATACAGTAAATTAATAAACATGCTTGCTAACTTAAAAGGCATAGGCTTTATAGCCGGAATTAACGAAAAAGGCGAAGCGTCCATATACGACAAAGAAGACCAAAAATTTTACGTTTTAAAATATTTCATAAATAATTTAGCAGGCAAAAATTTTACTATAGGCAGGATAATCGATTCTTGCAAAACAAAAGCAGAGTCGGAAACGGCTTTCTCCTCTTTAGAAAGATTTATCGAGTTTAAAAATTCGGGAGATTTAATTTTGTTCGGCGCATACGACGGCAAAAATATAATAAATTTTGAAAATCAGATGGGAGCCCACGGCGGAATAGGCGGCGAACAGAACAAGCCTTTTGCGGTCTGGAATAAATCTCTGCGGTTTAACTTCTCTGACGTAAATAATTCTTGTAAAATTCATGATTTTTTATATAATGAATATATAAAGCAATAAGAAATATAAAAAATTATAAAATATAGATTATATATAAATATTAAATATGTCGGAATTAAGGCAGGATCCTACCACAAGAGAATGGGTCATAATAGCTACCGAAAGAAGAAGAAGGCCTAACGAATTCGGCGGGGACTCCGCACATAAAAAAGATACGCTCGAAAAGCTCGGCGAATATTCGGCGGATTGCCCTTTTTGTTCGGGAAACGAACACTTCTCGCCCCATGAAGTAGATGCTTTCAGGACTTATGGCACTCCGACAAATTCTAAAGGCTGGTGGATAAGAGTAATTCCTAATAAATTTGCCGCTCTTTCTCTTAATTCTGAAGAAAATTTAAACGCTTATGAAGGGATAAAATCCGTAAATACCGATTTTACGGGATATTTTTTTCCCAGGGCAACGGAAGTTTTCAGGACTAAACCCGGAATAGGTACGCACGAAGTAGTAATAGATACGCCTAAACATAACGAAACGATACCTTTTTTTTCGGACAAGCAGGTGCAGGAGCTTTTTTTGATGTACAGGCAGAGGTATTTGAGCCTGCGCAACAATTCTAAATTTAAATATATCATAATTTTTAAAAACAGCGGCGCTAACGCCGGAACTTCCATCATACATTCCCATTCGCAGATTATAGCCGCGCCCGTAATACCGCTGAGCCTTAGAAATAATATTTCGCAGGCCAGATTTTATTATGACGAAGTTGGAAGATGTATTTTTTGCGATATGATACAGGCTGAAATAGTGGACGGCAGAAGGATAATAATGCAGACCGACGATTTCATAGTTTTTCATCCGTTTGCTTCGGCGAGCCCTTTTGAAACATGGATAATGCCGCTGTCGCACGAGCCCTGTTTTTCAAATATTTCTATGGATAAGGTTAAGGCTCTCGGCATAATAGTCAAAAAGATTCTTAAAGGTATGTATGATGCGCTCGACAATCCGGATTATAATTTCGTATTTAATAATCCGCCGATAGCAGACGAAAAAGAAGACTATTATCACTGGAGTTTAAGAATTATTCCAAGACTGACTATGAAAGCCGGTTTCGAGATAGGAACCGGAATGTCCATTAATACGGCTATTCCCGAAGAAACCGCCGAATTTATGAGAGGTTTTTTAAAATTTTAAAAAAATATAATTCAATAATTTTTGATTTAGACGGGACGCTTATAGATTCGTTTGAAGCTATAAACGATGCCTTCGACGCCGTGTTTTCTAAATTCCAAAGCAGGCAGATAACGCCGGAAGAATCCAGTTCTTACGTAGGCGTTCCGCTTGAAGGCCTGCTCGGCAAACTTTTCGGAAAAGAGAATGAAGAAGAAGCTATCGCCGTTTTTAGAAAAAAATACACGGAAGTCTGTTTCGATAAAACAACGTTGATAAAAGGCGCGAAAGAACTTCTTTTAAAATTAAAAAGCGAAAATAAAATTCTTAGCGTAGCGACTAATAAAACCGGTTCTATATCGCGTGAACTTTTAAAGCATCTGCAGATCATTGGTCTTTTTGATTGCGTTTACGGTGTATTCGACGGTTTAGAAGGCAAGCCGTCGCCGGAAATGATAAACAAAATCGTCGATATGACTGCTATTCCAAAAGAGTATACAATATTAATCGGCGATTCCCCGATAGACATAATGGCCGCAAAAAATGCCGGCATTCATATATGCGCCGTTGCTTCGGGGAATCACGAATACGACGAACTAAAAGGATACAATCCAGATTATTTATATAAAGAAATTTCGCAAATTTTACCGTAATACGAGCATCATTTTATGATTAAAATAGGAGAAATAAATTATCTTAACGTATATCCTATCTACTATTATTTAAAAAAAATACTTAACGGCGAAAACAGAAATAATTTTGCGGATTTTATTTCCGGAACGCCGGCTTTTTTGAATAGTAAATTACAATACGGCGGCATAGATATAAGCCCTTCATCTTCTTTTTACTATATTTCTAATTACGATAATTCTTATATATTTCCCAACCTTTCGATAAGTTCCAAGAAAAAAGTAAAAAGCATATATCTTTTTTCAAATAAATCCATAGAGAATTTCAATAAGAACGAAACGGTATACGTTACGCCGGAAACCCTTACCTCGTTAAATTTATTAAAAGTTTTATTGGCAGAATTTTATAAAATGGATTTAAACGAAATGAAATTTTTAAGTTTGAAACAAAACGAAAATTTAGAGCTTGAGATAGATTCGGATTATTATCGAAAAATAGCTGAAGGAAACAGTTTCCTGCATATAGGCAATAATGCCTTAAAACTTGTAAAAAATATTCCGGACGGCTATTATGCATACGACTTAGCGGATTTATGGTACAGACATACGTCTTCCCCTTTTGTTTTTGCTCTTTTTATAATAAGAAAAGAATCTTACGACGGCAATAAAAATGAATTTTCCGTTTTATACGATTATTTGATAAAATCAAAAATAAAAGCGTTATCCGGTTTTAAAGATGCAGCCGAAACGGCGATAAAATCCGGCGATTATGACTTCATATCTTTTGAAGAGCTTATGGAATATTGGACGGACTGTCTGAGTTTTAACTTAGGACCCGATGAAATAAGGGGTTTTAATATTTATGCCGATTTACTTTACAAATATAAGCTTATAAAATCTACTCCAGAGTTAAATTTTGTTTAACCGTTTTACCGGTATAACGAAAGAAAACTTAAATCCGTTTCCCATACTGCTTTTAATGACGGCGCTGCCTCTTAATAATTTCAGGGTGTGCTTTACGATAGCCAGTCCGAGCCCGGAACCTTTGGCTGAATTTTTATGCGAGCCGTCGATCCTGAAAAATCTTTCGCCCAGCCTTAAAAGATTAGTATAGTTTACGCCAATACCGTTATCGATTATTGAAAAGAAAAGAAATTGCGAGTCGTCTTCGTTAAGGAAATAAAAATTCCATAAAACCGATGTTTCTTCGGCTTCAGAAATAAAATTCAATGCCGCCGCCTTGTCGCAGGCGTACCCTTCTATCGATACTATGCCGTTTTTATTGCCGTATTTCACGGCATTCTGAATAAGGTTGTTTATTATAAGGCTTATTTTGCCGGTATCCGAAATAAATGTATCATTTTTCGCTTTATTAATAACGGATAAATTTTTTTCTTTTATTTCATGTTCAAATAAAATTAAAGAATTTTCTATATTAGTTTTAATATCTATATTTTCTAACTTAACCGGAAACTTTTCCGTTTCGATATTGGAAAGCGTAATCAGGTCGTCAATTAAAAATCGAAGCCGTTTTGCGTGCTGTTCGATTATATTCACGAATTTCAACCTGACGGAAGGGTTATCGATAGCACCGTTTTTTAAAGTTTCGGCAAAACCGGTTATAGCCGTTACCGGCGTTTGTAATTCATGGGAAACGTTCTGAATAAAAGACGACCTGATATCTTCTATTTTCTGCATGTCGGTGATATCTTTAACTATTACCGCATATTTATCATTATTATTTATCTTAAAGATTATGCAATCGGCAGTTTTTTTTTCGGCCCTATCGTAGTAAGAAATTTTTTTTTCGGTTATTTTAAAAAAATTATTTTTAACCGCTCCGTCTATTAATGAATTAAGTTCTATATTTCTAGTTAAAAAATCGAATTGATTATTAATAATTTTGCCGTCAGTTTTTGCCGACCTTATGTTTTTGCCGAAAGATTCGTTTACGAATAAGATTTCTTTTTCTTTGTTTATAACGGCAACCCCTTCTTTAATGTTGTTTAATATGGTTTTATAAATTTCAATTTCACGCGTATATTCCCTTAATTTATTTTTAGCAAATAAATACTGTATATTTTTAAATAAAAAAATATATAAAAAAAATAAAAATAATGATAATATTAAAATATAAAATATAGATACTATATTGTAATGCATAGAAAGATTTTATAATAAATTTTTAATAATTTCTATTAGAAATAATGAAATATAAAATAAAAACTGCTTGGCTGTCATTTTTTTTTGCATTTTTTTTGACTTCGGTTTCTGCTAGTGTTTCAAGCGGATTTCAGGTTGATTCTATAGCCGCCTCGGTTGACAATACTGCTATAACGCTAAATGATTTATACTTTTTATATAATTTTAATATGGTAAATAATTTAAAATATGTTAAAATTAACAAAACGTTAACCAACGGCGAATTAAAGCATTTGACGAATATATATATAAACAGGATTATTATTCTTAATCAGCAGGAAAAGGCCGGCGGCTTAATTATAAGCAATCCTGCTTTAAAGGCTATGGCTCAAAATTTTAAAAAGAAGTTTGCGGTTCTTCATAGGCGCACAAGTTTTTCGGTATTTTTAAGCAAGTTTGGTTTTGATAAAAACGGTTTCTATAATTTTTTAAAAAAAATTATAATAGAAAAAAAATTCATAAAATACAGACTGCAATTCTTTTTATTTACTATCGAAAACGGAAGAGGAACTGCAAAAAAACAAAAGCAAAAATATGCGGCTGAACTGGCGAAGAAACTTAAAAATATGATTGTAAATCTCAGAATGCACGCAAAAATTAAAATTAACGATAATTTTACCGGTTCGTAATAAAATAATTATGTTCGATTTAAAAATAACGTCGGGTTTTTCGTCTGCGCATGCCTTAAGAGGCTATCAAGGAAAATGCGAAAACATTCACGGGCACAATTGGAAGGTTGAAGCCGTCGTTTCTGCATCTAAGTTAAACGAAATAGGAATTGCAATAGATTTTAAACTGCTGAAAAATTATCTTAACGAAGTATTGGAAACGCTCGACCATAAGTTCATCAACGAGACCCCCTTTTTTTTAAACGCAAACCCTTCTGCGGAAAATTTAGCTATGTATATATATAACGAATTTGAAAAAAAAATTAAATCTACGCAACATAACGGCATAGCCGTAAAAAGCGTAAACGTCTATGAAACGGATACGTCTATGGCGTCCTATTACAAAATTGATTGACTTAAAATTTTTAATAATGTATTAAATATATATAATATATTAATTTAATTTTAAAAAAATATAATGTCGTGAATAAAAAAATAGCATATTATTTTGCCGTAACATTTTTTATAATATCGGTGTTTGCCGTTTTTTTTATATATAAAAGCATTACGGCAAAAGAAAATAAAATAAACTTTTTGATAAACAAAAGAATCGCCGAGCTAAAAAGTATTCAAATCAAGATAGACGAAAGCATAAAAGGAATACGAAAAACCGACTTTCCTATTTTACGCTACGGATATTCTTTCAATAAAAACGAAAAATATTTCATTTCGGAAATTATAAGCGCCGGAAAAAAATATCGAATAAAATTGGATGCCGTTAAATTTATAAAATTAAATAAAAAAAATACAGCCGCCGATTTTTATTTTAAAGTTTCCGGCTTCGGAAATCCACGCGATATATATTCCTTTGTTAAAGATTTAGAGTATAATTATAAAATAAATTTTAAAAAATTCTATATCGGTAAAAATATAAATAAAAACAATTCGGTAAATTTTTCCTCAATCTTGGCTGCATATGTTATAAGCAGACAAGATGCGTTAAAAAGCATTTTGAAATCTAAGCGATATATAAAGAAGCCGAAAGATTTCGGAACTATAAATCCGTTTTTATATATCGTTAAGAAAAATAAAAAAACCGCTGCAAAGCCAAAAGCCGTTTCTTTAAATTATGAAAAAATAAAGAAAAAATCAAATATATCCGAAAGAGTTTATAGAAAATTAGCAAAAAAAACTGCTTTCATTAAAAAATCAGGCATTCAAGAATCAAATTTTTATAATAAAAAAGGAGTTTTATCGTTTTCGCAAAACGATTTCAGCACTGCATTGATTATGTTTAAAAAAGCCTTAAGTTATAATCCGGATAATTACAGGGCATTATCAAATGCCGCCTTGGACGAATACGAAATTAAAAATTACAGGGCATCCGTGTATTATGCCAAAAAAGCGCTTGAGCACAAAAAATTATGGCAGATAAATTTTATTCTGGGACTGTCGTACATGCGTTTAAAAATGTTTTCCAACGCCGAATACAGTTTTAGGAAAGCTTTAGAGTTGAATCCTTCCGATGAAAAAATTAAATATTATTTAAATATTTCAAAAAAAATACGATAATAAATATGGAACAATATTCTTTTATTAAGGGGAATCCGATTATGAATTTTAATGCAAAAAAAATAACTTTTTACGCCGTTATTTTCTCTTTACTGCTTTTTTGCTTAATTCCTATGTTTTCCGTTAACGGTTATGCGTTTACCACTATAACCATTCTTCCCGGAAAGCTTAATAATTTCACTATAAGCGTACCGCACAGCGTCCAGGCCGGCAGCAAATTTGACGTCCGATTGGTTGCTTTAGACGATTACGGCAATGTAATTACTGATTTTTCTAAGAAATACGAGGGATTGAACATTAACGTAAATATCGGCGGGCAAAGCAATCAAGAACAGTTAAATATTCCCGCCTCAGAGTTTAAGAAAGGCATAGTAAACTTTGACGTTTCTTATAAAAAAGCCGGCAAAATAGAGGTTTCGAGCTCATTTGAAGGCGTAGAAGACGAAAGTACGCCCATTCATATTTATGCAGGACCGTTCCATAATTTAAAAATATCGGCTCCGAAAAACGTTATAGCCGGCGTTCCGTTTAAAGTAAAAATATATGCTGCCGATCAGTACGGAAACCCCGTAAAATTAATGCCGAAATCAAACGGCAGCATAAAAGTTTATTTAACCGGAGACAACTTCAGCATAAGACCCAGAATAATACCAGCCAGTTACATAAACGACGGTGCCGGTAAATTCAATTTTATTTCGGACAGGGCGGGTATAGGACAGTTAAACTTTGCCGTTAATTACGGCGGCAGGCCTCATATTTTTATAAGTAAAAATATAAACATAAAACCTTCTTATTTTAAAAAGTTTCTTATTTCTACAAACATTGCCCAAATTCCGGCAGGAAGACCTTTTATAATTAAAATAGTTGCGATCGATAAATTCGGCAACGTGATAACGAACGCCGACCGCATAAACGGCAACGTTAAATTGTCATTAGTTTCTTCCGGCGGGATAGAAAGGAGCAGCGTATTCAGCTTTAAATCTTTTAATAAAGGTATTGCTTTAGTAAAAACCGTATTTAATAGGGTCGGAACATTTTCCATTTATGCTAAACCGGAAGGTATAAACCTCAAACAGCTTAAGTCGGGAGTGCCGAAGGTAAACCGCAGAATACGAGCAAAAAGCCTGTTGCTGTACAAATAAAAGAAAAAACTATTTAAAAAAAAGTGAAAAAGTAATACAATAAAAGAACATCCGATAATATTTTAATTAAGGCGGCATAGCCAAGCGGTAAGGCAGAGGTCTGCAAAACCTTTATACCTCGGTTCAATTCCGAGTGCCGCCTCCATCACATTATCAAACGATAAACTATTATAAATAAAACGATAAAAATATGTATCAAATAATCGGCAAGAAAAATCTCGGCGAAGGGATAAATTTATATAATATATCGGCTCCGGATATAGCGTTAAAAGCGTTACCAGGCCAATTTATCATATTAAGGGTAAATAAAAACGGCGAGAGAATTCCTATTACTATCGCAAGTTCAGACAAAAACGATAAAACTATTACTATACTTGTGCAGACGCTTGGAAAAACTACGCATCTGCTCAGCGAATTGAACGTCGGCGATGCCTTAGCCGATTTAGTCGGTCCTCTCGGCGTTCCTACCGAAATAAAAAAATTTGGAACCGTAGTCTGCATCGGAGGCGGTTTTGGAACTGCGGCAATATATCCTATAGCCAAAGCTATGAAGGCGGAAGGAAATCACGTCATATCTATAATCGGAGCGAGAAACAAAGAGCTTCTTTTGATGGAAGACGAGATGAAATCGGCGAGCAATGAAGTTCTTGCCGCTACAAACGACGGAAGCTGCGGCACTAAAGGCATCGTTACCGATGTTTTAAGAAGCCTTATTTACGATAAAAAAATACAGATAGACAGGGTTATCGCCATCGGTCCGGTAATTATGATGAAAGCAGTAAGCGACTTAACCAAAGAAAAATCCATAAAAACAATCGTAAGTTTAAATCCTATTATGATAGACGGAACGGGAATGTGCGGCGCATGCAGGGTTTTGGTAGGCAATAAAACAAAATTTGCCTGCGTAGACGGCCCCGACTTCGACGGGCATTTAGTAAACTTTGACAACCTTATGAACAGGCTTAAATTTTATAAGGAAGAAGAAAAAACTTCCTATGATTGCCATATGAAAGCGCACCATAATTTAACAGCTTAATTTTATAAGTATAGAGAGTATAGCAGATAATTTATAATTAAATATGGATACAAAAGAAAGGCTGAAAATTAAGAAACATATTATGCAGTGTCAGCCGCCTGCGGTAAGGAACGGCAATTTCAAAGAGGTCCCGAACGGATATACGGCCGAAGAAGCCGTAGAAGAAGCAAAACGATGTATTCAGTGCAAGAGACCTTACTGCATCGAAGGATGCCCCGTTAATATAAATATTCCCGCTTTTATAAAGCTTATCGAAGAAGGAGATTTTCTCGGCGCCGCAAAGAAAATTAAAGAAACGAATTCTTTGCCTGCAGTATGCGGCAGGGTCTGCCCTCAGGAAGACCAGTGCGAGAAAGTTTGCACGGTAGGCAAAAGAAAGGATACCCCTTCCGTAGCTATAGGAAATCTTGAACGCTTTGCGGCGGATTACGAAGCAAAATACGGCGATATCCACATAGAAATAAATCAAAATAAAGATAAAAAAGTAGCGGTGGTAGGCGGAGGTCCGGCAGGTCTTACGGTTGCAGGCGATTTGTGTAAAATGGGTTATGCCGTTTCAATATATGAAGCCCTTCACGAAATAGGAGGAGTCTTAATGTACGGAATTCCCGAATTTCGTCTCCCTAAAGAAATTTTATCAAGAGAACTTAAAGTCTTGGAAGATATGGGAGTGAACGTTTTTACGAATGAAGTAATAGGCAAAACTTTTAACGTAGACGAACTGCTTAACGATAGGGGCTACAGCGCTGTTTTTATAGGAACGGGCGCAGGGACGCCAAAATTTCTTAATATACCGGGGGAAGAACTTAACGGTATATATTCCGCCAACGAATTTCTTACCCGCGTTAATTTAATGCGCGCTTACAACAAGTCCGAATACGATACGCCCATTAAATGCGGCAAGACGTTAGTAGTATTTGGCGCGGGCAACACTGCTATGGATGCCGTCAGGACGGCTTTAAGGCTTGGTTATCAAGACTCCAGAATTTTTTACAGGAGATCAAGAAACGAAATGACGGCAAGGATCGAGGAGGTTCATCATGCCGAAGAAGAGGGCGTTAAGTTTGAATTTTTAATAAATCCAATCAGATTTATAGGAGACGAAAACCATAACGTTACGGCTGTTGAATGTGAAAGGATGGAGCTTGGAGAGCCCGACGAAAGCGGCAGAAGAAGACCTCTACCAATAAAAGGTTCTGAATTTATTACTAAAATAGAGGCAGCGGTTATTGCTATAGGAACAAACGTAAATCCAATTATTCCTTCTTCTACTCCCGGCTTAAATTTAAACAAATGGGGATATATAATAGCAGATGAGAACACAGGAAAAACCTCAAAGAAAGGAGTTTTTGCCGGAGGCGATATAGTTACGGGAGCCGCAACCGTCATACTTGCAATGGGTGCGGGAAAAAAAGCGGCTGTTGCGATAGATAAATACTTAGAAACGGGAATATGGTAATATTTGACAAATATTGCGATTTGTGAGATATTATATAATGCATTTTTTGAAGCGCATCTTCTCAATTAAATAATTGCCGGGGTGGCGGAAGTGGTAGACGCAAGGGACTTAAAATCCCTCGGAACTTTGTTCCGTGCCGGTTCGATTCCGGCCCTCGGCACCATAAAGATATTTATCTGATTTTTAGTTTTTAGAGTCTTTTTTTACGTCTCTCCGTATAAAAATTAAACGGCACGCTTAAAAATATTTGTATTTAAATAAGTTTTATGATAATATAATAAAACTTATCATGTTTAATGCCGAGATAGCTCAGTCGGTAGAGCAGAGGACTGAAAATCCTCGTGTCGACGGTTCGATTCCGCCTCTCGGCACCACCTTTAAATAAAAGCGCAATTAACCTTCCTAATAAATCAATCCTCTTTAAAGGTTTATAAAATATTAAATAGATAAACATGCAAGGCGCTTATATTTTATATTTATTTATCTTCAATTTAAAAACAATGTTATATTTTTTTAAAAAAAATATTGATTTAATTTTTTTTTTGTAATAAACTAAAAAGGATGTAAAAAATACAGCAATTGTCTAATCTATTTTTTTTAAGTACACTTTTAAAAATAAAATATAGGTTTAATGTTGAAAAATCATATTATTTATTTTCCGGGCTGCGCAAATTCTTACGACCCTAAAACAAAAATAGAAAACATTTTTAGAGCATTAGATATAGATATTAAGCCGGTTTCCGAATGGAACTGCTGCGGCGCGCCGCCATCGCACTATAAGCCGGATTTTTTTAATAAAGCGGTGATGCCCCTGAGAAATTTAGGTTTATGTCAGAATGGCGGCGAAAATTTTTTATATTCCGGCTGTTCGGTATGCGTAAATCAGATAAACGAATCCGTTAAACTTATAAATTCCGATTCTATGTTTAGAAAACAGGCAGATTACAGTCTTATGCCTTTTAATGCCATGCTTAAGGAATCGGATCCTTCAAAAACTGGAGCAATTCATATTATCGATATAATTGCAGATGCCGCTACCGAAGACAAACTGCTAAAAACCGTTCCGTCAAAAATAAAAGGGAACTCCATACTTCTTTATATTGGATGTTATAAAAACGAAGCTAAAATAGAATCTTTAAAAAAAATATTTAATATTATGGGTGCCGAAGTTAATATTTTCAATGATTGTTGCGGAGGCGAAAAATTGCAAAATATGACCCCGATA
>JAJYKQ010000004.1 GCA_021788495.1 bacterium | reverse complement strand
ATAATTAATTTTTGTTTTCCAGAAGCAAAGAATTTATGTACGTCATAGGGGTAGAAATATTTTTCATGGATTTTTTAAGTTTAAACATATGGGTTAGCGGCATTTTTCCGGAAAGTATATATTTTACGATAAAAAAAATATCGTTTGCCCTTAAATTTAGACTTTTATATGAAGTTTTATATAAATTTGAAAACTCTTTAAAAAAATCGTTTCTCGATAAGACGGTTTCTAAAACAGGGTGAAACAGATCGTAATAAGAATAATTTTTAACGGTTAATTTATCTTTTAATTCGTTATAAAGTTTTGTTCCAGGTAAAGGCGTGAGAACCGAAAATACCGGCACGCTTATCTTAAGCCTTTTAACGAAGCCCATCAATTTATTGAAATCTATCTTTGTAAAATCTGGAGAAACTATAAAAGAAGCGGTTACGGCGACTTTCTGTTTTTTTGCTATATAGTATGCTTTTTCGTTGTTTAACGAAGAGTTGCTTTTGTTTATACTCGTAAGTTTATCGTCGTCTATGCTCTCGAACCCTATGAAAATATTCGACAGCCCCATTTCTTTCCACTGCGATATAAGTTCTGGGTGCTTGACTATTGTGTCGCTCCTTGCCTGTATAGTGTAAAGTTTATATATTCTTTCTTTTTTTAAAAGTTCCGCTATTTTTTTCGCCCTTTTAACGTCGCTAAAGAAATTGTCGTCTGTAACAAGTATATAATCTTCTTTAATCTCTTTTAATTCGGCTACGACCCTCTCAGGCGATTTAGATCTGTAAGAGCCGCCGTAAAAATTCCAAACGCTGCAAAAATCGCATTTAAAAGGACAACCTCTTGCCGTTTCTAAACACGCCAGCGAAGTCCTGATTCCCAAATAATATTTTTTTCTGAATTCCTCGGTAAGATGCCTTGCAAAAAAAGGAAGGCCATTTATGTTTTTAAGAAGCGGTCTTTCCAGCGTTTTAATCTGATTGCCGTTTTCGTTGTATATTATGCCTTTAACGTTTGAAAGAGGCATGTTGGAAGAAAATGCCCCGACGAGATCCCTTACCGTGTATTCGCCTTCCCCTATAACTATAGCATCTATTTCTTTAACGTTAAAATCGTAAGGGTAAACTGAAACGTGATGTCCGCCGACAAATACGTAACGGATACCGAATTCGTTTTTCATTCTTTTTGCAAGTTCGATAGTCCTATATACGTCAGTAGTAAACGAACAGGAAAAACCGACGGCATCGGGCTTAAAACTTTTTATTTTATCTTCTAAATATTTGTCAGGGTCGTAATCTATGGCTCTTAAATCTGCTATTTTAACCGTATGTTCGTCTCTGAGCAGGCTGCCGCCTATGGCTTCTAATCCTGTAGGTTCTATCAACGATACGTTATTCAGTCCTATAGTGCTTGTATTATTTGGTTGAATAAGCAATATTTTCATATTTTTTTTATCCCTAAATGGTTAATGGTGATAGAATTAACTATAAATTATTTACTGCAACGCATATCGAGGCAATTAATACCTTTGCTTTATACACATATTATAAGTATATCATATAAAATAAATAAATATAAGCGTTAAAAAGAAAATTTATTGTTATCGGTCAGTATTTCATCCGTTTTTTCTTCATCAGCGATTAGCCTTATTTTATCGTCTTTATTATTTTCGTCTTTTTTTTCTGAAGCGTTGTTTTTTAAAAAATCTGCAAGGTCGTAACTTTCATCTGTTTTTATTTCGGTTTTATTTTCTTCATATAACTTGGCTTCGACATTTACCGGTTCTACAGGCACAGAAATTTCAAGGTTTTTTTCAGACTCCCTGTTTACTATATCTATATTAGTATTAAGTAAGTTTTTTAATGAATTTATAATAATTATGCGTTTATTCAAAATCTCATCAATATTTTTGGCAACTTCGGCATATTTTTTATTTGCGTCTCTTAATATGATTTCGGATTCGGAAACAGCCCTGTTTTTTATGGATTCCGCTTCCATAATAGCGGCTTTTTTAATGTCGTTGGAAACCGACTGCACCATAAGTATTGCTTCGCTTATAGACTTATCTTTTTCTTTATAATCAAGAATTTGCTGGTTTTTCTTGACAAGCTCTTCTTTAAGTGCGTAATATTCTCCATAAAGTTTTTCTAAATCCTTTGCTACCAGTTCAAGAAAATTTTCTACTTCGGTTACGTCGTATCCTTTAATTTTTTTTGAAAACTTTTGCGATCTTATTTCTATTGGGGAAAGTTCCATAATTTTAACTCCTGCGTTAAAATCGATTAATTATTTATATAAATATAAATGCAAATAAGATAAAAGTCAGCGCCTTAAAATCATAAATGGTACGTTTTGCATAATATATCTGTATTCTATAAAGTTTAGCAGTTGTATTGAGGCTATAATTATTAGTATGATTATTATCGGAGAAAAATCGAAGGCGAACGAAGAACCTATAGGAAGTATGAGTCTTACTTTATTAAGCACAGGCTCGGTAATATCGTTAATGAATCTGACTATAGGATTATAAGGGTCGGGGTTTACCCATGAAAGCAGGGCTTTAATAATGATTACCCACATATAGATATTAAGAATATCTTTCGCGATATCTATAGCGTCGATTACAAATTTAAGCAGTAAAATATCCATGGTTTTAGTTTCAGTTTAATTAAATTTAATATATAATATAACATAATTGAATAAGCATATACAAATTATATATAAGTAAATAGTTATGACTAATGCGGAAATTGCCGAAGTTTTTGAGCATATAGCTGAAATACTGGAAATTAAAGGCGAAAATCCTTTTAAGATAAGGGCATATTTAAATGCTTCGGCAACAATAAGCAGGCTTGGAGAAAATTTATCCTATATTATTAAAGAGGGGGAAAATTTAAATATCCCCGGTATCGGGAAAGACCTGCATCTTAAAATAAAAGAGCTTGTAGAAACTGGTAGCCTCGCTTATTACGACGAACTGCTAAAATCGGTGCCTGAGGGTTTATTCGAGCTTTTAAAAATAAGAGGATTAGGGCCAAAAAAGGCAAGGCTTTTATACGATAATTTTAATATTAAAAGCGCAGCCGATTTGGAAAATGCTTTAAAATCAGGCAAGTTAAAAGATATTCACGGTTTCGGAGAAAAATCCATAGAAAATTTAAAACAATCGGTGGAAGAATTTAATATTTTTAAAACCAGATTTTTATATCCAGACGCTTTAAGCCAAGCCCTGATGCTTGAATACTATATTAAAAATACGCCGCAAAAAATCATATACGATATTCAGATAGCGGGTTCTCTCAGAAGAAAAACGGAAACCGTCGGCGATATAGATATAGTTCTTTCCGTTGTCGCAGGAAAAGAATCGCAGTTTTTCGACCTGCTGTTTAAATATCCAGAAATTTTCAGAATCGAATCTTCCGGGGAAACTAAAACAAGCATAATTTTAAAGAGCGGTATTCACGCCGATTTAAGAGTAGTTCCTTGCGAAGATTTCGTTTATGCCCTTCATCATTTTACAGGCTCTAAAATGCATAACGAAGAGCTGAGGTCGTTTGAAAAAGCAAACGGTTACAAGATAAACGAATACGGTATATTTAAAAGGAGTAAGAAAGAAGACGCAGGAACGGATATTTTCGAAAGCAAAAAAAACAAAATAAAAGTAAACGACGAAAAGGAATTTTATAGAGTTTTCGGTATGCAGTATATTCCGCCGGAATTAAGGGAAGGAACAGGGGAAATTGATGCGGCGTTGAAAGGTGAAATACCGGCTCTTATAGAAGAAAAAGACCTGTGCGGAGTTTTTCATATTCATACTACTTATACCGACGGAAAAGAAAGCATAGAGGCTATGGTAGAAGAATGTATAAAACTCGGATACGAATATATAGGGATATCCGATCATTCGGTATCCGCACGTTACGCTAACGGGCTTTCGGCTGACGAGCTTGAATCGCAAATCGAATATATAGACAGGCTTAATAAAAAATATACCGATAAAATTAAAATTTTTAAGGGCGTAGAGTCGGATATTTTACCCGACGGCAGTTTGGACTACGACGATAAAACTTTGTCTAAACTGGATTTTGTCATAGCATCCGTGCATTCAAACTTTAATATGACGGAATCTCTTATGACTGAAAGAATAGTTAAAGCAATTAAAAATCCCTACACTACTATGATTGGACACCTTACAGGCAGGCTTCTTTTAGAAAGAAAAGGATATCCTATTAATATAGGCCGTATTTTAGACTGCGCATCCGAATATAAAACCGTTATAGAACTTAACGCAAATCCAAAAAGATTAGATATAGACTGGAGGAATATAAGGTCTGCTTTATCTAAAAACGTTATGCTTTCGATTAATCCTGATGCGCACAAAACGGAAGGAATACATTTTGTCAACTACGGAGTCGGTATAGCCAGAAAAGGCTGGGCAAAAAAATCGGATATATTAAATACGAGAAGCGTTTCGGAAGTTTACGATATTTTAAAAAGCATGAGAAATTTTAAAAAAGAAAAGTCAGAAAAAATAAAGAGTTAAAAGATTTTAAAATAGTTTAAAAGAAGGCAAAAAAATTTTGACGTTAAAAATTTTATCGGTTGCAGGGTTTGACGGTTCGGGCGGAGCAGGTATAACTTCCGATGCTAAAATTTTTTCTAAACAAGGAATTTTTGGTTTATCCGCCGTTACGGCCATGACCGCCCAGAATCCGGATAAAATATATAAAATAGAACCGGTTTCCGACATTTTTTTTTCTTCGGAACTGCAAGCCGTATTTGAATATTTTAAAGTAGATGCTGTGAAAACCGGTTTAATTTACGACGACAGGCAAAGTTCCGTTCTGTCTGGTTTTATAGATAAATACGGCGTAAAAACTTTAGTGGTCGATCCCGTATATGTTTCAACTTCAAACTCTATAATAGTAGATAAAAACAGCTATCCAGATTTTTTAACGCTCCTGTTTAAACGTGCAGCCGTAATAACGCCTAACATTAAAGAAGCTGAACTTATTTCCGACACTGAAATTAAAAACTTTGATGAAATGAAGAGTGCGGCAAAAATTATAAGAAAAAAATTTCCTGCAATTAAAAATATTTTAATTAAAGGTTCGCATATTGCCGAAGAATCCGAAGAAAATATTATTAGAAATATACTTTTAAATTCAAAAAACGAATTTTATATATACGAAAACAAAAAAGTAAATACGGGAAAACAAGTGCACGGAACCGGATGCGCTTTTTCCGCCTGCCTGGCGTCATATCTTGCTTCTGGAATGAAAATAGAATCCGCCGTTGCCGAAACGGAAAAATTTATTTCTAGAATTTTAAAAGATATTAAGAAAATTCAGGATAACTCGCCGGAAAAAATAAATTATATTACCGGAAATATATAAAAAATATATAAATATTTATCATATTTAATTTCTTATAGATTTGCATGCAGATTTATTGCAGAGCGCCGTTAATAATTTTATTCATCAGCGGCAAAGGTTTATACCCGGTAACCTTTTTATAAAGAATAAGCCCTTTGTATATAAAGAAAGTAGGAGTTCCTGTTATTTTAGCATTATTGCCGGAATCCGTGTTGCTTTTAATAAGTTTTTTAGCCATTCCGCTTTTAACGCAGGATTCTTCTTTGGATATATTAATTATTTTTCCTGCATGCGTTTTAAGGAAATAATAAATATCGCCTATGCCGCTCCAAAAGTCTTGATCTTTATAGAGCAGGCTTCTTACAGGCATATATTTTCCTTGAAGCGCTGCGCAATCGGCGTATTCAGCGCTTTTTAAAGCATATTTATGTATAATAGTAAGCGGGAAATCTCTGAACTGAATAAATATCTTACCTGTCTTAACGTAATTTTTAATTATGTAAGGCAAATCGTTTTCTTCAAATTTTCTGCACCAGTAACATTGAAAATCAGTGTATGCAATAATAGTTACGGCAGCATTCGGGTTGCCAATCTGCCTTTCGGCGTTTACTTTTTTGACGAAACTGCGGTATGACATTGCCTCGGCATAATTTTGAGCCGAAAAAACAATAGTCGCCAAAAATAAAACCATTAAAAAAATTATTTTCATTATACGCATGTTTTAATTTTACCATATTTATTAATAATGTCAATACTGCTTATTTTCGTGTCAAGCCAAAATAAAAATGTCACCTTTTTACCAAAATAAAAATGTCACCTTCGTTAAAAATTAATATTGTGTTTAGGTGGATGAAAACCCGAATCAATACTCTTTGAGCATATCTTTGCCTGCATAAAACCATGGTTTTATGCAGGCAAAGATGGAAAATAGTTTGCGAAGGGGTTGAATTTTCGGATTGCGTGGCGCTATGGACGTTATTATATAAATAAAATTTAACCGTCGAAATGATTGAAATGAGTTTTGTCTGCGCCGCATATAGGGCAGACCCAGTCGTCCGGAAGTTTTTCGAAAGGAGTCCCGGACTCTATTCCTCCTATTGAGTCGCCTACCTCAGGATCGTATATATATCCGCAGACGTCGCACTGGTACTTCGGCAAAGCAATTTCTTCTGTTGAAGCCATTAAATTCTCCTGTTTTAAATCTTAATTAAATCAAATTATTTATCTACTTTTTTAAAATGGGTCTTGTCCACTTTGCATATAGGGCAAAGCCAGTCGTCAGGTATATCTTCGAAAGGCGTGCCGGGCGGTATTTCGCCTTCAGGATCGCCTTTTTTTGGGTCGTAAATATACGGACATGCTTCGCATATATATTTGTCTTTATTTTCGTTATCCATAATTATTGATATATCTCCTTTAGAAATTAATATATCTATTTTTAATTATATCAAATTAATTATTTTTTTAAAGTCTTTTAATTGGTATAATTTGGTATAATTGTTATAATTAAAACGATTCGCAATTATTAAAAATTTAGTCTTAACAGTCTTAATCTGAATTAAAATTATTTATAATAAGAATAAGGAATAAAAATGGATATATTTAAGGAAACGCTTAAAACTTTTATTATAAACATTATTAAGGAAGAGAAAAAAATAAACGTTTCAGAGCCGCAAGCAGAAAAAATAATAAAAAATCCGCCGGACGATTCTTTCGGCGATTATTGTTTGGCGGCTTATTATATGCAAAATTACGGATTTCAGGGCAAACCAGAAACGGTAGCCGGCGATTTATATAATTCATGCATCCGGCGTTTTGGCGAAATAGCCAGTCTTTTCGATAAAATAGAAATAAAGGGCGCTTACGTCAATTTTTTTGTAAAAAGAGAAAGATTTGTTTCCGAGATCGTTAAGGAAGCCGTCGATTCTGGTTCCGATTACGGCAGAGACGTTCCTGAAAAACCGCTTACCGTAGCCGTAGATTTTTCGTCCCCTAATATAGCAAAACCTTTCGGAGTAGGGCACCTGCGTTCCACCGTAATAGGGATGAGTTTGTCGAAAATTTATGAATTTTGCGGACATAAGGTTATAAAGATAAATTATCTCGGCGATTTCGGAACGCAGTTCGGAAAACTTATTACCGCGTTTTGCCGTTACGGCGATATAAATTTTTCCGAATTTGAAAAAGACCCAGTAAAAGTTTTATACGAACTTTACGTCAGGATACACAAAGACGAACAAACCGATGCGACCGTGGATGAAGAGGCTAAAAAAAGGTTTAAGACACTTGAAGATTTTATGTCTGCAAATAAACGCGGTTTTGAAGAATATCTCGGCGCAATAAACGGTTTAGGCGATAAAAAGACTGAAAATATAGATAACGGTTCGTCCGAGGAAACAGATGCCGCCTATGCGTCCGAAAACATAAAACTTTCCGAAGAAAATAAGAATCTTTTTTGCGGGACTGCGGAAGGGCAGTACAATTTATGGAAAATTTTTAGAAAACTAAGCATAGAGGAATTTAAAAGGATTTATAAATCTATTGGCATAGAATTCGACTCGTATGAAGGAGAAGCCGAAAGCGCGGAATTTTCAAAAGATATTAAAGAAATTTTGCTGGAAAGCGGCATAGCCGAAATAAGCGAAGGGGCGGCAATAGTGAACGTAAAAGGCATTAAAGCTCCCGCACTGATTGCCAAAAGCGACGGAACGTCACTTTATCTTTCAAGAGATATCGTTACGGCGGTTTCGAGAATGGCAAAATATAATTTTGATAAGATGATTTACGTGGTAGGTTCGGAACAGGCGCTACATTTCAGCCAGCTCTTCGGCATATTCGGCATATTGAAAGAAAACGCCGGAAAAATAAAAGACGGTAAAAATTTTAAACGCTATGCTTCTATGATAGACAGCAGATTGGTTCATGTAAAATTCGGCAGAATTATCGGCATGTCCACAAGAAAAGGCAATTTAGTTTTTCTTGAAGACTATATAGAAGAAGCGCGCCTTAAAGCTAAAGAAAAACTAGAAGAAAGACTGAAAGTTTTAGAAGATAATCTTTCCGCCGAAATTAACGATGCAACCAAAAAACTGACTGAAGGAATGGAAGGAATAAGAGCGGCGACGGAAAACGGTGAAAAACAAAGTTTAATTAATGAACGAAAAAAAGAGCGAACCGAAACCGAAAAGAAGCAGATATATTTAACGTCTTTAAAAGTCGGTATAGGTGCGGTTATTTTTAACGATTTAAAAACCAGGCGGACTACGGATGTAAATTTTAACTGGGATAATGTATTGTCTTTCGAAGGCCAGACGGGACCTTATCTTCAATATACCGTTTCAAGAATAAACAGTCTTTTAAATAGATTAGACGTGCATGGAACGGATTTAAAAAATACCGCGCAAAGTTTTTCGTTTTCAAAAAACGATGCCGATTTTGACGATATTTTTTTGATAGTCAAACAAATTTACGGACTGAAAACGGCGGTTCATTCGGCGGTAGAGCAGAACGAGCCGTCGGTATTAAGCTCTTTTGCTTTAGACCTTGCTTCGTATTTTAACAAATATTATCAAAATCACAGGCTTATAGGCAAAAATTATGATTATGTAAAGCCAAGGATTGCAATGCTGTTTTCTGTTAAAACGGTTTTAGTTTCTATTTTGAATTTATTGTGTATTCCTGTTTTAGAAAAGATGTAGTGTAATTATTTTTAATTATTAAAAAAAGTAAAAAAATATAAATATAAATTTATGTATGGGTTTTATTTTATATGGCATTAGAGATAAATAATTTAACGGTCGAATTATGTGCGGGTAAAGACGAAAGCGGGTGCATAAACGTGGTCGATTCTTTGTTTTTATCGGTAGATGAAGGCGAAGTAGTTTCGATAGTAGGCGAATCCGGCAGCGGTAAATCTTTTCTCGGACTGTCTATTTTAAAACTTAATCCTCAGGGCGTTTCAAGAATAGTTTCTGGAGAAATTAAAATCAAGTGTAAATCCCTAGGTGTCGAATCTGATATTTTAAAGCTAAAGCCCGACGAGTTGACGGATGTAAGGGGAAAAATTATATCTATGATATTTCAGGATCCAAATACGTCTTTAAATCCAGTAATGAAAATAGGAGAGCAGATAACCGAAGCGATTTTAACGCATAAAAAAATTTCAAAAAAAGATGCAAAAGATATTGCCGTTAAATATTTGAATTATATGAATATAGACGGGCTTGCAAGATTTAATTCTTATCCTTACGAGCTTTCCGGCGGTATGCGCCAGAGAGTTATGATAGCTATGGCTATGGTTCTAAATCCTTGTTTTTTGATTGCCGACGAGCCAACGACTGCTTTAGACGTTACGACGTCGCTTCAGGTTTTAAAATTAATTAAAGAAATAAAAGAAAAATCCAACGTCGGTATTATTTTTATAACGCACGACCTTACCGTCGCAAGAAGCATTTCTGACAGGACTTACGTATTTTATGCAGGTCAGATAATGGAATCGGGCAATACCGAAAATATAATAAACAACCCAGCTCACCCCTATACTATTTCTCTAATAAAAAGCATTCCGTCTTTTTCTCCGGATTATATTCCTAAACAGAAACTTTTTAATATAAGCGGTTATTTGACTAAAGACGATTTTAAAAAAGGGAAGTGCAGGTTTTATTCCAGATGTTTTAAAAGAGACGGCGACTGTTTAAACGATATAGCTTTAAGAAACTTTAGAGATTTTGAAAGTGGTGGCAAATACGGACGCGACGTAAGATGTATAAAATTTAATTCCGGCAGCGGCTCAAAATAAAAAAAATATGGAAAATAACTTAATTTTATCGGTTTCCGATCTTTCTAAACATTATAAGTATTATAAAACGCTGTTCGATATAAAAAAGAACTTGATAAAAGCGGTTGACAGCGTTTCTTTCGACGTATATAAAAATGAAATATTTGCCGTAGTAGGGGAAACAGGGTGCGGAAAATCGACGCTTTCCAAGTTAATTTTAGGCCTTACGGAAAAAACTTCCGGCAAGATATATTTTAAAGGCGAACCCTTAGATTATAAAAATAAAAAAAAAGATTTCAGGAGAAAGATACAGATACTTTTTCAAGACCCATATTCGTCGTTAAATCCGAAAAAGAAGATATATAAAATAATATCTTATCCTGCAGTCAGAAACGGTATTATAAAGAACAAAAAGAAAGACAGAATAAAATTTGCCGCAGAACAGCTTAAAGTTGTCGGACTGCCCGAAACGATAGCCTTAAGCTATCCGCATATGCTTTCCGGCGGACAGAGGCAGAGGGTAGGAATAGCGAGATGCCTGTCGGTTCGTCCGGAACTGCTTATACTTGACGAGCCGGTGTCTGCTTTGGACGTTTCCGTTTCCGCCCAGATTTTAAATCTGCTTATGGATTTAAAAAACGAAACCGGCATGAGCTATATATTTATTACCCACGATTTAAAATTAGTCAGACACCTTGCAGACAGAGTATGCGTTATGTACGGCGGAAAAATAATGGAGATTGCGGAAACCGACGATTTTTTTAAAAATCCGTTGAATCCTTATTCTAAATCCCTTCTTGAATCTATGTCTTTTTTAACCTCTACTCGTCGGAATCTTTAAAGGTTTCGTCGTCGTTTATTAGGGAAAGCGTATTCAAGTGGTCGATATAATCTTCGCTTAACTGCTTCTTTTCTTCTTCTTCCGCTTTAGACTGGCAGTTTATGCATAAGTTGGAATAAGGTATAATTTTTAATCTTTTTTTAGAAATAGGTTCGCCGCATTCGTCGCAAATTCCGTAAGTTCCTTCTTTAATTTTTAAAAGCGCATTGTCTATTTCCCTCACTTTTTTTCTTTCTCTGTCTCCAAGCATATACATAAGCTCACGGTCTCTTTCGCTGGAAGCGATATCGTAGTTGTCGCCGCGGTATTCGGTTGAATCTTTAGACGAACCTTCTTTAATGCTGGCATCTATTTCTTTAAAAATATCTTTTTTCATTTTTATTAATATTTTTTTTGCCGACTCTATTTCGGTTTTTGAAAATGCGTGCTCGTCTTTATTTTCTTTATCCGTATTTTTCATAAACGATTCCTCCGATATTATTTGTCAAAAATGTGTGAATAGTATATATTTAATTAAATATAAATGCAAGATTAAAAAAACTGCTTCAAAATTGCAGATAGAATGTTTAAATGTAGATAAAATGTCGAATGTTCATAAGAAGGAAAAGTTGTCAGATTAATTTTCTATATTAGCTACCCTCATTTTTAAAGGAGGGTATGGCGGCCAAAGGCCGACGTGGTGGTTTGCGAAAAATTAATCAAACAACTTTTCCTAAGATTATAAAAATTCTAATTTTTAGTGGAGGCTGAGTTTAATGTTAGATGAAAGAGTATTCGATTACGGATATACCGATAAGGAAAAAAAAGAAAAAGGAGTTAGGTCGCCTTTTCAAATTGACAGAGACAGGATAATTCATTCAAGCGCATTCAGAAGGATGAGAAATAAAACCCAGGTTTTCGGAGTTTTTACGCTGGATTATTACAGGACGAGACTTACGCATTCTCTAGAAGTATCTCAGATAGCAAGAGCAATAACATCTATTTTGGATAAAAAATACGGGCTAAGTTTGGATTTAGACCTTATCGAGGCCGTTTCTCTGGCTCACGATATAGGACATCCGCCTTTCGGGCATCTCGGCGAATATATTATAAACGAGGAATTAAAAAAAGCTACGGACGGAAAACTTGGTTTCGAGGCTAATGCCCAAAACATAAGAATTCTTAATTTCTTGGAAAAAAAATTCTACGATTCTAAAAACAATAAAATATATGGGATTAATCCTTCTCTTAAGACCATAGACGGAATTTTAAAATATAAGATGCCTTATTCTCTGTCCGGTAAAAAAAAGCATTTTATTTACGACGACGACATATTTATACTAGAAAAAATTCACGGGGAAGATTTTATAAATTATTTAAATAAATATTCCGTATTTTTCAACGATAAAAATAACAAAACCGCCAAAGGAATATTTTTTGAATTTTCAAGATGTTTGGAATGCCAGATATTAAACGCCGCAGACGATATCGCATATGCCACTCATGACATAGAAGATGGGGTAGAGTCTAAACTTATAGATATAGGCGGCCGCTTTAAAGTAAACAAATATCTTAAAGAAAGCGGGCTTTTTGAGAAAGATTCAATAGATATTATGACTGAACGTGTCGATGATTTTTTTTTAAAACTAAGAAATATTTTCAATATAACGGATAATAATCGATTTGAAAAACCGACGGATTCAGGCAATGATATTAAACATAGCGAAACATCCGATAAATACGAAGCAAAAAACCGGACGATGCATCACATAAAAGTCAAAACCGACCTTAAAGAGTTTTTTTCTAATTATATTTCAAAGTTTATTTTAAATATAGATTTAGAAGAAAGAAAATGCGCCGTTAAAAAATTAAAATCCAAAAAGGATAATTTTTTACTAGACATACCTTTAGATTACGAAGAAGATTCATACAAATACGGACTGATATGGAAAAACGGAGTAGATTTGGAAATAGGCGCCCTCAAGCTGATTTCTTACAGGCTAGTTATGGAAAACAGAGAAATTCTTCTAAACAGATATAAAGCCGAAAACATAGTAAAAAAGCTTTATGCTGTTTTTTCCGATATTAATAATATTAAACTTTATCCCGACGATTTTCAGGAACTTTACGAGTTTGGATTTTACGATTCTTTCGGAAAAGATAAAAACGGTAATCCCGCTTTCCAAATAATGTGCGCCGATTACATAAGCGGCATGACAGATATGTATGCGATGAAGTTGTATTCGTCGCTGTTTGACGCAAGAAGTTTTGCGGACAGCCAGCATGCCTAATTTTCTTGTTTTAATTTTTTAAAAAGACTATTTTCTACTAATTCGCATATAATATGTGCAATGAAAATATGGTTTTCCTGGATTCTGGGCGTATCTTTCGACGGAATTTTAATAAGCATGTCGCACATTCCTGGTTCGGCCATTTTTCCGCCGCTTTCGCCGGTAAAACCGATTATTTTCATGCCTATATTTTTCGCCGTATTAATTGCCGATAGAATATTTTTGGAATTGCCTGACGTCGATATTCCCCAGAAAACGTCGCTTTTGCGTGCGTTTGCTTCAAGCTGGCGCGAAAAAACGACCGAAAAATCGTAATCGTTTGCTATAGCCGTAAGATTTGACGTATTAACCGTAAGGCTTTCCGCAGCAAGAGCCTTTCTTTCTTTGTAAAACCTTGAAACAAGCTCTGCCGCTATATGCTGTGCGTCTGCCGCCGACCCGCCGTTTCCTGCTATAAAAACTTTACCGCCTTTATCGTAAGCCGAAATAATTGTTTTAGATATATCTTCCACGGCATTTAAAATATCTTCGCTGTTTGAAGTAAGTTCCAAAAGCGCACTCGCCTCAGCAAATCTTTTTTTGATAGTTTTTTTCATTTATTAATTATCTCCGCACTTTTCTTAGCCTTTATTTATTAATCTCTTCGTCCGCTTTAATTACTGATTCGGCCATATCTTTCCTGTAATGTTTTAATTTTTCCGACAGAGCATTATCGGATAATGCAAGAATTGATACCGCTAAAAGGGCGGCGTTTATGCATCCGCTTTTGCCTATGGCGGTGGTTGCTACCGGTATTCCGCCGGGCATCTGGACTATGGACATAAGGCTGTCTAATCCATTTAGTGCTGAGGCGTTAAGCGGAACGCCTATTACAGGAAGAATAGTCATTGCAGCGACGACGCCGGGGAGATGTGCGCTCATCCCAGCGGCAGCTATTATAACCTTTGCGCCTTTTTTTTCCGCAGATTCTACAAGTTCTACGGTTCTTTTTAAAGTTCTGTGGGCAGAGGACACATGCATTTCGTAAGAAATTCCGAATTTTTTAAGCGTATTAGCGGCGTTTTCTACGTCGCCTAAATCGTTTTTAGAGCCGGTTAAAATCAAAACATCCATAAATTTAATTCTCCTTTTTATTTTTGTTTTTAATTATTAATCGTATAAATTAAATATAGACAATTTTTTTAAAGTTTCTTCGGGTACGTCTTTTTTTGCAGTTACGACGGCTTGTCTTAAAGAAGAATCGCAGGAGCATAAGCCACTTTTCGTAAAGTCTATTTTAGACGCTGATTCTTTAATGATTTTTTTGGCTTTTTCAGCGTTTTCGAGAAGAATTTTAATAATCATATCGGCGGTAACGTTCTCTTCTTCTTCGTGCCAGCAGTCGTAATCGGTAGCCATAGCTATCGTCGCGTAGCATAACTCGGCTTCTTTTGCAAACTTGGCTTCCGTAGCGTTAGTCATGCCGATAACGTCAAAACCGTTATTTTTATAAAAAAAAGACTCCGCTTTAGTGGAAAATTGAGGTCCTTCTATGCATATATAAGAGCCCCCTTCATGGCAGGCGACGTTAAGATTTTTGCAGGATTCTATCAATATTTTGCGCAGGTATGAGCAGACAGGTTCGGCCATAGAAACATGCGCTACTATACCGCCGCCGAAAAATGTGCTTTTTCTATTTTTGGTAAAATCGAAAAATTGGTCAACAATAACCATATCCCCTGGTTTTATCTCTTTTTTAAGGCTTCCCACGGCGCTGACCGAAATAATTTTTTTTACTCCCGAAACCTTCAAAGCATAAATGTTGGCGGCATAATTTATTTCCGACGGCAGAATTCTGTGTCCTTTACCGTGTCTCGGCAAAAAAACTAATTTTTTACCGTTTATTTCTCCGAATACCAGCTTGTCCGAAGGGCTTCCGAAAGGCGTATCTACCGATTCTTCCCTAACGTTAATCAGTCCTTCCATTTGATATAATCCGCTTCCGCCTATTATTCCAAGAATATCCGCTTTGTTTTCCGAATTTTCGCCGTTTTTCATATTTTTACCTCTTGTATTTTATTATTTTGTTTGTTTATTATTGCATTATATATATTTTGATTATTTACATAAAAGAATAATTAATTTAAATTTAATTATTCTTAATCGAGCACATTAGCCTTTTTTTGATATTGTTTTCTCCTTCCCTGACTACTTCTATATTTTTACCGTTTTTCACTAATCTGATTATCGTAGAAGAACCGCCTGTAAGCTCTCCGTCATTTACCGCTAAAATATTTGCTCCATCCTCTTCTTGAATATCCGATAAAAATATTGTATTAAGTTCGTTAAAATCCGAAAAACTGTCTTTGCCCGATGAATTTGCGCTTGTAGAAATCAAAGGAAAATCTATTTTCTCGAAAATTTTTTCCGTGAACGGATGTGGAGAAATTCTTGCGGCGATAGAGTCTGACCCTCCTGTAAATAAATAATTCTTTGAAAATATATTTTTCTTTAACTTAAAGATAATCGTAAGAGGCCCCGGCCAAAATTTAGATATTAAATTTTCTTCCTGTCTCTTTAACTCTGCAATATCTACAAGCATTTTTAAATCTTTAACCAAAACAGGAAACGGTTTTTTAAAATTCCGGCCTTTAAAACCGTAGATTTTTTTTACTGCATTTTCGTCCAAAGCGTTTCCGCCTATTGCGTAAGATGTTTCTGTAGGATATATTATTATGCCGGAATTTTGAAGATGCTCTTTAATTAAATCGTAGTCTTTATCTGTCAATGCGTCAAATTCATAAATTTTTACCATAATTTATGCTTTATAATTTTATAATATTGATAACATATAATTTATTTAAAAATCTACAGTCTTGTTCGCTTCAAATTATTTTTCTTCGTTTTTATGGTTTTAGCCATCTTCATGCGAAGAAACTATTACGTAAACGCCGCAAAGAGTGATGAAAATTCCGACCCATCTCATCAAAGGAACAGGCTCGTTAAGCGCAATGGCCGCAAGTATTACCGTTAATACGACGCCGATACTTACGAAAGGGTATGCTACCGAAAGGTCTATTTTAGAAAGCGTTTTTATCCAGAAAAACATAGATATCAAATACAGAGCTATTCCGGCTATAACAAACTTATTCATAAATATGACGGTTAATATCTTTACGGCTTTTAATATTAAAGCATATTTTTTGTATTTCGACAAATGCGCCTGCATTAACGAAACTGAGCTTTTTCCGCTTAATCTTAAGGCGGCATCTTTAATTTTTATCATTCCGTATTTCATGAATAATTGCGCAAATACGCCGGTTAAGATACTTATTAAAAGATTCAGTAATACCTGAGGTTTTATTTTAATTAAGGGCATAAATCCTATTAGTTAATCGCATTAGAAAGTCATATTAATTAATTTTATATGTTTAATTATTACTAAAAAATTAATTGAAAGTTTTACCTATGTCTTTCCTGAAATATTTATCTTTAAAATCAATCATTTCAGCAATGTCGTAAACCGCTTTTATTACATCGTTTCTTTTTCCTTTTGCGCAGATGTTTAAAACTCTGCCTCCGTCGGTAAAGTATTTTCCGTTGGTTTTTTTTGTTCCCGCCTGAAAAATAAAGTATTCGGCCCCATCTTTATCGATAAGCCCTGAACCATGAAGTTTTTTATCGAAAATTATTTCGTATCCTGTTTTATAGTCTTTAGGATAACCGCCGGAAGCGATAACTAAGCATAAGGAATCGTTCCCGTCGAAAACGAGTTTATAACCTTTTAAATTTTCGTTTACCACGCTTAAAAACAGTTCTATTATATCAGACTCCAGTCTTATAAGTATAGCCTGAGTTTCTGGGTCTCCAAACCTTACGTTAAATTCTAAAACGTAGATATCCTCGCCCTTGATCATTAGTCCGACGTAAAGTATTCCTTTATATTTTATTCCATCTTTTTTTAATCCTTCTAAAGACGGTTCTATTACGTTTTTGTTTATTTTGTTAATTAAATTTTCAGAAACATAAGGGTTCGGCGTAACGGCGCCCATACCGCCGGTATTTTCTCCTGCGTCTCCTTCTCCTATCTTTTTGTAATCCATGCTCGTAATTAAAGGTTTATAAGATATTCCGTCCGTAACGATCATATAGGAAAGTTCAAAACCGTTTAAATAATCTTCTATAACTACCGTATCCCCGCTTTTGCCGAATATTTTGTCTATAAATATAGAGTTAAGTATTTTTTGGGACTCTTCGGCGTCTTTTGAAATAAAAACTCCTTTTCCGGCAGCGAGTCCGCTTGCTTTTATAACTAAAGGATGCGGATTATTTTTAACGTAATTTTCGGCTTTGTTTAAATCGTTGAAAGATTTATATCCTGCGGTTTTTATATTATATTTTTTAAGAAAATCTTTAGAAAATTTTTTAGACGATTCTAAAAGCGCGGCTTTTTTATCAGGTCCGAATATTTTAAGTCCTGCCGCCGTGAATTCGTCCGTAATGCCAAGTGATAAAGGAATTTCCGGACCTACTACGGTTAAATCTATTTTATTTTTTAGAGCAAAGTCCAAAAGCCCTTTTATATCATCCTGTTTAATCGGAACGTTAACCGCTATATTTTCTGTTCCTCCGTTACCAGGTGCACAGTAAATTTCTGTTTCTATTTTGGATTTTTTAACGGCATAGGCTATAGCATTTTCCCTGCCGCCGGAACCTATTATTAATATTTTCATTTTTTTATTTATTTTTTGTTATCCTCACTATTATTTAATGTTTAAAATGTCGTATTCCGGTAAAAATCATCGGGATATTAAATTTGTTTGCCGCTTCTATTACTTCTTCGTCCCTTATAGAACCGCCAGGCTGTATTATTCCGTTAACGCCGATTTCCGCAGCATATTCGACCGAATCTTTAAAAGGAAAAAAGCCATCGGACGCCATTACAAACCCCTTTATTTCGCCGTAAGCGTTTTTCATTTTTTCACGGGCAAATATTGCGCTGTCGATTCTGGACATCTGTCCCGCGCCTATACCTGTGGTAGAACCGTCCTTCGCATACACTATAGCGTTGGATTTAACGTGTTTTGCGATTTTCCATGCAAACAAAAGGTCGTTCATTACCGATTCCTGCATTTTAACGTCGGTTACCGTTTTAAAATCAGACGTATCATCTGGTATATCGTCGGTTTCCTGTATCAAGATTCCTCCTGAAGCCGTTCTAAGAGACGGATATCCTTTTAAATTTTCGGTAATTTTCTTGTCGTAACGTATTATTATTGTATTCTTTTTTAATTCGAGTATATTTAATGCCTCTTTGTCGTAATCCGGAGCCAGTATTATTTCTACGAAAAAGGGTTTTATTTCAAGAGCTGTATCTTTATCTAATTTTTTATTGAATACTATTATGCCGCCGTAAGAAGAAACTTCATCGGTTTTTCTTGCTTTTAAAAAGGCGTCTTTTTGGGAGAGGGAACTTAAGGCGGCTCCGCATGGATTGGTATGTTTAATGATAGCGGAAAAAAACTCTTTTTTCTTATTTCCTTCAAAATCTTTAATAATTCCTATCGCCGAATCTATATCCAATAAATTATTGTAAGATATTTCTTTACCGGAAAGTTTTACAAAAGGCATTGAACGGTCTTTTGAAAAAAAAGCCGCTTTTTGATGAGGGTTTTCGCCATATCTGAGATTTAAAATTTTTTTTATATTTATATTAACATTTTCCATATCTTTTTTGTATAAATCCACGTTGACTGCGGAAGACTCCGATTCGGCGTCCTGATTTAAAAAACCAGCTATAGCCGAATCGTATTCCGAGGTTAGTTTAAAAGTTTCATATGCGTAAAATTTTCTAAGTTCCAACGGAATTTTTTCTTTATTCTTAAGAAAAGTGATTATATCTATGTAAAACGCAGGGTTGATTACAACAGTCACGTCTTTAAAATTTTTTGCCGCTGCTCTTAAGAGCGAAACGCCGCCTATGTCTATAAATTCAAGTTTTTCATCGAAAGTTATATCTTTGTCCTTCATTTCCCTGAAAGGATAAAGGTTTACTATTACGAAATCTATAGGGGTTATTCCGTTTTTTATCATGTCGTCTCTGTGATTTTCGTTGTTTCTTACGGATAATATGCCGCCGAAAACGGCAGGATGTAATGTCTTCACTCTTCCGTCCAAAATTTCAGGAAAGCCGGTTATTTCTTCAATTTTTTTTAATTTCGTAATTCCTGCGGATTTTAAAAATTTATAAGTATTACCCGTTGCTATTACCGTATATCCTGCAATTTCTAAATGCGTTGCGAGTTCCGTTATTTGGGTTTTGTCGTAAACGGAAATAAGCGCATATTTTGTTTTTTGCATAATTTTAATACCTTTTTATTTATTTTAATTTGATTTTAAAATATTATATATAGTAGAATATATGAAAAATTTATTATATTCTACTAATTTTGAATATTTATTTCAATACAAATAACTTTATGGAGGTTAATTTAATGAAAAAAATAAAACTTGCGGTTCTTGGATTTATATTAATAACCGCAATTAATTTTTTAAGCGGATGCGCGCTCCTTGTAGTAGGCGGGCTTGCCGGAAGCACAGGATATTTAGCGGCCAAACAGGGATACGGAGTGCAGTCTCCCGTTACAAAAAGTAATAAGTAAAATTAAGCGAAGCCGGTTTTACCGACATTTAGCGCCCTAATACGAATATATATTGGACTGCAGCAATATTAAAAGCAATATTAATACTCAATTAATGGAGAATTTTATGGCAATTACCGTTATAGGTTCTATAGCAATAGACGACATCGAAACGCCTTTTGAAAAAACTGGAGATATTCTTGGCGGTTCTGCGACTTATTTTTCGATGGCTGCTTCGTTTTTAACGGACGTAAAAATTATAGGAACGATTGGGAATGATTTCGACAAAAAACATTTAAAGGTCTTTAAAGACAGGTCTATAGATATTAAGAACATTAAGACCGAGAACGGCAAAACTTTCAGATGGAAAGGCAGATACGGTTACGATTTGTCCGACCCCGAAACTATAATGACGGAACTAGGCGTATTTTCTTCTTTTAAACCCATCGTTCCGCATGATTCGAAAAACGATATGCTGTTTCTTGCAAATATAGATCCGGAGATACAGATGGATGCCCTAAAACAGATGAATTCTCCGAAACTTTCGGTTCTAGACACTATGAATTTTTGGATAAACGGCAAAAAAGAAAAACTTATAAATGTTCTTAAATTAACCGATATATTTATAATCAACGAATCCGAGGCTAGGCTTTTAACCGGAAAGTCGTCTATTTTTGATTGCGCAGAAACTATTTTTAAATACGGCGCAAAGATATTAATTTTAAAAAGAGGGGCATACGGAGCCACGATGTTTTTTGAAAACAAATTTTTTATGGTTCCTGCATATCCTTTGGAAAACGTCGTCGATCCTACAGGAGCAGGAGATTCTTTTGCTGGCGGTTTTCTTGGCTATGTGGACAATACAGGCGATATGTCTTTCGAAAATCTTAAAAAAGCGCTTGTATTTGGAAATATTATGGCGTCGTTTGCCGTGGAAGGTTTTTCCGTAAGCAGATTTTTGACTATTAGGATGGACGAAATTAGAGAAAGATTTAAAAGATTCAGGGAAATGACGTATTTCGAAGAACTTAACGTATAAAAATATAAAATTTAACGGCATTAATATAAAAGATTTTTATTTTTAATAATTTTAATAAACTAATAAATAACTAACTAATCTTATTTTATTATGAAATATACTCTGAAAAAAAGCTTTTTAAATTTTGTTCTGTTAATATTAATTGCGGCTGTTGTTTTTCCTTTGCTGTCTGGCTGCGGGATGTCTTCGGTCGCTAAAAAAAACAAGCTTAAATCTAATCTTTATTACAGGCTTGGCGTAGGTTTTTATCAGAACGGCAATTATATAAAAGCAATGCAGGAATTTTACAAGGCTAAAACTTTTTATCGGTATTCCGCTAAAAATTACAATGCTATAGGAATAATATATATGAAAACCGACCGCGAGAACAGAGCCGTAAAAAACTTTAAAAAAGCAATAGAAATAAATCCTCAATTTTCTGATGCATATTATAATCTATCTTTAATATATATAAAAAATAAAAATTATCTGCAGGCAAAAAAATATCTGAAAAAAGCGCTGAAAAATCATTTTTATAACAAACCTTACGAAAGCTATACGCAGCTTGCAAAAATTTATATAGCCGAAAATAAAATAAAAAAAGCGGAAAAAATATTGACAGTATCTATGCTTCTAGATAAAAAATATTTTTTAACTTATTTTTACCTCGGAAAATGTATGCTTTTGGAAAACAATCTGCATGCCGGTCTTTATTATTTTAATAAAACACTGGAAATGAATATGTTTTTTATTCCGGCAAAATATTACGAAGGACTGATATATTTTAAGCAAAAAAGATATAATAAGGCAAAACATATATTTTCATATGTATATAATGCCGATAAAGCAGATAAATACGGCACGCAATCTTTTAAATATATTAAAAAAATCCTTATCTTATTAAAATAATTAAAATAAGGCCGGTGCATATTTATGGAAAATGAAGATTCCTATTATCAAACTGTAGGCGAATATCTCAAATCGAGCAGAAAGTTTTCAGACTTGGAAATTGATAGGGTTTCGCGCATAACGAAGATAAATACATCTTACATAGAAGCTATAGAAAACGACGACTTTTCTTTATTTTCTTCGCCTCAGCTGCTGAAAGGATATATTAAGCTTATTGCAAAAACGGTAAGCGCCGATGAAAATAAAGCTGTTTCTTTATTAGAATCGGAATTGAAAAATAATTTTAAGGGCAAGGTTGTTGAAGATATTGTAGGCGAAAAATTTAAAGAGGAAATGATGAAATCCCAAAGTTTTCGTAAAAAATTTTTTATTATATTATTCGGCGGAATTTTAATTATTATTTTATCTTTTATGTTGCTAAAATTATACGGTTACATAAAAACATTAAGAGCCGCAGAGCCTCATGGAGCCTCTATACTCCTTAATCAGTCAACCGCGGCAAATACTTCTAAAAAAAAAATAAACAACAATATAAAAGTTTCACAAAAAAAATACGGAGTGCTGTTGAAAGCAAAAATAGTAAAGAAAACGTGGGTAGCGGTTAAAATAGACGAAAGACATACAAAAACTTCAATGCTTTATCCTAAAGAGTCTAATGTTTGGAAGGCGCATAAAAGGTTGAGAATTAAAATCGGAAACGCCGGAGGCATTATATTGAATTATAACGGTAAAAACATAGGCAAGCCAGGGAAAGAAGGGCAGGTTATCACTTTGTTTTTCCCGCCTAAAAAGAAAAAGTAACAGAATATTTTTAAGCTACATCTATATTTTTTTCTTACTTTTAGAGGCATATCCAATTTTATCGAATATAAAAGCAAGCATAAATAAAATTATTCCTATTCCGGATATAATTAGCGCAAGGTAGTCGTCTTCTATATTTACGTTAAATCCCTGCAAGCCCCAGTAAATTCCAAAGCTCAAAAGCAGAACGGACGCCAGCCCTTTCATCCAATGCGACGGTATTTTCCTAAAATACTTTCTTAAATAAACCGATAGAAATATAACAATGACTGAACTAACGGCAAGGGCGGATATTACCGAAAACCACTGTTTGTCGGTAACGGCAAAAGGCACTGCCACAACCGCTACTTCGAATGCTTCTATTATTACGGCATTAAGGGCGACTATAAACGACTTAAAAGAACATTTTTGATGTTTTACCAAGGCGGTTTCCGCCTTTTTGAAAAGAGGTTTTTCCCCTATTTTTTTTGAAAACGGAGTTAAATAAAACACAAAACTTATCAGCTTATAAGAAAAGTATAAGCCTACTGCTAAAAGAATAGAGCCTATTATTATTTTGACGGTAGTTATGGGAACGGTTTTAATTATAGTTACTCCGCCTATGAATAGAATGAACAGCGTTCCTATGAACCCTATTAATGCTCCGGCTAAAGCGCTTGAAAGACCTACGTCTTCGCCCACTATGAAAACTATAGCTGAAACTTCGCTTAGTTCTACTATGGCAACGGAAAATACGGCTATAAATATTAAAATGCTGAAATTCATAATGTATAAATTATAACAGAGTTTTATATTAAAATGATATAAAAATCTTTATATATAAAAATCTTTATTGACTTTTTTGCCGTTAAGTAATAAGCTAAATAAATCTAACGTATTATACATTTGCATTTATTTGCTGAAGAGATGTATAATTTAAAAATATTTTATATTTATTAAGGAGGTTACATTATGGCAGTATCGTCAAACAAAACACTTGATGCGAGCGGGTTGTCATGCCCTCTTCCTATCGTCAAAACAAAAAAAGAAATCGACACCATGTCTTCAGGACAGGTTCTTGAGGTAATCTCGACGGATCCCGGTTCCAAAAATGACATGACGGCTTGGTGCAATAGGACAGGAAACAAACTGTTGGAATCTTCGGAAGAAGGCGGAAAATTTAAATTTTACGTCCAGAAATCTTAAGTATGCGTTTAAGCCCTCAAAACGTTATTTCAATCAGGCTTGGCCACTTTTTAAAAGCGTAATGGGTAGTTATAGCATATAAATCAAAGTTTAATTTACGTTTTATACTTATAGGCGTTTTTGTTTTGCAATTTCGCCTTTTTTTAATATGGTGACTGAATTCAATTCTGTCACCATAACAATTTGAAAAAGTGCCGGAATTAAATTCCGGCACCGTCACAAATGTTATATTTTATCTTTATCCGTTTATTTTAAAACTTGCTTATTCTCTTTTGTTTAATGCTATAAAAGGATAGATGCCTAATAAAAATAATAAAAAGCAAGAATATTCAGGCAATGATAAAGAACAGCGCATGTCTTTCTTTGATCATTTTTCAGAATTAAGAAAGAGGATTATTTATGTATTTATAGCTATAGTAATATGCATGGGTTTTTCATGGCATTTATCGTTTAAAGCCATACATATTATAGAAAATCCTTTAGAAAAGCCTACTTATATTACTTATTTTGCCGGATATGCAAAAAAAATTATAAAGAAACAAACACCTTACGTTTATTATACATTTGGATTAAATAAAACCCCAAAAAAATTTCAAAAACACATCCTTCACTATTCAAAACCTCTTGAGCCTTTTTTTATGCAGGTTAAGGTTTCTCTTATTCTTGGACTTATTTTAGCATTTCCGTTTATTCTTTTTGAGTTCTGGCAGTTTATAAAGCCTGGCCTTTTAAAAAAAGAAAGAATGTATCTTTTGCCTTTTTTATTTTTCGGGACCCTTTTTTTTATTTCCGGCGTAGTTTTTATGGTTTTTTACATATGGCCTGCGGTTATTAATTTTTCGCTGAGCTATCAAAGCCCCAACCTTTCTCCCTTAATAAATCTTACGCATTATATTAATTTTGCTCTTAGACTTGGCTTAATATTCGGCTTGATATTCGAACTGCCGCTTGTTTCTGCACTTTTTTCTTTAGCAGGTATATTAAAGCCTAAATTTTTAAAGAAATACCGCAAATATGCGCTTCTTATAAGTCTTATAATAGCGGCATTTCATGCCGATATAGTGACTATGTTTTTTATCGCCGTCCCCCTTTACTCTATGTATGAAATAAGCATTCTTATATCTTCATTTATATGGAAATTTAAGAAGCGCGATGTCGTTTAACCGCCTAAAGCATAGTGTTTGTGTATTGCTATATAAAATCGAGTATTTTTATGTAGCCGTTAAATAACTCGAATATTATGCCGTCCACCTTTATTGTATTGTGGGTGCAGTTTACGCAGTTATTTAATATATCTCCTATGGATTTTTGCCTGTTGAATACCATAGCCTTATGTTTTGCGGCATCTTTTTCCTCATCAAGCGAATTTCCCGAAATATTAAGCGTGAAATAGCAGTTTAAATATCCCTTATTTTTTGAATTTTTATTTTTAAATTCGCGCCTGTTAATATCCAATAGATTAATATCTCTCAATAAAAATTTAGGCTGTTCGTTTAACGGTCCGCATGGAGATATTATTTTTATTATTTCAGAAAGTTCTCTTCCTGAAAGCAGGTCTATATCTATTTCTTCGTCGTAATAGTGTGACGATGATGTTTTTTCCGCATTGCTATAGGCATTTGCCAACTGATCTTTTTCAGGGGTTTTATTTATTACGTCTGCGATAAAATTTTCCGTATCGGAGCCTTTTTTTAAAGTAAGTCCGCAAGCCATTTTATGCCCGCCGAATTTTATAAAAAAAGATTCGTATTGCTTTAGAAAAGCGTATATGTCAATATCTCCGCATGACCTGGCGGAACCTATATATACTTTTTCTTTGTATCCTGTAAGCAGTAAAACGGGTTTTTTGAAGTAATCTGAAATTTTGGAGGAAACAATACCTATTACTCCCGGATGCCACGATTCGCCCTTTAATATGATTATAGGAAGAGACTTTTCGGATATTTTTGATTTTTCTTCTATTAAATTTATTGCTTCAGTAAAGCATGCATCTTCAAATTGCTGCCTTTTTCTGTTAAAAGATTCAAGTTCCTGGGCAAGGTTAAAAGCCGTTTTTTTGTCGTTTTGCGTTAAAAGTTCAACTGCCACCGATGGATCGCCGACTCTGCCTGCAGCGTTAATCTTTGGAGCGATTTTCCAAGCTATGTCCGACTCGTTTACGTTATCGAAATGCAGTCCGCATATCCGTCTCAATTCTTTTATGCCAGGTCTTGGATTTTCATTTAGTATCTGCAGTCCATAGCGTGTAAGAATTCTGTTATCGCCGTACATAGGAACTATATCGGCTACTATGCCGAGGCAGACTATATCGAGATAATCTTTCAGGTTAGGATAGCTGTCCAGCAATTTTTCTTGAACTAAAATTTTTCTTATCGCAATTCCAAGATTAAAAGCTATGCCTACGCCCGGTAAAAATTTAAAGGGGAACTTATCTCCTTGACGTTTTGGATTTAATACCGCGAATGCCTGCGGAAGAATTTCTTTTTCTCCGCTTAAAGGCACTTCATGGTGGTCGCATATTATTACATCGATATTCTTGGAGTTAGCGAACGCAACTTCTTTAACGCCGGTTATTCCGAGATCTACTGCTATAATAAGCGACAGAGATTTGCCGCTCTTATCTTTTATCTCTGTATATATTTCGTCAATCGGGTCTAGACCGAGACCGTATCCGTCTTTAATTCTGTCAGGAAGTTTATAAAAAATAGAAAGGTTTTGGTTTTTATCTTTATCGGCTGTTTTTTTTATAATTTTTTTTAATTCTCTTAAAAAAGAAACCAGAAAAGAGGTAGCCGTTATTCCGTCCACGTCGTAATCGCCGTATATGCAAATAGATTCGTCTTTCAAAAGGGCTTTTATAATGCGTTTAACAGCTTTATCCATATCGGATATAAGAAACGGGTCGTTAAGATATTTTAAAGAAGGGTTAAGATAGTTATCTATAAAGCAGGATAAATCGGTTTTTAAATTGTCGCCGCAGTTTTCGTTTTCGCGGTTTTTTTCTTTATAAAGAGGGTCGGAATTTAACTGCGATATTATTCTTTTAGATATAAGCGAAGATGCCGTACTGCTCAGGTATAAAGGTAAATGTTCTTTTAAATATCTATATACATATTCTTTTTCCATATTTTGATTTCTTAATTTATATATAGCCGCATTTTACTTATAGTGTTTCTCGTTTAGAATAACCATAATGGGGCTTGCTATAAATATCGACGAATAAGTTCCTATTAAAACCCCGAGAAGCAAAGTAAAGGAGAAATCGTGAAGAACTATGCCTCCGAGGAAAAAAAGCGACAATACGACCAATACTACGGTAAGGGAAGTAACCACAGTCCTGGTCAGGACCTCATTGATGCTTATATTAACCAGACCCTTTAAGTCGATATGTTTTGCCTTTTCGGTTTCTATTTTTAAATTTTCCCTTATTCTGTCGAAGACTACAACTTTGTCGGTAAGGGAGTATCCGGCAACAGTAAGCACGGCAGTTATGACCAGCAGAGTTATTTCTTTCTGGAAAATAAATATAACTCCCAGCAAAGCAAGGACATCGTGTCCAAGTCCTATAGCCGCCGCTAAACCGAATCTGAATTCAAAACGCCATGTTATATATAATATTATTGCGATAATCGATATAATAATTGCTATAACCGCATCTTTAGCAAGTTTTTTTCCGACCGAAGGACCTATCATTTCGCTGCTTACTACTTTTGGAGGATTTTTCTTGAATGATTTTTTTATGACTTTTTTAATTTTTGCGGTATATGCGTTTAAATCTTTTGCCATAGCTTTAGTCTGGACAATAATATCATTTTTTCCTTTGATTTTTACTATTTTAACATCTTTAAATCCTGCCGGTATCAAGGCCTTTCTTACGGACGAAATAGATATTTTATGTTTAAACGCCAGCTGCATAGATAATCCGCCTGTGAAATCTATTCCTATTCTTGCTGTTCCGGCTATCATAGTTATTATTTCAATAATGCCGAATATTACCAGAATGGACGAAATAACAAAAGAGTATTTTCTTTTGCCTATAAAATTGTAATGCGTATTTTTTATAAATTCCAATTTTTACTCCTTCCTTTTTTTACTTAAAACGTTAAATACTTAATTTTTTTAGTTCTTTTTTATTAGAAATTATATCGAATATAACTTTTGTTCCTACTAACGAAGTAAAAAGATTTATTAATATGCCAAGCGAAAGCGTTACGGCAAAACCCTTTACAGGGCCAGAGCCGAAATAAAAAAGAACGGCCGCAGTAATAAGAGCGGTGACGTGAGAATCCAATATAGTGAAAAATGCTTTGTTGTATCCGTTTTCTATAGCTATTACGACCGGTTTTCCTTCCCTAATTTCTTCCCTTATTCTTTCAAATATAAGAACGTTAGAGTCAACCGACATGCCTATGGTAAGTATAATACCGGCTATACCGGGCAGGGTAAGCGTCGCGCCGAAAAGCGAAAGCGCAGCCATAAGAAAAAGCACGTTTTCCAATAAAGCAAAATCGGCAATTAGGCCGGAAAATTTATAATAAAATAACATAAACAGAATAACGAGTATAGTGCCGACTATTGCAGCAAGTATTCCGTCGTGAATAGAGTCAGCGCCGAGAGTAGGTCCTACGGTATTATTCTGAATTATTTTCACGGGGGCTGGAAGAGCTCCCGAACGTAAAGCGATGGCAAGGTTATTAGCCTGAGCAATGGTAAAATGTCCCGAAATAGATGCATTTCCTCCAAGTATCGGTTCTTCTATTACTGGAGCCGATATAACGTTACGGTCCAATATAATTGCAAGCCTTTTTCCCGTGTCTTTAGTCGTAATTTTACCGAACAGTTTAGATCCTGCGGAATTTAAAGAGACTCCGACTTCAGGCTGGTTATACTGATTCATCTGGACATTGGCGCTTGAAATGGAGGAACCGTCCATCAATACTGTTTTATTTAGCAGATATGGTATTTTAGCGGTTTTATGGCTGTACTTATTATATTTGATATGATATAAGATTTCGTCGCCTTTCGGTATTTTTCCGTTAAGCGCTTTTATTATGCTGTGTTTGTCGTCAACTAATTTGAATGTAAGCCTTGCAGTTTTTCCTATTAATTTAATAGCCTGTTTGACGTTTTTGACCCCTGGAAGTTCTACGACTATTAAGTTCTTTCCCTGTCTTGCTATTTTCGGGGCTACGAGTCCGAACTGGTCGATTCTGTTTCTCATTACTTCTACGGCTCCGCTCACCGCCTCTTTTCTATACAAAGAAAGCGCCGACGGTTTGAAACCTATCGTATCTCCCAACAAATTAAGCGAAACATGGTGGTTTTTAACATATCTTTTAAGAGCGGATAAGCCGGATTTATTTTTAAGAAGACCCCCGCTTAATATAATATAATTATTTTTAAAAGTTAAATCGGACGGTTTCCCGATTTTTTTTGCTTCTGCGAAAGATTTTATGTCGGCATAGTCTTTATAAAGTTTTTCTTTCACGGCTTTTCCGGTTTCTACTTTTTCTACCAGATAAACGCCTCCCTGAAGATCCAACCCAAGATGCATTTCGGCGTTGCCTATTATTGCTTTCCACCATCCCGGCGTATTTTGATAGACGGACGGTACTATAGAAAAAACTGATATTAGAATTAATACCGATATTAAAATAACTCTGGTTTTAACTGGTTTCATCAAGCCTCACCATAAAAATAATCGTTAATATTTAATATTAAAAAATTTAATGAATAAGTAAATTAACGTCTGGAAAAGGTTTCAGATTAATTTTCCGCAATTATTATATAACTTGCGATGGGTGCAGAGTTTAACTCTGTCCATGTATTTATCTTCCATATGCGGAAAAAAAATCTGAAACCTTTTCCTTTCATTATTATTACTGTTACTGCTTGTTTACGGTTTTGGTAGCAATTGCGCTTTTTGTAATTTTTATTTTAACGTCTTTTGCGATTTCTATAGTAAAAAGCTGGTCGGCTATTCCGGTAATAACTCCGAATATACCTCCCGTAGTTAATACTTCGTCGCCCACTTTAAGAGATTCTATCATCTTTTTATGCTCTTTTGTCCGCTTTTGCTGCGGAATTATTACTAATAAGTAAAAAATAGCGACTATGGCAATAAGCGGCGCAAAACTTTCCAGCGTGGATTCCCATCCGCCGTTCGTTTTTGCCGGTGCGGCGCTTGCGGCATAAGCCGATTTAACCTTTAAAACGTTTAATAAATCTGATAAAACAGATAAAATTTTCATTACTGCTCCTTTAACTTTAGTTTTTAAATTTATTTCGCAATTTTATATATTATATTTATATTAAAATAAAGTCAAAACAAAGATGAATATTTTTTTAAAATATCGTAAAAATAGCCGTTTTTAACGGCATTTCTTATTTTGACGATTAAATCTTGATAATAATGCAGATTATGAAGGGTTAAAAGCCTCTGCGCAAAGATTTCTTTGCTCATAAAAGCGTGCCTTACGTATGCCGCGCTGAAGTTTTTACAGCAAAAACAGCTGCATTCCCGGTCTATAGGCGAAGCATCGGATTTATATGCGGAATTTTTGATATTTACGGTTCCATCGGAAGTAAAAATGAAACCGTTCCTGGCGTTTCTAGTCGGCAGTACGCAGTCGAACATGTCGATACCCAGCGATACGGCTTTAATGATATCCGAAGGAGTACCGACGCCCATAAGGTAGCGTGGTTTGCTTTCCGGAAGATTCGATGCCGAAATTTCAAGCATTTTCAGCATAGTTTCTTTAGATTCGCCTACCGCCAAACCGCCTACCGCATAACCGTCCGCGTTTAAGCCTGACATTGCGATGGCGGATTTTTCCCTTAAATCTTCAAAAAAATTACCCTGCGTTATAAGAAAAAGCAGATTATCCCGCCGGTAATTTTTTTTAGATTCTATAGATTTTTCCGCCCATTTTAGCGTAATTTCTAAATCCTTTTCAGCCTTTTCTTTTTTTACGCCTGGTCCCGAAAAAACGTCAAGCTGCATCATTATATCGGAATCAAGAATGCTCTGTATTTCCATTACGCGTTCGGGAGTAAAAAAATGCGTTTCTCCGTCTATATGCGACATGAATTCAACGCCGTCATCTTTTATTTTAGCAAATTTTGCAAGGCTGAAAATTTGGAATCCCCCGGAATCCGTCAATATAGAGCCTTTATAGTTAGTAAAATTTCTTAAAGAATCGAATTTTTCGATTACGTCCGTCCCAGGTCTTAAAAATAGATGATACGTATTGGAAAGCATAATTTTAAAGCCTTCGTCGTATAACTCTAAAGGAGAAAGAGACTTAACCGTTCCTATAGTTCCTACCGGCATAAAAACCGGCGTTTCTATAGTTCCGTTTTTAGTTTCCAGCAATCCGGTTCTTGCCGCAGTTGCCGTATCTTTTGCGGTTATTTTAAAAGTCATTGTCTTAATTATTTTATTTTTTTATATATTTATATATTTATATATTATAAAGATACATCGCATCTCCGTAACTAAAAAGAGAATAATCGTTTTTTAAAGCTTCTTCGTAAACGGCTTTTGTCTTGTCTATGCCTATAAGAGCGCATATCATAATATAAAGCGACGATTTAGGCTGATGGAAATTAGTTATCAGATTTTTAGTTACTTTAAATTTATAACCAGGATATATATATAACGAAGTTTCTTCATTTTTACGAGGCGTTATAAAGCAGTTGCCGTCATCATTTTCTAAAGCAGCCGATTCCAACGACCTTACCGCAGAAGTTCCTGTAATTATCACTTTGTTTCCGGATTTTATCGCGCCGTTGATTATATCGGCAGTTTCTTTTGTTACGGTATAAGTTTCCTTGTGTATTTCGTGATCCCTTATATCTTTAGTCCTTACGGGCAAAAAAGTGCCGAGGCCTATATTCAGCGAAACCTCGGTAAAAATACCGCCTTTTTCTTTTACGTAATTTATAATTTTTTCGGTAAAATGCAGTCCAGCCGTAGGCGCTGCAACCGATAAACCGGCGGAATCGTCTGCATAAACGGTTTGGTAATATATATCGTCTTTTTCATCTGCCGCCCGCTTTATATAGGGCGGCAGGGGAATTGCGGCGCATTTTTCAAAAATATAGTCGTAATCGCTTTTATTTTCTACGGATATTTCATATAGCCCGCCGCCGAAATTTTTTTCCGCCGTGATATAAATTTTTCCGCCTATTTCTATTTTTTCATTTTCTTTTATAGTTTTGTGCGCTTTTATGAGAGATTTAAGCTTCAAAGGAAAAGAAATACAGGTTGGAAATTTTGTAATAAATATTTCAACTTTCCCGCCGGAAACTCTTTTCCCGAAAATTCTGGCTTTTTTTACGCTGGAGTTGTTGACTGCTACCACATCGCCTTTTTCGATATAATCGGTTATTTCGTAAAATTTTTTATGCGTTATTTTGAAATTTTTTACGTCGATGGCCATAAGGTTGGCTTCGTCTCTGTTTATTTTCGGATATTTCGCTATTTTTTCCGCATCAAATTTGTAATCGAACAGATCTATTTTCATATAAAGCTATATTATACAATAACTTTTGGAAAAATTGGAAATAATTATTTTCTATTATAAGTTTATAAATACATGGAAAAAATTTAATTCTGTCCACGACACAAATTGGACATATGATTATGACGGATTATGTGGTAAAATTATTAAATCGTATAAACCAAAGCGTATAGTTCAATATATGCAATATATAATTAATAAAGTTTATTCTTTCATTTACCGGTATGGATTCAAACTATAATTTATCAGAAATAATCGGACATAAAAAACAGATAGATTTTTTAAGCGGGCTTTATAGCTCGCAAAGGATGCCGTCAGGACTTCTGTTTTATGGACAAAAGAATATAGGAAAAAATATTACGGCGCTGTCTTTTGCCGCCTCGGTTTTATGCTGCGATTACGCGGAAAATTTTAAAACAGTTTCTTTGTCTTTGAATTTTTGCGGTAAATGTCCATCTTGTCTTTCCTTTTTAAACGGCATTAATCAAAATATTTTTACGGTCGAGTCGTCGGGGAATCCTATAAAAATAGAAACAATTCATCAAATTACATCTTTTTTGGCTCTTAAACCGCAGTATCCGACCCACAGATTCATAATTATCGACGATGCTTCTGCTATGAACCCTTCGGCGTCTAACGCCCTTCTTAAGATACTCGAAGAACCGCAGGAAAAAACAGTTTTTATTCTTATAACTTCAAGCCATAGTATGCTTGCGCCTACTATTTTATCAAGGTGTATTTTACTAGGCTTTGCTCCTATCGGCGATGAAATTTTATCCGGAGCGGTTAAATTTAAATATCCCGATATAAAAGCCGATAAACTAAAGATTTTTTTAAAACTTGCAAGAGGAAGTTATTCCGGGTTTATAAGGCTGATAGAAGGCGGATATTTAGAAAAAAGAGATTTTTTGATTAACGGCGTATTTGAAAAACTTTTTTCCGAATTTAAAAAAAAGGGAGATATTTACGGTATTTCCGCAGAATTTACCTCAAAATTTACGTTTTCGGAAAAGGCTTCTAAAAGCAAAGGCGCAAAGAAAAAAAATATCGGTATAGATACCGAAGTTAAAGGCGCGGCTGAAGACGAAGACGAAGAAAAAACATACATTTTCGAGTTGATTTTATTTATATTTAGAGATATTTATATTTATAGTTTGTTAAAAGATGAAGAAATATTGTATAATAAAGACATTGCAGGAGAAATAAAAAAACTTTCCGTAGAAAGCGGAGCGTCTCCTGAGGATATAAGGCATATGATAGAAACTACAGTCTTACATATAGAAAAAATAAAAAGTTATAATTTAAATAAATCGATATCTATAGACTCGTATTTCTTAAACCTTATATCTGCTTGAATTAAAAATCTAAATCAATAAAATATGAGAACCGTAGAAGTAAAAATATTTAATATAGGCGATACTATAGAGTGTATTTCAAGAATTCCAAATCTGATACCCGAAGATAAGGTGGTAATAGATTCGGAGGGGAATATCCGCATAGGAACAGTAATAGGAGAAACTAAAGTATTTACCGAAGATGCCGTCGCTTTAACGCAGAAACCGTCTTCTTTTATAATAAGAAAACTTTTTCCTTTCGAAACGGGCGATAAATTTATTTACTATAAAACCGAAAAAGAAGGCTACTGTTTTTGTAAAAATAATGCTGAACGGCTCGGCTTAGAGATGAAACTGCTGAAAGTGAAATATACCGCCGCAGACAATAAGCTTATATTTTATTACAGCGCCGAGGAAAGGGTGGATTTTAGGGAATTAGTTAAGATTTTGGCTTCCAAATTCCACATAAGAATAGAAATGCGCCAGATAAATATCCGCGACGAATGTAAAATATTAGGCGGAATAGGCATTTGCGGAAGAATTTGCTGCTGCACTTCCGTCATAGGCGAAATGAACCCGGTAACTTCTAAAATTACTAAACTGCAGTGCCAAAATACAAGCAAATTCGTGGGTTATTGCGGCAGGCTACTATGCTGTCTCGCTTTCGATCCGCCTACGGAAAACGAATGCAGATTCGATGAAAAACAGTCTTCTGAAAAACAAGCTGAAAGCTTATCCGCTTCTGTCAATTCCGATAATTCTTCGGATTTTAAATAAGTTAATGTCCAAATGATATAAAAATATAAATAAACAATAAAAAACAATAATATAAAAAAATAAAGGCATTTTTTAATTATTCAATAACAATAACAACATGAAGAACGATTATTTTTACGTCACCACTCCTATTTATTACGTAAACGATAAACCCCATATAGGACATGCATACTCCACTATAATAGCCGATTCTATAGCAAGGTTTAAAAGATTATGCGGATATAAAACCTTTTTTTTAACAGGAACGGACGAACACGGTTTAAAAATAGAAAAAGAAGCCGAATCCAGAGAAATAACTCCTAAACAGCTCGCCGATTCCGTTCATATAAAATTTAAAGAACTTTTTAACGTTGTAGGTATATCTTATGACAGATTTATCAGGACGACCGATGAAGACCATATAAGAACGGTAAAAATTGCGTTTAAAAAAATGGCGGCAAACGGAGATATATATCTTTCCGAATATGAAGGATGGTACTGCACTCCTTGCGAGACTTTCCTTACTGAAAAGTCGCTTTTGGAAGGCGAAAAATGCCCTCAGTGCGGAAGGCCTGTTTCAAAAGTAAAAGAAAAAACCTATTATTTAAAGTTAAAAAAATATGAAAAACGGCTCTTGGATTATATAGAAAACAACCCCGACTTTATAAAGCCGGATTTTAGAAGAAATGAAGTTTTATCTTTCGTCAAGGAAGGCTTGGAAGATTTAAGCATTTCAAGAATGTCTTTTAAATGGGGGATACCTGTCCCTGACGATGAAAAGCATGTTATATACGTATGGTTCGACGCTCTTTTAAATTACCTTACCGGAATAGGATACGAAGATTATCTTAGCGGAAAAAATACCGATTTTTCGCTTTTTTTTAAAACTGCAAACCATATCGTAGGCAAAGATATATTGAGGTTTCATGCGGTTTACTGGCCTATTATGCTTTTCTCTCTAGGACTCGAACCGCCGAAGTCGGTTACCGCCCACGGATGGTGGCTGACCGAAGGCAGGAAAATGTCTAAATCTACAGGAAACGTGGTTGACCCTATATCTTTAATAGAAACATACGGTTCAGACCCCCTCCGTTTTTATCTTTTGAGCGAAATAACGCTCGGTTTGGACGGAGATTTTAATGCCGATAATTTTATACTTAGATACAATTCCGCTCTTGCTAACGACCTTGGAAACTTAGTTTCGAGAACCGCAGCAATGCTCAATAAATATAACGGCGGGAATGTTCCAGGAACGGATTCGGCGTCGGAAGACGGCGGCGTATTAAATACTGCCGCAGACATATTAAAAAATTTAGATAAAAGATACGACGAATACGGTTTTGCTAAAATATTGGAAGACGTATTTAAATTTATAAATATATTAAATAAATATATCAACGATTCTGCACCGTGGAAATTAAACGCGGATGACCTTGAACAAAAAAGAAAACTGTTCAATATACTAAGAACGGCTTCAGTTTCTATTTATTATATTTCTTATCTTATATATCCTTTTATGCCGGAAACTTCGCGAAAAATTAACGATATATTTAATATTCAGCCTTTCGACGCTCCGGGGTTTTCGGCTGGAACCGACAGTATTGCGGACGTATGCGCCGGCTTGTTTAAAGACGGATTGCGGATAGCCGAAAAAGCCGAAATTATGTTCCCGAAAATAAATACCGATAAAAATATTAAAAAATAATCGTTTAACCTTTTACAATTATATGATAGATTCCCACTGCCACCTTGAGATGCATGAATTCGAAGGCGATATTGACGGCGTTTTGTCGAGAATGTCCGAACACGGCGTAACGCATGCGGTTTCTATCGGTTCTTTGGCTCAGCACGAAAGAATCGATAAGACTATAGAAATAATTAATTCTCACGGCAATATATTTACTACTCTCGGAGTCCATCCCAAAAGCCCTTACCAAGATATTTCCGATATAGCGGAAAAATTTGAAAAATATTATTCCGAAAATAAAAATAAAATCATAGCAGTAGGAGAAATAGGATTAGATTATTTTCTGCCGGAAACATCTAAAGAAAAGATAGAAGAAATTAAAATAAAACAGAAAAAACTTTTTAAATTTCAGCTTAAAATTGCTTCTTCCAAAGGCTTGCCGGTTATAATTCATATAAGGGACGCATATGAGGATGCGATTGAAATTTTAAAAGAATACACTAAAGACGAGGGCGGTTTTTTCGGCGGAGTCATACACTGTTTTTCCTCTTCGGATAAGACGCTTGCCGATGAATTAATAAAAATTGGTTTTTTTATCTCATTTTCCGGAAACATAACATACAAAAAAAATGAAGGATTAAGAGAAGTATCTAAGATAATACCTTCTGAAAAAATTATTATAGAAACCGACAGCCCGTTTCTTGCGCCCCAAACTTTCAGGGGCAAAAGAAACGAGCCTTCTTACGTGCGTTTCGTTTTGGAAACCTTAGCGGCGCTAAAAGGCGAGGAACTGAAAATAATGGACGATTTAACAGTTCAGAACACCGTTAATCTTTTTTCTCTTGAAGGCATAGAAGGATTTTATCCAGCGGTTGCCTATAAAATAAGGAACTCCGTTTATGTAAATCTTACGAATAAATGCACTAACAGATGCACTTTCTGCCCTAAATATCAGGGCGGCAAAAGCAATTTCTGCGTGCAGGGGTACAATCTTAAACTTAAAAAAGAACCTTCCGTGAGCGAAGTTTTATCCTCTATTTTTCGTTATTACGATTTTAAGGAAGTAGTATTCTGCGGACTCGGAGAACCTACCTTGCGCATAGAAACCTTAAAGGAAGCTGCTTCCGCAATTAAAAAAGGTACCTATAGAACGGATTCGGCGGATATAAAAATAAGGCTCGATACCGACGGGCTTGCAAATGCGGTTTACGGACGAAACATAGCCGAAGAACTTGAAAATATTGTAGATTCCGTGAGCATAAGTTTAAATGCGCAGAGTTCGGAAATATACGAAGCTATATGCGATCCTAAACTTGCTTCAAAAGGAATAAAGCCTTATAATGCGGTTATAGATTTCGTAAAAGAATCTAAAAAATATATTAAAAACGTGACCGTTACGGCAATAGACCTTCCCGGCGTCGATATTGCGTTTATTGAAAATCTAGCAAAAAATCTTGGAGTAGATTTTAAATTAAGGCATTATAATAACTTAGGTTAATAAGGAAAAAAATAAAATGGAAAAAATTTTAGTGTCTGAAATAAAGGAAAATCAGAAAGTAGATTCTATTTTTCTTGTAAAAAGCAAATCTCAGGCTATGGGTAAAACAGGGAAACCTTACGTTTATTTAAAACTTTCCGATAAAGCCGGCGAAATTAAGGGATATATTTGGGATAACGTCGATAAACTCGCGCCCATTTTTGAAGCGGGCGATATAATAAAGGTAAAATCAAAAAGTTCGCTGTTTCAAAACGAACTTCAGCTAAGCATTACGGAAATAGAAAAAATAGATTTGAAAAATATTGCCGCAGAAGATGCCGCTCTTTTTTTTAAGT
>JAJYKQ010000003.1 GCA_021788495.1 bacterium | reverse complement strand
AAGACAAGGTAAAAGATTTTTTTAAAATGTTAAAATATTTTAAAATTTCCGTTCCAAACGTTTCAATGGAAAATCCTTCCGATTACCAAAAAATGCTCGATAAAATAAAAGGAACGCCGCTTTCGGCTTTTCTTGAACAGGCATTTTTGAGGTCTATGAAAATAGCGGTTTATTCGCAGGTAAATATACGCCATTTCGGTCTTGCTTTGTCGTCTTACACGCATTTTACTTCGCCGATAAGAAGATATGCCGACCTTATAATACATAGAATACTTGCGTTTATAATTAGCAATGAAAGAAACGAAAATAAAATTCCGGAATGGTTAAATCCTGAATATTTAAAATCGGTTTCAAACGCAATTTCCAGAAGGGAAAAGCTCTCCTCAGACGCAGAAAGGGAATATTTAGACTTTAAAAAGATGCAGTTTTTAAAGAAACACGAACAGTCTCTTTATGAAGGTTTTATTACCAACGTCGTGAATTTTGGTTTTTTCGTCGATATTAAAGGATTTTTTATACAGGGATTCGTGCATGTTTCAACGATAGCGGACGATTATTATGAATACAGCGATTACTCTAAAATTCTTAAGGGAAGGCATACAAGAAAAATATTTAAGACTGGGGACGGAGTTTTGGTTAGCGTTTACTCCATAGACCTTCTTAAAAGAGAAATAGACCTTAGATTCGTTAAATTTCAAAAATGAAAAATATATAATAATATAATATAAATATTATATAATATAGATAGAATATGTTATTATTACTGGAAAAATTTGTAAGAAAAAGGTGCCAGATTTTATTTTACGCATAAGAAAAAGAACAATTAACGATAAAAGATGTTGCGTAAAATTAATCTGACACCTTTTTCATGACGCTTTTTTCTTAAATATAACTAAATAAATAATTTATTACCATGAAAATAAGCGATTTTGTAAAACTGATAAGAGCAATCAGGCGGATAAGACAGGTTATTTCTATATTTGCAAAACACGGTTTTTATCAGATTATAACTAATATAGGCCTGTCTAAATTTTTTATATTTAAAAAATATCTAAAGGCGGCTTACCCCGTCGACGACTACCTTAACGTTCCGCCTGAAATAAGGCTGAGATATGCCATAGAAGAGCTTGGACCTACTTTTATTAAGCTCGGACAGGTATTTTCTCAGGAAATACGCACCCTGCCGTTAAAATATATCGAGGAGCTTAGAAAACTTCAGGATGCGACCCGTGCGGATTTTAATAACATAAAAGAAATAGACGAAATATTTAAAAACGAAACAGGCAAAAATATAGAAGACGTTTTTGAATCATTCGACGAAATTCCGGTCGCATCGGCTTCAATAGCACAGGTGCATAAAGCCGTTTTGAAAGACGGTACTAAGGTTGCGGTAAAAATAAAAAAAAGAAACGTAGATAAATCTATAAAAAACGATATAGACGTTTTATATTTTATAGTCGGTATAATTAAGGAAGCCGTAAAAGAACTTTTATATATAGACAACGTAGAAGATTTATTTAAAGAATTCAGCAAAAGCATTATGTCTGAACTGGATTTCATGGCTGAAGCCGGATACACCGAAAAAATAAGAAAATCCAATTTAGACAAAGACACCGTTGAAATTCCAAAAATTTACTGGCAGTATTCAGCTAAATCTATATTGGTCGAAGATTTTATAGACGGCGTAAAAGTCAGCGATATAGACGAACTTTCTAAAAAAGGTTACGACAATAAAGTTATTCTTAAAATATTTTTAAATCACTTCTTTAAACAGATATTTATAATAGGTTATTTTAACGCCGATCCGCATCCGGGGAACGTTTTTGTAATAGATCGGGAAAAAATAGGTATAATAGATTTCGGTTCGGTTGGAATACTGACGAAAGATTTGCGAAAAAAAATATTGAAATATTTTATAGAATTTTTTAACGCACATTATGAAGAAGCTGCTTCTTTGTTTATAGAAATATGCATGGGAGATTTAACCGATAAAGAAGAACAGATTTTTAAATTTGAACTCATGGAATTCATAGAAAGTTTTTATAATAAACCTTTTAAGGATATTTACAGTTCCGAAATTCTATTGGAAACTTTAAGAATAGGACAAAAAAATAAATTAACGATACCGTCGGAACTTTCTTTGTTGTTCAAGGCTTTACTGCCAATAGAATCTATAGCTAAAACGCTTGACCCCGATTTTTCTTTCGTCGATTCAGGTTTAAAATTCTTTGATTTTGACGTTTTAATCGATAAAAAAGAAAAAGTAAAAGATATTAAAGAATCTTTCGTAGATAAATTTAAAAATTATAAAGATTTATTTAGCGGATTTCCTAAAAGAGCCGATAAAATACTTAAAAAAATGTCGGAGGATAATTTTTCCATAGATTTTATCCATAAAGGTTTAGACGGTCTTATAGGAGAAATGGAGAAATCCAGTAAGAGAATGACGAACGGACTTTTGATAGCGTCTTTGATAATTTCATCCGGCATTTTGGTTTTCATAGGAAGCGTTTATTTGCATTTTTATATTTTGATTATGGGCATAGCCGGATGGGTAATGGGTTTAATGTATATATTAATTTTATTGCTTAAATAATTTAACCGTTATAAATATTATAAAAGTATGCGGAGGTGCAAAATATTGCAAGTTTTAGAAATAAACAGCGCTGAATTAGATTTTAAAAATTCGGTAGTTACTATAGGAAGTTTCGACGGCATTCATTTAGGACACAGAAGATTAATGGAAATGGCTAAAGATTCGGCGGCAGAGCTGAACTCGGTTTCCGTAGTTCTTACATTTCATCCGCATCCTTCCAGAATAATAAATCCCGAGGCTAAAATTAAACTTATAACTACTTTTGAAAAAAAAACAGAATTAATAGAAGAAATAGGTATGGACTACTTGGTATATATTACGTTTACTCCAGAATTCGCCGCTATGCGGCCTGATGATTTTATTAAAAACGTTATAGTAAAAAAATTAAATCCGGTAAAAATAATAGTGGGACACGATTTTGGATTCGGCATTAATAAATCCGGAAATATTGCTTTATTAGAGAATTTGTCAAATAAACTCGGTTTTAAACTTGAGGTAGTCGAACCTGTTATAATCGATAATCAAATAGTTTCAAGCACCCTTATCAGAAGATTGGTCGTGACGGGCAAGGTTTGCGCAGTAAAAAGATTTCTGGGAAGGGATTATTCCGTTCACGGCAGAGTAGTTAAGGGCTGCGGACGAGGAAGGCAGCTTGGGTATCCTACCGCAAATATTATTCCGGAGGAAGAATTATTTCCTAAAGACGGAGTTTATGTTACAAACGTAGGGATAAACGGAAAACTTTACGATTCAATTACCAACGTCGGTTCAAATCCTACTTTTGACGATATCGAAAGAAGAATAGAGACCTATATATTTGATTTCGACGAGAGTTTATACGACAAAGAAATAGAAGTTTTCTTCCTTGAAAGATTAAGGGAAGAGATAAAGTTTGACAATATAAACGAACTTGAAGAGAGAATTAAAAAAGACATAGAACTTGCGGGTTTAATTTTAAAAAGAAGTTATAAAAAAAGACACTGCCTTTGATTTTTAATCTAAAATGTAATAAAATATTTTATTATGAAGCGTCAAAAAACAAAAAAATTTAAAATTTTTATTTTAAACGCTATCGTCGGATTTATTATTTTAACTGTCGGTTTTTTTGCATATGCGGCGTTAGACATGTTCGGTATGATTCGTTCTTCCGGAACTTCAGGTGCGGCGTACTCGTTAAAACAATCCCGCATGGTTTTTTTTAACGGAAACAGCGGGATAAAACTTGCATATCCTTCATTGTCGGGTACTTTCGGCGGAACTTTTTTTTATTTCATTTTTATTTTAGCCGTTTTATTTGCCGCCGCCGCCATAATTTTTATGTATGTATATTTTTATAGGCTGATTGAAGTTAATGATAATACGGAGAAATCGTTAAGATCTCTAGAAAAAAATATTCTTGAAATACCTTCTACCATTATCCATGAGATTAAAGGCAACATAAATTCTATTATGATTAACTCCAGAATATTGACGGAAAAGATTAAAAATTCGGAATTTAATAAAAAAGACGATATAGCTAAAACAGGATATGTCATAGAAGACGAAATATCGAAAATAGCTTTTACTATTGACGACATACTTAAGTTTACAAAAGATTTAGATTTAAATTTAGAAGAGGTTAATCTTTCCTCATTAATACTTGAAGCATACGAAGCGGTTAAAGACGGATTTTCAATGAAAGAAATTAAATTCTTTTCTTCCGTCGATAAAAACATAAATATCTTTATGGATAAAGATTTAATGGTTCAAGTTTTTAAAAATTTGATATTAAATGCCGCAGAGTCGTACGGCGGCAAAAACGGAGAAGTTTTAATACATTCTTCTTATATCTTAAATAAAGTTTGTTTAACGGTTGAAGACTATGGGTGCGGCATTGAAAAAAAAGAGTTAAATAAAATTTTTGAACCTTTTTTTACGACGAAAAAAAACGGCGTAGGACTCGGTCTTGCCCTGATTAAAAGAATAGCCGACGCTCATAAATTCGATATAAATATTGAATCCCGCATAGGTGTTGGAACGAAGGTTTCTTTAATTATGAAAGAAATTCAGTAAAAAAAACGCTGCAGCGGTAAATTAATCGCTATAAATGAAATTGTCCGATAGAAAATCCGTCAATATATTAATAGTCGAAGACGAGGATGCTTCGAGGAACGGTCTTGTCGAGTATTTCAACCTTAAGGGCTATAAAGTTTTTTCGGCCGACCGTCTCAAATCCGCGTTTGAAATTTTAAACTCTTCAGCCGAATTAGAAAACAATAAAGATAAAATAGACATTATAATTACCGATCTTAAACTTCCCGACGGAACGGGATTGGAATTATTAAAATCTATAAAAGAAGGCTTAAATCAAAATGCCGAAGTTATAATAGCTACCGGTTTCAGTTCGGTCAAAACGGCGGTAGAAGCTATTAAACTTGGTGCTTACGATTATATAACCAAACCGGTAAATCTTGAAGAACTAGATCTGCTGATAAGCCGTATAATATCCAATAAAAACCTCATAGATGAATTAAATATTCTTAAAAACAGGCTTGACGAAAAATATAATTTCGGTAACCTTATAACGTCTTCAAGAAAAATGATAGAAACCGTCGATACCGCAATCTCGGTATCCGGTACTAATTCTACCGTTCTTATAGAAGGAGAATCCGGTACCGGCAAAGAACTCCTTGCCAACATAATAGTTAATAATTCTAAAAGAAAAAATAAATCTTTCGTTAAAGTAAATTGCGCGGCGCTTTCAGAGACTGTTTTGGAAAACGAACTTTTCGGACACGAAAAAGGGGCATATACAGGCGCGGATTCCTTATATAAGGGAAGATTTGAAATTGCCGACGGCGGAACTATATTTCTTGACGAAATAGGGGAAATTTCTTTAAAAACGCAGACTAAAATATTGCGGGTTTTACAGGAAAAAGAGTTTGAAAGAGTCGGGGGCAGCAAAACTATTAAAATAGATATAAGGATAATAGCCGCATCGCAAGATATAACCAAAAAGGTTTCTAACGGGGAATTTAGGAAAGATTTATATTACAGGCTTAACGTAATAAACCTTAATCTTATACCTTTAAGGGAAAGAAAGGAAGATATACCGCTTCTGGTTAAGCGTTTTTTAAGCGATTTTGCCGAGGAAAACGGAAAAAAAATTACGGGATTAAACAAAGAAGTTTTCGATATTTTATTAAATTACGATTATCCGGGCAACGTCAGGGAGCTTAAAAATATTATAGAATACATGACGGCGGTTTCTAAGGGTTCGGTTATAGACGAATCGTCCATACCCGGTTATTTAAAGAAAATAAATCAAAAAAAGGAAACCTATTCGGACTCAGGCGGTAAAGATTTTATAAAGATTCCATTTGGAATCAGCTTAGAAGACGCCGAAAATATTATCATAAAAAAGACGCTCGAAATAAACGGATTTAATAAGGCAAAAACCGCAAATGACTTAAAAATAGGTTTAAAAACCGTTTACAGGAAATTAGAAAAAAATTAATGAATTTTTTTTAATTCGTCTATATATTTTTTTACCTGCGTCGTTTTCTTCATTTTATAGGATTTATTGAAATATTCTATAGCTTTCTTGTAGTTTTTCAACTTTAAATAATCCATGCCCGTATGTTTTAAAACGGTCGGAGACTTGCCGAGCCTTTTAAGGGCGGTTTTGAATAGTTTAAGCGCTTTATCGTATTTTCCTTCTCTGTAATATACAAATCCAAGACTGTCGATTATAAAGGGGGAGCCCTTATCGTATGACAGAGCTTTTTTAATCAATTTTTCTGCCGTTTTGATATCCTTATTTTTTACCGCGAGGTAATATCCTAAATAGTTAAGTGCGGAGGCATCGTACGGGTTTATTTTTAATATTTTTTTCATAACGGCGGCGGCTTTTCTATCTGCCTTAAGATAATGATATACCGAACCTAATTCATACAAAAGAGCCGTATTGTTTTTAAATTTAAATAAACCTTTTTTTATTACAAGTTCAGCAAGGTTATAATCCTTCATTTCCGACAGGGCTATTGCCGAAAAATAATAAAATTTTAAATTTTTTTTAATTTTAATATCGTTAAGCATTTTAGATATAGTCGAAATTATATATTTTTTATATTTCGTTTTATTCGTTTTTTTGTAACGGCTAATGTATATTTCCATAGTTTCAAGTTTAGCGTCTATGTAATGCCTGCCGGGTTTGAGCATACCCAGAAACGAAAGCCCTTTTTTATATTTTTTTTCTAATATATATGAAATTCCGATAAAAAAATATGCGTTATTTTTCAGCCTGAAATTATTTTTCTTGTCTGCGGATACGTCGATAAAATCTAAAAATCTTTTTCTAGCCTTCGAATATTCTTTTTGTGTGTATTCTAATATCGCAGATTGATAAAGCGCCGTTTTAGAATAGGGATCTATTTTTAAATATTTATCGAAAATGCCGGCGGCTTTTTTTATTTTTCCATCCAATATGTAAAGAGCCGCAAGCCTGAAATATGCTTTTTTAAAATAAGGGTCTATACCGATGAGGCTTATAAGATTTTTTTCGGCATTATTTTTTTCGTTTAATACGGAATATATTTTTGACAGCAGGTAATATGAATCTATATTGCCCGGATGCTGCATTTTTGCCGCGTTAAGATAAAAAACAGCGGTTTTCAAATTATTTTCATATATATAAATATTGGCAATGAATAGAAGTGTTTTTAGGCTGTAAGGGTTTTTATTTAAAATACTTTTAAGTATAGTTACCGCGCCTTTCATATTGTCTCCGCCGGCTTCTATTTTTGCTTTTAGAATCAAATAATTAATATTAGCTGACGATAATTTTCCGGAACCGTTGCTTTTATATAGTAGTTTTAAAGCCGTATCTATATATTTTAATGCTTTTTTATATTTCGACTGTTTAAAATATAAAAGCGCCGTTATATAATTTAAATAAGGTTTTTGGAAATAGGACGAAGGCTCTCTTTTAAAATATTTTACGGCAGAACCGTAATTTCCGCCGTAATAATTAATATAACCTGCCGCGGCGTTAAATACGGTTTCCGATTTTAAAGACGTTCTTGTAAGACTTGCCGCATCAGTCTTTTTAGTAAAATATATTACGTTAAAAAGAATGAAAAATAGCGCAATACATAAATAAGCCGCAGTTATCAAACGTTTTTTTTCAGCAATATAAAGAACTCCGTATTCCCCTTTTTTCCTTTTATGCATGATTTTTTTACTCCCAATACGCCGAGATTCAAATTTTTTGAAAAATCTATTATTTTATTAATTACTAATTCGTGTATTTTATCGTCTTTTACTATACCTTTTTTAATATTTTTTTTGTTTTCTGTTTCAAATTGCGGTTTTATTAAAAAAAGCATTATGCCTTCATTTTTAACAAATTTTAATATATACGGGATAATTTTAGTAAGCGACGTAAAAGATGCATCGCATACCGCAATATCTACTTCTTCTCCTATCTTTTCAAAAGGAAGAGTTTTAATGTCGGTATTTTCCAAATTTTTAATTTTTGGATTGTTTCTTAAAGAATAATGAAGCTGTCCATAACCTACGTCGATGCAGAATGCAAAATCCGCACCTTCTTTTAGTAGGCAATCCGTGAAACCTCCGGTAGAAGCTCCTATATCTATTATTCTCTTACCAGTTGCGTCTATTTTAAAATCCGACAGTGCGCATTTCAGCTTTAATCCTCCGCGCGATACGTAAGGATTGTTTTTTTTAATTTCTATTAAACTGTCTATTTCAACCTGCGTTCCGGGCTTGACGCATTTTAAACCGTTAACGCTTACCATACCTTCCATTATAAGCGCCGCCGCCTTGCTTCTCGTTAAGTCGTATCCCGACGAAGGTTCAGCAAGAAGAATATCTAATCTTATTTTTTTCACCGTCTGAGATAAAAAAAGCTTTTATTGTATCCGATAAACTTTCCTCCGAAAATCCTTTTAAAGCAAGAAGCTCTGACCGCGATCCGTGTTCTATGAAATCGGAGCCGAGAGATACTATTTTATATTCTAATGAATTCAAGTTAGTTTGCCGGCTTAACAAAGTTAAAATTTTTGCTCCAAAACCCGAAAACTCTACATTTTCTTCTACGGTCATTATTTTTTCCGCATTTTTAATTTTATTTATTAATTCGGCGGAAATAGGCGAAATAAACCTTGCGTCTATAAGACTGATTAAATTTTCGGGGGTTCGGGCATTATTTTCGTTAAATATTTTAAGTATTTTATTTAATATTGAAGTATGCGGCGCGCCTATACTTATTACTATATTTTTAAAGTTGCCTGCATCAAGCAATATCTCAAATTCTCCTTCGGTTAAAACCGCAACGCTTTCTTTTTTAGGAAGTTCAAAATAAGGAGTTTCTGCTTTTGGGTATCTTATAGCGACCGGTTTTCCATATACCAAAGAGCTTTTAACCATACGCATAAGTTCATATTCGTTTCTCGGCGACATAAAAATTAGGTTGGGTATGTAGTTTAAAAAAGATATGTCGAATATTCCTTGATGGGTTGCGCCGTCTTCTCCGGCAATTCCTGCTCTGTCTATACAGAAAACGACGGGAAGATTTTGCAGACAGACATCGTGTATTATCTGGTCTAAAGAGCGCTGAAGAAATGTAGAATATATAAAAACAAAAGGTTTTAATCCGTTAGATGCGGCGCCGGCAGCAAACGTTACGGCGTGTTCTTCGGCTATGCCGACGTCAAAAAATCTGTCGGGAAAAAGTTTTGAAAATCTTGAAAGCCCTGTTCCATCAGGCATTGCCGCCGTTACGGCTATTATATCGGAGTTATCCGATGCCATATCTGCAAGAAAGTTGGAAGCCGTTTCGCCGTATGAAACGTTGCCGGATTTTTTTAAAGTTAAACCCGTGTTTTTATCAAAAGCTGAAATCCCGTGAAATATCGACGGATTTTTTTCCGCAGGTTCGTAACCTTTTCCTTTTTTTGTTATAACATGAAGCAGTATCGGTTTTTTTAATTTTTTTATGTTGTCGAAAGAATCGAGCAGATGCTGGAAGTTATGCCCGTCTATAGGTCCGACGTAAGTAAAACCTAGTTCTTCAAAGATAATACCCGGCGCTATAAGATTTTTGAAAGATTCTTCGAATTTAGACGCAAGTTTTGCCACTTGTAAGCCGAACAAAGGGATAGATTTCAACATTTTTTCTATTTCTTTTCTTAAGCCCTGATAAAAATTACCGCTCATTATTTTATTCAAATAATTAGAAATAGCTCCAACGTTTTTAGATATCGACATCTCGTTATCGTTAAGTATAACTATGACGTCTTTTTTTAACGAGCCTGCATTATTTAAGCCTTCGAGAGCCAGTCCGTTTGAAATTGAAGCGTCTCCTATGACGGCTATAATTCTTCCGTTCTTTTCCGTATCGTTTTTTAAATCTTTTGCCACGCTCATGCCGAGCGCGGCGGATATAGACGTACCTGCATGGCCAGTGCCGAAATAATCGTATCTGCTTTCCGATATTGACGGAAAACCCGATATACCGCCTAATTTTCTTAATGTATTAAATTTTTCTTTTCTTCCCGTAAGAATTTTATAAGGATAAGACTGGTGTCCGACGTCCCATATAATCTTGTCTGTGTTTTCGAAATCGAAAGATTTTATAAGCGCAACCGTAAGTTCGACGACGCCGAGACTCGACGCAATGTGTCCGCCGTTACCGGAGCATACGGAAATTATTTCTTTCCTAAGTTCGTCCGAAAGCAGTTCAAGCTCATTTATATTTAAGTCTTTTACGTCGTTCGGTTTTTTTATTTTTTCCAGTATCATAGAAAAAGTTTTTGTATTTAGTCTAAATAATTTAATTTATCCTGTCGGTAAGATAATTTATTAATTCTATAAGCAATGTCTTTTCGGCGCCTGTTTTTTCTATAGACGATAGCGCTATTTCGTTGTATTCTTTAATAAGCTCTTTAGTTTTTTCAATGCCCATTTGTTCGGCGAAGGTGGATTTGCGGTTTATTTTGTCGATGCCCGCCGTTTTTCCTATAACCTCTTCGTTTCCTAAAATACCGAGAATATCGTCTACGGCTTGAAAAGCTAATCCTAAATTTAATCCGAATCTTTTAAATTCTAATACTGCCGGTTCGTCTTTTCCGGACAAAATTGCACCCACGGCGCAAGCAGCCGAAATAAGCGACGCCGTTTTTTTTTCGTTGATGTATTCTATTTGTTCGGGATTCAAAAGTTTGCCGAAAGAATCGACGTCATGAAACTGCCCTTCGACAAGACCTCCTGCTCCGGAGGCGTATGCAAGTTCCCTGATTATACTTAACGTTTTTTCCGGTTCCAGCCATCCGCAGTAATTTTTATCGGAAAGCATGGCGAAAGCTTCCGCAAGAAGAGCGTCGCCTGCAAGTATTGCGGAAGCTTCGCCGAATACTATGTGGCTTGTAGGTTTCCCTCTCCTTAGGCTGTCGTTGTCCATTGAAGGCAGATCGTCGTGTATTAAAGAATACGAGTGAATAAGTTCAATAGAAGATGCGAAAGGAAGCAGTTTTTTTTTATCGGAAAAACCGAGGCTTTCAGCCGTAAGCATAACCATAATAGGCCTTATTCTTTTGCCCGGCGTAGTAAGAGTATATAACATTGTATCCGGAAGGGAAAATTTATTATGCGGAAATTTTTTTCCGTAACCCATTTTTTTAAAATGGTCTTTAATGAAGATATCTATTAATTTTTTATTGGTTTCTATATATAAAGGCAGGCCGGTCATATATTTAAATTTTCGACGCCGAAAGACTGTTTATCTTTTTCGGCGTTTTTTGCGCTTAATTCCTCTATTCTTTTTTCCGCAGAATCAAGTCTTTGGAGAAGATAATCCGAATATTTTATTCCGTCTTCGTAAATTTTTATGGATTCGTCTAATCCTATATCGCCTTTTTCGAGGGTTAGGACGTTTTCCTCTAATTTTTTAAGCGCTTCTTCAAATGTCAAGTTGTTTATTTTTTTTTCGGAAGTATTAATATTTTCCATATATTTTTTATTATAAGAAAAACAAAAAAAAATATCAATCTAAATTTAAAAAGTTTTATTATTTATAAAAAAATATATTGAAAAAAATATATCTATTTTGTATTATTAAATTAATATTAATTTTTTAAATAACAATGGGATAGAATTCAATTCTGACCCATCACAAAAATGGAGAAATAAAATGTCCTACTTAAGTCATGCTTTAAGTTTTATCAATTTATTTTACATCCTGGTCGTGCTTGGCGCTATAATTATGTTTGCAAACATGATTGTTGCAGCTTCTTTGAGAAAGAGAATACCGGGAGGGTTTGTAGGAAAATGGCTTGCTATCATGTGGGTTTTTATGTTTTTCTTTTTCATTGCGGAGGCGGGAGCATTTTTTTTCATTTCGTCTCTTAATAATATAGACTTGTCATATTTTCTAATAGGGTCGGTTCTGTTTTTCGGTTCCATATTCGTGGGCGTGGTAAACAGATTCATATTTCATTTAATTAGAGAACTTGAAATTCATAAATAATCAACTCATTATATTTTTATTGTATTATAATTAATATATAATAAAATAAAATATTAAACGAGAAATTATAAAAAGGTTGCTATTATGGACATAAAAGGAAACATAACAAATCTGGAACTTTTCGACGTTTTGAAATTTCTGGAAATTTCAAAAAAAACGGGAGTATTAAATTTAAGATTCGAAAATTTTGCCGCTAAACTTTTCATTAAAGAAGGCAAGCTTTATTTTCTGTCGATTTCCGATAACAATATTCTGGAAAAATTAGCGGTAAAACTTCTGGATATGGGCAAAAAAGACTATCTTCAGATATTAGAAAAATACCGTACTTATTATAAAACTACTGCAGGTTTCGACATATATTTTTTTAAATCGGAGTCTATTCCAAAATCTAAAGAAAACGAATTTACTTCAAGTTATATATCGGAGACTTTAAATTATATACTATTCTTAACCAACGGAGAATTCGCGTTCGATGAAAAGCCTTTGCCCGATATAATAAATTTTGCAAATCCTATGGATCTGTCGCCTATTTTAACCGAATGCAAAAAAAGGCGCGATGAATTATCCGTGATTTCTAAAGTCATACCTTCGAAAAATTATATTCCTTCGGTAGTTACTAACAGAAGCGGAAATATACGGCCGCTGTCTCTTACTCCCACGGTATGGAACGTTCTTTCTTTGGTGGACGGAAAAAAAAGCATAAATCAGATTCTTTCTTTGACCGTAGAAAACGATTTTTTTGTTCTTAAAACCCTCTATAATTTACTGCAGAGCGGATATATAAAAGTCGATCCCCCTCATAACGAACATTTAAACAGGCAGGAATTAATAAATTCCGTTAAAAAGGTACTTAAGGAGCAGTTAGGAAATAAAGCCGAAAAAGTACCCGTCGATTATAATGTTTTAAATAGCGGAGACAAACAGGCGCTGACTAAAACTATTCAGGATATAGAAAGATACGTTTATATGTTTATAGACGATAAGAAAGCGGCGAAAATAGACTATCTTTTAAAGCAGATGCTGATGAACTCAATATGAAAATAAGTAAGGACTTCAACTTGAGTCTATGCGGTATTTTTGGATATAAAATAGATTACACCCTTTCCCCTTTAATTCACAATTCTATAGCTAAACTCCTCGATATAAATTTATGTTACGGTAAATTCGACGTTTCTCCGGAACTGTTTCCCGCCGCGGTTAAAGGTTTCAAGGCTATGGGGATGAAAGGAGCAAACGTAACTCAGCCTTATAAAACCGAAGTTCTGGAATATTTAGATTGTTTAGACTGCCAGGCCGAAACGATAGGCGCCGTCAATACGATTAATTTAGAGCCTGACGGTTTTTATCGCGGTTATAACACCGATATAACGGGTTTTATTAATGCCGTAAATTATGAATTTAACGAAGACTTAAGCGGCAAAACCGTTATTCTGTTAGGGGCAGGAGGAGCGGCAAGAGCGGTATTGTATGCTTTAATAAAATCCAACGCAAAATATGTTCTGATAATAAACCGCAGTTTCTCCAATGCGGAAAAACTAAAAAAAGAAGCAGATTTATGGAAGCAATCTTTAAATTCTTTTACCGAAATTATTTGTTCCGATTTTAAATTTAACGGTATTTCGGAAAAAACCGATATTGCCTCTATTAAAGGTTGCGATATATTAATCAATACGGTAACCCCTTCGGATGGGAACAAAAATTTTGCCGACGGCCTTTTAAGCCGCCTAAAATTTTTTAAAAATAATTTTTTTTTCATGGACATATCTTATTCCGAAAAATCTTCTTTTCTTTCAAACGGATTAGAAGAGAAATGTTTGAAATTTACAAACGGACTTTCCATGCTTTTATTTCAAGCTATAGAAAGTTTTTATATATGGACGGGCAGAAAAATCGAGTTTGATTGCATTAAAGATTTTTTAAGCGGTATATTTTAAAAAATATGCTTATGTGGTAAAATTTAATAAGCGAACTTATCGTTAAAAATTACATGTTTATTATTGTATAATCGCGACGGTATCAATATGAATAACGATTTTATGACGCCTTCTAATTTTACTAGCGATAAATTAGGCGATATATTAGTAAAGCACGGCGTCGCCAAAAAAGACGATATATCCAACGCTCTTCTGATGCAGGAGAGGATCCGCAGCGGAATTTCAAAAGGGGAAAAGCTAAAAGATTTAAAACTCGGCGAAATTTTAGTTAAAAACGGCATAATAACCCCTGCGGAATTAAATTCCGCGTTAGAAGAACAAAAACGTTACGGCGGCAGTATAGGCAGACAGCTGACTAAGTTAGGTTTTATTAAAGATGCCGACCTTGTTTCTTTTCTTTCCAAAGAGTTCGGCGCCGCTACGGTAAATCTCCTCGATAACGAAATTCCAGAAAGCGTAATAAAGCTTATTCCTCCCGATTTAGCGGTTAAACTGCAGGTGATCCCTTTTAAAAGGCAGGGCAATACTCTGTATCTTGCTGTAGCCGACCCTACAAGGGTAGAAGCTTTAGACGATATAAAATTTTTAACGGGTTTAAATATAGAAGTCGTAGTCGCATCGGAAAACGAGATAGCCTCAGCTTTATCTAAATATTATAACGCGTCAAGTATTCTTACGGAAAATAAAGATTATCTTAATTCCATTGCCATAGAAGAAACCAATGAAGAATTGGATATATCCGAACTTCAAAGGTCGTCATCGGAACAGCCTATTATAAGATTTGTAAATAAGGTTCTTTTGGATGCCGTAAAACTTAATGCAAGCGATATACATGTAGAACCTTACGAAACGATAGTAAGAATAAGATATCGTATCGACGGCAAATTAATAGAGCAGATGAAAATACCCGGACAGTTAAAAAATCCGATAACGTCCCGGCTTAAAATAATGGCGCAATTAGACATAGCGGAAAGAAGGCTCCCTCAGGACGGAAGAATTAAGGCGAGGATGGACAACAAAGAAGTCGATATGAGAGTTTCATGCCTTCCGACTCTTTTCGGAGAAAAAATAGTCATCAGGGTTTTAGATAAAGCCAATTTACAGCTCGATATGCGAAAACTCGGATTTTCGGAACAGCAGTTAAAAGACTTCAAAAATGCTATACATAAGCCATACGGCATGATTTTAGTTACCGGACCTACCGGTTCGGGTAAAACCACCACGTTATACAGCGCTCTTTCGGACGTAAACAGACCGGACGTGAATATTTCTACGGCGGAAGATCCAGTCGAATATAATATTCAGGGTATTAATCAGGTTTTAGTTAACGAAGAAATAGGTTTGACGTTTGCTTCCGCATTAAGGTCGTTTTTGAGGCAGGACCCCGATATAATAATGGTCGGCGAAATTAGAGATCTAGAAACTGCCGAAATTGCCATAAAAGCGGCGCTTACGGGGCATTTAGTGCTTTCGACCATTCATACAAACAGTGCCGCTTCTACAATCTCAAGGCTTATTAACATGAAAGTAGAGCCTTTTTTGGTTGCTTCAAGTTTGAACCTTATCATTGCCCAGAGGCTTATAAGAAAATTATGCGCCGAGTGCAAAGAACCGTATTATCCGGATGTAAATGCAATATTAAAACTAGGATTCAATATGCAGGAACTTTCGGGCAAACGTTTTTATAAGGCAAAGGGCTGCAACGCCTGCAACAAAACCGGATATAAGGGAAGGATAGCAATATACGAAGTTTTGGACGTAAACGACGATATTAAAAATAAAATTTATGAAAATGCCAACGAATCCGAAATACATAATACTGCCGTAGATAAGGGAATGAAAGCGCTTAGAGAATCGGCAAAAGAAAAATTTTTAGAAGGGATTACTTCATTGGAGGAGATAATTCAATATTTGGATTCGAATAATATAGATATATAATTTGAAACGCTTGACATTAATCATTAATATTATTATGCTATATATTATTAGTAAAAATATTAAATATAATTAAAATATATCGACGTATATAAAAGGAGCCGCATATGCCTTCCATAGCAGATTTATTAAAAACCACGGTGGATCAAGGCGCTTCAGACCTTCATATAGCCGCAGGGACTCCTCCGCAAATAAGATTAAGGGGCTCATTGGTTCCGTTAAATTTTCCGCTTCTCAGTCCCGCAGACACGCAGGGACTTTGTTACAGCATTATTACCGATCTTCAGAAAAAGAAGTTCGAAGAAACCCATGAATTAGATTTTTCTTTCAGCCAGAAAGGCGTTTCGAGATTCAGAGGCAATTTATATTACGACAGGGGTTCGATTGCAGGCGCGTTCAGGGTTATACCGCATGAAATTCCTTCTATCGACAATCTCGGTCTTCCACCCATGGTTAAAGAAATTATTAAGGCGCCGAGAGGTCTCGTTTTAGTTACCGGACCTACCGGTTCGGGTAAAACTACTACGCTTGCGGGAATGATAGATGCAATTAATCAGACTAGACGCGAACATATTATTACTATCGAGGATCCTATCGAGTATGTTTTTCCGCATAAAGGATGTTTAGTCAATCAGAGAGAGATAGGTCAGGATTCAAGCAGTTTTTCGGAAGCTTTAAGGCATATTTTAAGGGAAGACCCCGATGTCGTTCTCGTCGGCGAAATAAGAGATATGGAGACTATGGAGGCCGCCCTTACAATAGCGGAAACCGGACATCTTACGTTCGGTACGCTTCATACAAACTCTGCCGTTCAAACTATAAGCAGGGTTATAGACATATTTCCTCCGAATCAGCAGCCGGAAGTAAGATCGTCGCTTTCTCTTTCGCTCGTCGCCGTTCTTTCCCAGACTCTTATTCCAAGAATCGACACTCCGGGTAGGATTCTGGCCGCAGAGTTAATGATTCCCAATGCAGCTATTAGAAACTTAATTAGAGAAAATAAAATACATCAAATATATTCCCAACTTCAATTGGGGCAGGAAAAATACGGCATGCAGACGCTTAACCAGGCGCTTGCTTCTTTGGTGAATAAAAAAATAATAAGCGAAGAAGAAGCATATAGCAGGTCGTCCGATGCGGAGGAGCTGAAACAGGCTATAAATTCAGGGTTAACGTCTAAAGGAGGATTAAATACGGCATCAAACAAGCCTTCTAATACTCCAGGCGCTTCCGTCGGGAAAACCGGCATCGGCGCAGACAACCCTTTTTCGGGAATAGATTTTAGTAATTTATAATCGGAGAAACTTTTAAATGGCGACTTATCAGTGGAAAGGCAAAAAACATTCAGGAGAGTATGTAAAAGGCGAAATTACTGCCGATAATAATGAGCAGGTTATAGAAGCGATAAGAAAAATGGATGCTTATCCTATAAGCGTCAAGAAAAAAAATGAATTTTTTACTTTAAGCCTTCAGGGAAACAGAGAAATCAGTCCTAATACAAAAATAAGCGATAACAACTTGATAGCTTTTACGAGACAGTTTTCATCGCTTATAGAATCTGGAGTTCCCATACTGCAAGGTCTTTCCATAATGATTGAACAGCAGAAAAATAAAGACCTAAAGGGTATTCTTACAAAGATAAAAGAAGGAATAGAAAGCGGCGCTTCTTTATCGGACAGTTTGAGAAAATTTCCGAAAGTTTTTAACGAACTTTACGTTAATTTAGTCGAATCGGGCGAAAAAGGAGGAGTATTAGACAGAGTTTTCAAAAGATTGTCGGTTTATTTTGAAAAAATATTAAAATTAAAAAGAAAGATAAAGGGTGCAATGATATACCCTATAGTAGTTTTAAGCGTTGCGGTAGGCGTAATTATAATACTAATGACGTTCGTAATCCCCGTTTTTGCCAATCTTTTTGCAAGCGTAGGCGCTAAACTGCCGGCACTGACAAGAGACGTAATAGATTTTTCTAATTTTATGAGAGCATATATACTGTATATTATTATTGCATTAGGCATTTTGATATTTGCTTTTAAAGCATACGGAAAGAGGGAAAACGGAAAGCGCAATATCGACAGAATGGTTCTGAAGATACCGGTCATAGGCATCCTGCTGAAAAAAGTCGCTATAGCAAGATTTGCGAGAACGCTTTCGACTATGGTAGAAAGCGGCGTGCCGATACTTGCGGGATTAGAAATAGTTTCTAAGACAAGCGGCAATAAGATAATAGAAGAATCTTTAATGCGGACGAAAGACGAGGTTTCTTCAGGTTCGCCTTTAAGCTCGTCATTAAACAAAACCAACCTTTTTCCTCCGCTTGTTATTCAGATGATTACCGTAGGAGAAAAAACGGGAAATCTGGATGCTATGCTTGCAAAAGTAGCCGATTATTACGATGAAGAGGTAGATAATGCCGTTAATAATCTTACCCAGATGTTGGAGCCGGCGCTTATCGTATTTCTTGGTATTGTAGTAGGCACGCTTGTAGTAGCCATGTATTTACCGATATTCAATTTGGGAAAAGCCATTAAGGGATGAAAAAAATTAATGAAGGAGATTTTAAAAATTTATACAACAAGTTAAAATTTGCAATAACTTTTAGAGTTTTAGCCTTTTCTTTAATAGTCCTGTCATACGTCCTTCTAAATTATAAAGATATAATTCGTTACTCTGTCTTTATATATTTTTTTACCGCCTTTGTAATATCTATAACTATTATTTATTATGTAATTTTGTTTTTTTTTAGAAAAAAAGACAATTATAAATTTTTGGTTTTTTTTGGTTTTTTTCAGTTATCGTTAGATTTTATCGTTATATCTCTAATAATCATATTAAGCAGCGGTTTAAACGATAAGTTCATATTTTTATATTATCTTCTAATTCTTATAGCGGGATTTATTTTTTTAAAATCGGGAGTTTTAATATACGGCATTGCTTCGTCATTAGCTATAGGGGTGTCGGCCGATCTTCATTATTATTTCGACATAGGCAGTCATTATTATTTTTTGTATAATCCCGATAAACTTTTATTTGTTACGAGCACCAACATACTCGGCGTTTTAATATTTACTTGGGTCTTTTACCGTTTTTCCGGCGAACTCGGCAATTTAAGCAATAAAATAATAGAGAAAGACGAATTTATAAAAAAATCGCAAAATTTTAACAGAGAGCTGTTTAACTCTTTTTCTCAGGGGATTATCGTAGTAGATGAAAATTTTAATATAGTTTTTATAAACGAAGCGGCGGTTAAAATCGTTAATCTGGATTCTGAACGAAATTTTAAAAATAAAACCGGAATTCTTTTTGATTTCGACCTCAAGATAACCGATATTTTCGAAAATTTTCCTGTTAACGCTTTTTTGAAAAAAGAGAAAAAAGACGGTAACCGATTTGAAATTAACCATAAAAATACCGTTTTAGGTTTTGCAGTTACGGAGCATTCGGTTAACGAGAGCAGAGTAGGAAATTATATTCTGCTTTTCAAAGATATAACTTACATAAAAGAATTAGAAATGGAATCCAGAATAAACGAAAGCCTTAAAACTGCCGGTAAATTTGCAGGCTGGCTCGCACATGAAATAAGGAATCCTCTATCGGCTATAAATACGTCCGCTTATGTTCTGGATTCGGGATATTCAAGCATTAAAGAATCAGATCATAAAAGATTGATAAATATAATAAAAACCGAATCCGACAGGCTTAACAATTTAGTAACTGATTTTTTAGGATTAATAAAAACAAAATCGACGGCGGCAAACCGCAATTCCGAAAATTTTAATTTATATCAGCTCATAAATGAGATAATATTAAAATATACCGGCGGTACGGAAGTAAAAATTCATAATTCGGTCGGTAAAGAAGAAAGGATATATTTGGACAAAAACAGAATTATTCAAATATTTTCAAATTTAATTCAAAATGCGGTGCAATCGGTCGAAATGAGCACGTCTTATTTAATAAAAGAAAATAAAAAAAAAGGAATCGTAAGGATAGGAGCTAAAAAGGAGAAAAAAACTGAAGAAAAAAATATTATTTCTATAACAGTTGCCGATAACGGAGAAGGTATGGACGATTTTACTCTTAGAAATGCATTCAAGCCTCTTTTTTCAACTAAAGAAAACGGTTTTGGACTGGGATTGTCGATAGTATATTCCGTGACCGAAAGCCTTGGGGGGAACGTAAACATAGTCAGCAGAAAATCTGTAGGTACTTTAATTAAAATAGATATACCGTCATGACCGGTTAATAATTAATTTATTAAATAAACAAATGCGTTAAAATGAACAATAAACAGAGAATACTAATAGTCGACGACGAAAAATCTATTCTTGAATCGCTTGCCATACTTCTTTCAATAGACGGTTATGAGATTGTTACGGCGCAGAGCGGAAATTCGGCTTTAGAACTTTTAAAAACACAAGTTTTTAATTTAATAATATCCGACGTAAGAATGCCGGAGGTATCAGGAATGGATTTAATAAAGCACGTAAAACAAAAATACAGGGAATCGGCTTCAAATTACGGCAAAATTCCGGTTATATTAATGACTGCATATTCGGATGTCAAAATAGGAATAGAAGCTATAAAACTAGGCGCTTTCGATTACCTTACAAAACCTTTAGACAATGAAGATCTCAGAATAGTAATTAAAAATGCGTTGGATTATTTTTCGGTTTTAGACGAACTTAACGATTTAAAAAAAACGGTGTTTTTAAGAGGCGGCATTATAGGTTCTTCGAAAGCCATAAACTCGGTTCTTAACGATTTAAACCGTGTTTCTAAAGGTTTTACCACTATACTTTTAACGGGAGAGTCCGGAACCGGCAAGGAACTGGCGGCAAGATTAATTTACGAAATTTATTCTAAAAATTCTAACGATTCAAAAAAAATACCTTTTGTCCCTGTAAATATTGCTGCAATCCCCGATAATCTCGTAGAAAGCGAATTGTTCGGTTATGCCAAGGGGACTTTTACCGGAGCGGAAACCGATAAAACCGGATTAATAAAGTGCGCCGACGGAGGCATACTTTTTCTGGACGAAATAGGCGATCTGCCTATGCAGGTTCAGGTTAAACTGCTTAGGATTCTTCAAGAAAAAACATACAGGAAATTAGGCTCAAACAAAGAAGAGTCTCTGGGCGTTAAAATAATAGCCGCTACAAATAAAGATTTGCCGGCTTTAATATCTGAGGGGAAATTTAGGGAAGACCTTTATTACAGGTTGAACAAAATAAATATTTTAATGCCGCCGCTCAGAGAACATAAAGAAGACTTGCCGGAATTAATCCCGTATTTTATAAAAAAATATTCTAAATCTATCGCTTCAATTTCGCAGGAAGCTCTTGCGTTTCTTACGGAATATGATTATCCTGGCAATATACGCGAACTGGAAAACATAATAGAAAGAGCTTGTATTTACTGCGGCGGTTCGGATACCGAGGAAGAGCCCTTATTAAATAAAGATAAAGAGATTGTTTTAGACTGCCTGCCGGATTATATTTTAGAAAAAAATAAACACGATGGAAAAGAAAATCTTTCTTTGCAGGTTTATAAAAATATTCCAGATACGAATATCCGCAAAACGGATGATATTAACATGGACTATTATATGGCGGAAATAGCCGGAATTTTTGAAAATTTAAAGAAACGGCATGGAAAATTGACGCTGGCCGATTTTATAAAAGAAGTAGAAAAATATATAGTTGCGGACAGTATAAAAAAAGAAAACTCTAAATTGGAAGCGGCTAAAACCTTGGGTTTGTCTTTGAGGTCGTTAAGATATATACTTTCAAAATGCGGTAACGGCAGATAATAAGATAATATAACGGTAGAATGAATTATTTAGCGGTTATAGAATATTGCGGAACCAATTACGAAGGCTGGCAGTCTCAATCCGAAACCGGCAGCCGTTGCGGCGGTAAAACCGTGGAAAACGAGATTAACAAAGCTATAAAAATATTTACCGGAACCGATGTAAAGCTATTAGTCTCCGGAAGAACCGATGCAGGGGTTCATGCGTTAAACCAGGTTGCCAATTTTAAACTTCCGTTTTTTTACGATATTAATAAATTTAAAATAGCGTTAAACGGTATTCTTCCTAATGATATATCTATAAAAAACATAGAGATCGTCCACGATTCTTTCCATGCTACCCGCGATGTCCTGTCAAAAACGTATCTTTATAAAATTAATTCAGGCTTTAGAAGCCCTCTATTAATTAACAAATCGTGGTTTGTAAAAGAAGAATTGAATTTTGCCTTGATGAGCCGCTCAGCCTCAGTTTTTCTTGGAATGAACGATTTTTTTAATTTTACGAGAAAGGAAAGAAATGAAAAAAATAAAAATTATAACAGGATCATAAGTGAAATAAAAATATGCAAAGAAAATTACGGATACGATATTTTTATAGAAGGCGGCGGGTTTTTGAGAAACATGGTCAGAAGAATAGTAGGAGCATTAATTTTTTGCGGAACTGGAAAAACCGATATAGACTGTTTAAAAAAAATGTTGAAAGAAAGAAACTTTATTTGCAATTCCGTATGCGCTCCGTCTTGCGGTCTTTTTTTGCATTCCGTAAAATATAAACATAAAATTTATTGTTGATATTTTATTAAATTTTAATTATAATTTTAATATCTAGTTGTATATAAAAAAGTTTCACCTAATTTTGTTTTTTATATAAAGTGGGTTTTACCCGCTTTTTTTGTTTTATGCACGAAAATTTAATTAATGACTTAGAAAGGATTATAGAAGATATAGTGCCTTATTACGGATGTTATTTAGTAGGCGCCGTATTTTTTCCCGCGAAAAAAAACAGCGGAGTAATTTTAAGGGTTTACGTAGATTCGGAAAAAGGCGTCGATATATCGGTTTTATCGGAAATATCTAAAGAGATAGGAATGATTTTAGATGTAAAAGACATCATAAAATTTAAATATACGCTTGAAGTTTCTTCTCCCGGCGTTAACAGGGTACTTATAAAGTTTAACGATTATGAAAAATTTATCGGAAAAAGAGCTAAAATAGTTTTAAAAAATAAAACCGAAGGCAGAGTTAATCTTATAGGTGAAATAGCCGAGGTTTCGGGCGGAGACAAAAATAAAAAAGTCTCAATTTTAGACGAAATAGAAAATAAAATTGTAAAAGTCGATTTTTGCGACATAAAAAAAGGAAATCTTTTAGTAGTATAGTATATATTTTATAATATTAATTAATAAAATTAAGGAGTTTTAAGGTGCCCCAGATTATTATAAGCGATCTAAATCCTGTAATCGACCAGGTATCTAAAGATAAGAACATCGAAAAACAATTAGTCGTTGAAGCTTTGGAGCAGGCTATTTTAGCAATTGCCAGAAAAAATCTAGGACAGGGATACGATCTTGAATCGCATTTTACGGATGAAACCGGAGAGATAGAAATTTTTATGTTTAAGAAGGTTGTCGAAGACGTTAAAAACCCTAAAACGGAAATATCTCTAGAAGAAGCTCTGAAAGCTGATCCGGGTGCAATTATGGGCGATATTCTTGGATTAAAAGTCGAAAAAAATATATATGGCAGGATAGAAGCGCAGGTTGCAAAGCAGATTATTTTTCAAAAAATAAAAGAAATAGAGCATAAAAATATTTTTAACGAATTTAACGAACGCAGAGGAGAAATCGTAAGCGGCTTAGTAAGAAAAGTAGAAAAATCTATGATAATAGTCGATCTTGGAAAAACTGAAGCTATTTTACCGAGGCAGGAGCAAATATTCAGCGAAACATACAGGCCGCATGACAGGATAAGAGCCGTTTTATCCAATATTAAAATGGAAAAAGGCGGACCAAAGCTTGTTCTGTCCCGTGCCTCGGATGAATTTTTGACCAAGCTTTTTGAAACGGAAGTTCCCGAAATATACGACGGTACGGTTAAAATAGTCAGGGTTGCAAGAGCGCCGGGTTTCAGGTCTAAAATAGCGGTAGCTACAACAAACAAAGACATAGATCCTGTCGGCGCATGCGTCGGTATGAGAGGCATAAGGATACAGAGTATAACTAACGAACTAAGGGGCGAAAAAATAGATATTATACCTTATTCCGATAATCAGGCAAAGTTTGCCGTGAGCGCATTAAGTTCGGTAGAGGTTTCCAATATAACGATAGACGAAGATTCAAAAACTATTACGGTTATAGTTCCCGACGATCAGCTTGCCCTTGCTATAGGCAAGCAGGGACAGAACGTGAGGCTTGCTTCCAAGCTTATAGGCTATAAATTGGACATATTAAGCCAGTCCAAAATAGGCTCTAAAGATAAGAACGCCTATAAAGAACTACTGGAAATACCAGGTGTTGGAGATATTACCGCTAAACTTCTTTATCAAAACGGTTATGTTTCTATTGAAAGCATTGCCGGCGCCGGCGCCGATAAATTAGCTAAGGATATTACGGTCGATAATAAAAAAGCGGAAAAAATTATAAATTCCGCAATAGAATATTTGGAAAAAATTAAAGCGGATTTAGAACTGAAAGAAAAAATAGAACAGGATACGATATAAACATCTTTATCGACAAGGAAAAAAATAATGGAAGAAAGAAGAGTTTCTAAGGGAGTTATAAGAAGAAGGGCGAGCGCTGCAGAGCCGGAAGTATCTAAAGTTAATTTGCCTGAACCGACGACTTCCGCAGATGAGGGTAAAGCTGAAATAGCCGGAAATATCGAAAAAAAATTACCCGCCGTTCCCGCCGAAGTTTCTGCCGCAACCGTTGCTTCCGTCGAAACCGATAAAGCAAATAAAGGGCAGGTAAAAACTAAACAGCCGCAAGACGCCGAATTATCGGAAAAAAAATCAAAAGAAAAAGAAAAGACGGATAAATTAAAAAAAGGAGCAAAAAACGAACCCGTTCAAAAACCGGACGTTCTTAGCGTAATAAAGACCTTAGACGTATCGAAAGTTAAAGCGTTGGCCGAAGAAACCGCCGATGCTTCAGGACATAAAAAACCCGTAAAAAAAGAAGAAATAAAGAAAGGACCTCAGTTAAAATTTTCTAAAAACGAGAAATTTATTGATACGTCGGAAGAAGGCGAATCTTTTGTTTTTAGAAAGCACAATAAAAGAAAATTCGGCGGCAAGCACGGCAAGCAGGCTAAGCATGTCCAACAGATAATACCGGAGAAAAAAGCTTCCAAAAAGGTAATAAAAATCAGCAGCGGTATTACCGTTAACGAGCTGTCGCAGGCTCTTGGAGTTAAAGCCGCAGAAGTTATAAAAAAACTAATGGACATCGGAATTATTGCTACCATGAATCACGTAATAGACGTGGATACAGCGTCCCTTATAGCATCGGAATACGAATATACCGTTGAAAACGTTAGTTTTAACGAAGCGGTAGCTTTGGAAGAATCCGTTGATACGGAAGAATCGCTTTTACCCAGAGCTCCGGTAGTTACGGTCATGGGTCACGTAGACCACGGAAAAACTTCCCTGCTGGATGCCATTAGAAAGACAAACGTAACTTCCAACGAAGCCGGCGGCATAACTCAGCACATCGGAGCATACAGCGTCAAAATAGACGGTTCCATGATAACTTTTTTAGATACTCCCGGACATGAAGCTTTTACTGAAATGAGGGCAAGAGGAGCCGGTATAACGGATATCGTAGTTTTAGTCGTTGCGGCAGACGACGGAGTTATGCCCCAGACTATAGAAGCTATTAATCATGCTAAGGCGGCAAACGTTCCTATTATAGTTGCAATAAATAAAATAGACAAGCCGGGGGCTAACCCCGCTAAAATTAAAAACAGCCTGTTAGAATACGGTCTTGTTTCCGAAGAACTCGGCGGAACTACCCTTTATGCGGAGGTTTCCGCTAAAGCAGGTACCGGAATAAAAGAACTATTAGAACTTATTCTTCTTCAAGCTGAGATATTGGAATTAAAAGCAAATCCAAATAAACCCGCAAGAGGAACAGTTATAGAAGCAAAGCTCGATAAAGGCAGGGGGCCGGTTGCCACGGTATTGATTCAGAGCGGAACGTTAAACGTTAACGACAGCGCAGTCTGCGGTTTATATTACGTTAAAGTCAGAGCTATGCTGGATTATAAAGGAAATAAAATATCATCGGCCGGACCTTCTACTCCCGTCGAGATATTCGGATTAGAAGGAGTTGCGTCTCCCGGAGATAATTTTATCGCACTTAAAGACGAAAAAGAAGCAAAAAGAATAAGTTTGGAAAGACAGTTGAAACACAGAGAATCGGAACTTAATTCAAATGCAAGATTAACCCTTGAAGGTTTGTATGAAAAGATTAAAACGGGCGACGTAAAAGAACTTAAGCTAATCGTCAAAACAGACGTTTACGGCTCGATGGAGGCTTTAATACAGTCGTTTAAAAAACTTTCCAATCCAAAAGTAAAGGTAAACGTTATTCACGGCGGCGCTTCCGCTATAACGGAAAGCGACGTTATGCTTGCAAAAGCTACCAATTCGATAATTATAGCGTTCAACGTACGACCGGAACCAAAAGCTTCGGCTTTAAGCGAAACGGAAGGAATAGAAATAAGGTACTACAGCATAATTTACGATGCAGTCAAAGACATTAAAGATGCTATGGAAGGACTTCTTGCTCCCATAGAAAACGAAAAAATTACAGGAAAAGCCGAAGTAAGGAATGTTTTTAACGTTCCAAAATTCGGAGCCGTTGCAGGCTCTTTCGTTTTGAACGGCATTATTAAAAGGTCTTCTAACGTAAGATTACTGAGAGACAATGTGGTAGTATATACGGGGCATATAAATTCTCTTAAGAGATTTAAAGACGACGTTAAAGAGGTTCAGGCTAATTTTGAATGCGGTATTTTGCTTGAAAATTTCAACGACGTAAAGACCGGCGATATAATAGAAGCTTTTGATATAGAATATATAAAACAGACTCTGGAATCCCAAGACGGTCAAATAAAATAATAAAAGAGGTTTTAGGAAAATTGATAGAAAGAAATAAAAGAGTCGCCGAACTTATAGCAAGAGAAGTATCGTTATGTTTAGAATTTGAAGTAAACGATACAAGACTAAAAAATGTTACTATTATAAACGCCGAAATTTCTAAAGACCTGAAATTTTGTAAAATATTTTTCAGCGTTATGGGTTCCGAGAAAGAAATTAAAAAAGCATTAAGCGGTTTTGAAAGTTCTAAAAATTTTATTAAAAAAGTAGTTTTTTCAAAGGTGCTTTTAAGAGTTGTTCCGGAAATAAGATTTGAATATTACGACGGATTAAAGCAGGCATTTGAAATAAATAATATAATAAACAATTATAAAATTAATAAATTAAACAAATAAAACAAAAAAGCATATAAATTTATGATATCTCCAAAGAAAGATTATTCGGTTTCGGATTTAAACGCTTTTAAAAATACTGCCGACGAAATATTCCGCATAATAGAAACGTCAAAAAAAATAATGGTATCTACCCATGAAAATCCGGAAGGAGATGCTATAAGTTCCGCTATAGCGACGGGATTATTTTTGAAATCTTTGGATAAAGAAGTATATCTTTACGAAAAAGATCAGATACCTGCTAATTTGAAATTTTTACCGGAGTCGGATAAATTTTTAAACGAATTTCCAAAAGAGCCTATAGATCTTCTTATTGTAGTAGATTGCGGCGAATTTTCCAGAATAGGTTCGAATTATGAACAGCTTTCGGGAATAAACAGAATAATTAATATAGACCATCATTTTACCAATACGTATTTCGGGCATGCAAATCTCGTCCTGCCTGATGCAAGTTCTGCAGGAGAAGTTCTGTTTTACCTTTTTCTTGCATACGGGGCATATATAAACAATATTAGATATTCGCCGTTCGATAATTTCCTTGGAGATAAATTTTCGGAACCTTTGCCTTGCGATAAAGAAGAACGCGCTAAAATATTGTCTTTTATAAGTGGCGATATAGCGCTTTCTTTATACACGTCTATTCTTACGGATACCGGTTCTTTCCATTACTCTTCGGCAAATAAAAGATCATTCTATATATGTTCTGTGTTAAACGAATATAATATGGATCCTTCTGCAATAGCTACCGAACTTTTTGAGACTAAACCCGCCGAGATGTATTTTTTGCTTGGAAAGAGCCTGAATACATTAGAATTTTCATCAGGCGGAAAAGTTGCATCTATGGTCGGCACAAAAAAAATGATAGAAGACGTTCTTAAAGAAGCCGATTCCGGAAAAATTAACGGACTGTATGAAAATTTCGTTAACTATCCGAGGTCTATTCAGGGAGTAGAAATTGCAATATTTTTCAGGGAAACCGGTTTCAACCAGTATAGGTTAAATTTCAGGTCAAAAAGTTATGCAAACGTCGCATACGTTGCCGAAAAGTTCGGAGGAGGCGGGCATAAATTTGCCGCAGGATGCAAAGTAAACGGCGATATAAATGAAATTAAAAAAGAAGTATATAGATATTGCGGCGAGATATTAAACGAAAAAGCATAAAAAATATGAAAATATACGATAAAGGTTTAAGCGGAGTTTTGGTTATAGATAAGCCGGAAAATATGACCTCGTTTAATGTAGATTATCATATAAAAAAACGGCTTAACTGTTCAAAGGTAGGGCATGCGGGTACGCTTGATCCGTTTGCCACCGGAGTTTTGCCTGTCCTTCTAAATAATGCGACCAAACTTCAGGATCGTTTGGTTAATATGCCTAAATCTTACGAAGGAACTTTAAGGCTTGGAATAAGCACCGATACTCTTGATATTACAGGCAGACAAAACGGTTTCAGGGAAGTGTCGGATTCCGAAGCAGAAAGCATAGCCGCTTATTTGAAAAATATATCGGGAGATTTTATCCAGAAGATACCGGCTTTCAGCGCGCGAAAATATAAGGGTATTCCTCTATATAAGTATGCGAGAAATAATATCGACGTAGTTACCGATAACCCTACGTCGGTCGTTAAAATATATAATTTTGAAATAAAATCTGCCGGCAATCCTTTTATAGATTTTAAATGCACCGTTTCTAAAGGGACATATATAAGGGCTATTGCTCAGGAAATAATGGATAAATTCGATATTCCGGCTCAGCTTTACAGCCTCAGAAGAACAAGCGCCGGAGGTTTTGACGTTTCTAACGCATTGCCGCATGATTTCATAGAAAAAGACGCAGATTTTTTGATTAAAAATATTATACCGACAGTCAATATTAACGTTAAACTTTAACTTTATTATATATTGGGCGGAATTTAATTCCGACCAATCACAAATTAAAAAGGCGGAATTTAATTCCGACACATAACAAATTAGATACAAATTAAAATTAAATATGTCCTTAAGGGGGTTCAATTAAATGGCTATTTCTAAAGAAGAAAAAACTACGATTATCAGCAAATTTAAAACTCATGAACATGATTCCGGTTCGGTTGAAGTTCAGGTGTCGCTGCTTACCTACAGAATTAATTTATTGTCGGAGCATTTTAAAAAATTTGCAAAAGACCATCATTCCAGAAGAGGCCTTCTGAAGATGGTAGCAAAAAGAAGGCATCTTTTGGATTATTTAAAAAATAAAGACGAAGCAAGATATAAAGCTCTTATAGAAGCCCTCGACCTTCGCAAATAAAAACGGCATTTATATTTTTACAAGAGCCGGTTAAATTGTTTATAATTTTATAGGAGACGAAATGACAAGTAAAACAATAATGTTCGACGGTAAAAAAATAACCGTGGAAACGGGTAGGCTTGCAAAGCAGGCATCCGGAAGCGCTTTAGTAACTATAGGAAACACAAAAGTCCTTGTTACTACGTGCTTAAACAAAAATATTAAAGAAGGCATCGATTTTTTGCCGCTTACCGTTAACTATGTCGAAAAATATTATGCCGCCGGCAAAATACCCGGAGGTTTTTTTAAAAGGGAAGCAAGACCTAGCGAAAAAGAGGTTTTGACTTCAAGATTTTTGGACAGGCCTATAAGGCCGCTTTTTCCGGATAACTATTTTTTGGATACCCAGATTATAGCGACCGTTATATCTATGGATAGCGAAAACGATCCGGATATGGCTGCAATGATAGGCGTTTCATTTTCTTTGATGGTATCCGAAGCTCCTTTTAACGGACCTACGGCAGGCGTCAGAGTAGCAAGAATAAACGGTAATTTTATCGCCAATCCGACATATAAAGAACTTGAAGAAAGCGACACTTTTCTTATAGTTGCCGGTTCTAAAGATGCTATAACGATGGTGGAGGGAAGTTTTAACGAGTTAGACGAAGAAGAGCTTATTTCGGCTATAGAGTTTGCTCACGGTAAGATCAAGGAATTAATCGAATTTCAGAATAGTATTTTATCTGAAATCGACGTTAAAAAAGTTTCTATAAAAGAAATTAAACTGCCTGACGGATTATATGAACGGGTTAAAGAGCTTGCATTCGACGATTTATCCGATGCTCTTAAAATTCCTGCAAAACTTGAGAGAAACGAAAGAGTCGAAAGTTTAGACAATAAAATTATCGAACTCCTTAAAGAATCTTATCCGGAGCATGAAGCAGCGATACTGCATATTATGGAATCGATACAGAAAGACATATTGAGGAATAATATAATAAAAGACGGTTTAAGAATTGACGGAAGAGGACTTAAAGATATAAGGCCCATCACTTGTTCCGTCGGCGAATTGCCTATGGCTCACGGCAGCGCAGTTTTTACGAGGGGCGAAACGCAGGCTTTAGTTGCCGCGACTCTTGGGACAAAGTTCGACGAACAGATAATAGACGCGCCTGAGAAAGAATCCGCCAAAAGGTTTATGCTGCATTATAATTTTCCTCCTTTTTCGGTCGGCGAAGTAGCGCCGTTAAGGTCTCCCGGCAGAAGAGAAATCGGACACGGCTCGCTGGGCGAAAAAGCATTAAGATATATAATTCCGCCCGCTGAAAAATTTCCTTACACCATAAGGTTGGTTTCCGAAATTTTAGAATCTAACGGTTCTTCTTCTCAGGCTACGATATGCGGCGGCACTCTTGCTTTAATGGATGCCGGCGTTCCGATAAAAGCTCCCGTTGCGGGAATAGCCATGGGACTCATAAAAGAAGGCGACAGCATAGCTATACTATCTGATATTCTTGGCGACGAAGACCATCTCGGCGATATGGACTTTAAAGTTGCCGGAACGTCGAACGGAGTTACGGCCTTACAGATGGATATAAAAATTTCGGGCGTTACGAGCGAAATTTTAAGAAACGCGCTATCGCAGGCAAAAGAAGGACGTTTGCATATACTTAATATAATGCTTCAGTCTATTTCGGAACCGAGAAAAGACATGGCGCAAAATGCTCCGAGAATAATTACTATGACCGTTAAACCCGAAAAAGTAAGAGAAGTGATCGGTTCTGGCGGCAAGGTAATAAAGGGAATAATAGAAAAGACCGGCGCTAAAGTAGATATAGAAGATTCCGGAAAAGTGACGATTTCTTCAAACAACGGAGAATCTCTTAAGCTTGCCGTCGCTATGATAAACGATATTATCCAGGAAGCCGAAATCAGCAAAATTTATCTCGGTAAAGTAAGAAAGATAATGGATTTTGGCGCTTTTGTCGAGATATTTCCCGGTACGGACGGATTAGTCCACATTTCGCAGATAGATAATAAAAGAGTGGAAAAAGTTTCCGACGTATTAAAAGAAGGCGACGAAGTGAAAGTCAAGGTCATTGATATAGACAAAACAGGTAAAATAAAACTGTCTATGAAAGAAGCTTTATGAAAAACTTTAAAAAAGAAGTTTTAGAATCAGGCATTACTTTAATAACCGAAAAAAAAACTTATTTCAATTCTATAAGTATAGGATTGTGGGTTAAAACCGGTTCGGTTTACGAACCGGCAGAACTTAACGGAATATCCCACTTCATAGAACATCTTTTTTTTAAAGGAACCGCAAGCAGGTCGTATAAAGATATAAACAGGGAAATAGACCTGATGGGCGGAGCTCTAAACGCTTTTACTGGCAATGAATTAACCTGCATATATACTAAAGTTTTATATAAAAATTACGATAACGCATTAAATCTCCTTATAGATTTAATGTTTAATTCTTTATTTCCGGAAGAGGAAATAGAAAAAGAAAAAGACGTTATACTGCAGGAGATATCAGGCGTTCAAGACGACCCATCAGATTATTCCATGGAGCTTTTTCATAAAGATTTATACGGAAATTCTCCTTATGCCTTGCCGATACTTGGAACGGAAGATACTATAAGCGGTTTTAACAGAAAAAAAATACTGGATTATTATTCATCCCGTTACAATCCTCAAAATGTGGTAATTTCGGCGGCAGGCAATTTAGACCATGATAAAATCGCTGAATCTGTTAACTGCTATATGCAAAAAATCGTATCAAAATTTGATAACGTAAAAACAGATAAAAAATTAATTACCGATAAATTTTTCGGCGATTTTGTTCACGAAAAAGATCTTGAGCAGACCCATTTTCTAATAGGTTTAGAAGGAGTCAGCAGATTGGATAAAGATTTTTTTTCGGTTGAAGTGCTTAATGCAATATTAGGCGGTTCAGTAAGTTCAAGACTTTTTCAGGAAGTAAGAGAGAACAAAGGTCTTGCGTATTCTATCTATTCTAATTCCGTTTTTCATAAATTCGACGGTTTTTTTTATATTTATGCAGGCGTTTCTCCGAAAAAATTTGCGTTATCCAAAAAATTAATATTTGAAATTATAGATGAAATAGTTTCAGGAAATATAAGCGACGACGAAATATCTAACGCAAAAAAACATATATACGACGGTTTTCTTTTGGGAATGGAGTCTACAAGCCAAATAATGAACCGAAATGCAATTAATGAAATTTATGAGGGTAAATATATACCGAAAACTCAAGTTCTTAAAGATATAGAAAAAGTCGACAGGCATGCCGTAAAAAAGGCAGCCGACCGCTTATTTTTAAACAAAGCCGGCAGAAATATTTCGGTTCTCGGCAAAATAAAATAGATACGGGGACAGAATTTAATTCCGGCACAATCACAAAACGGAAGTGAACAAATGGAAACTGAAGTTTATTATCCAAAATTATACGACGTCATATACAGGTCGGGTTACGTTATAGGATTTATCGGCATGCTTTTTTTTGTTTTTTCTTATATTTTTCTTAATAACGTTTCAAGCGGCATTATATTTTTTTATATCGCTTTTTTTATGTTTTATGCAGGTTCTTTAATATCTTCGTTATTTCTTTTGGTATGGAAAAAAGAAATAAAAATATTTATATTATCCTGCGTAACTTTTGGTATTATAAGCGGGATTATATATATTTTCGTTGAAAATCCTGAGATATTAGTTGTATCGGCAGGACTTGTCCTCGCCGGACTTTCAGGACTTTACGGAAAAGAAGCCCACTGTTTTCATTTTTTTGAAGGTTGGATTTTAATGTGGTCTTTTCCGTTAATAGTATTTTCTAATATCTTAATTTACGGACTAAACGCACAAAGTAACGAAACTGTACATTTTATTTTTTCGGCCGTTTATGTTATAATTGCTTTCATGTCGCTTTCTTTTTTGATTAAAAAATTAAAACAGCCTTTAATGCAGTTTTGCCAGAATTAAATATCAATTTTGAGACGGGGACAGAATTTAATTCTGTCCCCGTAGTAATAAGATATATTTTTTTATTGAATTATGACTATTAAGTCATTATAATGTATATATGACCGAAATTCAGGATAAATACGAATTAATTTTATCTTCGTCCAGAAAACTTATAGAAGAAATAGGTTTTTCTGCATTGACTATGGACAAAGTGGCTCAAAAAGCCGGTATAGCTAAAGGGACGGTTTATCTTTATTTTAAAGACAAAGACGACCTTCTGGAGAAAGTATTGTCTTCGGGATTCGAAAAAATGTTTGAAAGAATAAAAACAAGGGTCGGCAATGAAAGCGGAGCGTTTAATAAGTTGAAATCTTTAATTAACGAAAATATAAAGCATATTTACGAAAACAGATATTTTTTTAAAACTATTTTTTTGGACGAAGTAAACGTAGTGTTTTTGAAAAAAAAATCAAAGGAATCTTATAATTTAAGAAGAAAAAGATATACGGAGTATATCGCCGGCATTATTAAATCAGGTATGGAATCTGAGGAATTCAGAAAAGACCTGAATTATTCCAAGTCTGCATATATGCTTGTATCTTTGATAAAAACCGGCGCTATATACAATTTTCTTAACGGCATGTTTGATTTAACTTCCGAAATGATAGAAAAAGATACCGAAGAAATATTAAACTTATTTATGCGCGGTATTTCCGTAAAATAACTTGCAATAATTATGGTCGAAAAATCCCACGAAAGCTATAAATGGATAGTGCTTGCCCTCGTCGTCGTGTCTTCATTTATGGCTATACTCGACGTCAATATCGTAACGGTCGGAATCCCAAAAATGATGTCGCATTTCGGCATAAACGTTACGGATGCCGAATGGGTTATGATAGCCTATACTATTGCCTACTCTATCGTTATTCTTCCCATGGCTTATATAAGAAGAAGATGGGGAATTAAATATCCTTTTATAATATCGATAGTCGTTTTCGTAATAGGTTCCGCATTATGCGGGGTTTCGCCTTCATTCAGCGATCTTGTAATATTTAGAATAATTCAAGCTATAGGCGGCGCGGGACTAACGCCGACCGGATTAACACTGCTTGCCGAAGTTTTTCCTCCGGACGAAAGAGGCGAAGCAATGGGCATATGGTCTATAGGGGCAATGCTTGCTCCTGCCGTGGGTCCTGCTTTAGGAGGATATCTCGTCGATTACGTCGATTGGAGATGGATATTTTACGTTAACGTGCCTATCGGAATTATTTCGGTTTTAGGAGCGATAGCCATTCTTACTCACGATATACCTGTAAAAAAATATATTAAAAAATTTGATTTTCTCGGTTTTTTATTTATGTCTTTATCGATGGCTTCCTTGCTGTACGCTCTTAACGAAGGGCAGACGCTCGGATGGCACGCTCCTATAATAATACAGTCGGAAGTAATAAGCGGTTTTTCGTGCGTTTTTTTTATCATAACCGAACTATTTGTCGAAACTCCCCTTCTCAATTTGGATATTTTTAAAAATTATAATTTCGTTATTGCTTTTATCGTTAATATGGTAAGAGCCGTAGGGATTTTCGGAGCTATGTTTCTTTTGCCGCTCTTTATAGAAAACGTTATGAACTATAATGCTATGCACGCAGGTATTCTTATGGCCCCTACGGCTATTGCCGTAGCCTTAGTATCTCCTTTTTCTGGAAAAATATCAGACAGAATAGGACCGAGATATCCTCTTTTTGCCGGATTATTAATAGTGGCTTATTCAATGTTCCTGTTCGATAATCTTTCGTTAAATACCAGCGTTTACGACATAATTGTAAATCAGCTTATAAGAGGCGTAGGTATCGGACTTTTGAATGCTCCGGTTATGAGCGCCGCTTTAAATTCGGTAAAAAAAGAGCTTATACCGGAAGCCTCAGGGTTAATACCGGTCTCACTGCAGGTTGGAGCATCTTTTGGAATTGCGTATATAGGCAATGAGCTTGTCGTTAGACAGGCCTATCATTTAAATCAGTACGCAAGAGATATAAAATACAATTCAAATGCTTATAGCAACGTAATGCATTTTATAAACGGAGATTTAATTTCAAAAGCATCAGGTTATTTCAGGCCTGGCACTATTTACCCTAGTCCTGCGCACGGATTTTTTGACGAAATCGTTCAAATGCTAGCTGCAGTAGCTTCCTACGGAGATTCCTTCGCAATACTGGGATATATAACCCTTGGCGGAGCGTTAGTGGCTTTTTTTATTAAAAATAAAAGGTATAATAATAAATAACTTAAATTAAATCGATAAATAAATACTTTAATAAATATAAAAAACATGGAAGACATACAAAGAGACCATTTGGTTTTTACAGTTTCCGAACTTTCACGTCTAATAAAGGCAACTCTTGAAGATAATTTTTATAATATAAGGGTCAAAGGAGAGATATCAGGTTTAAAAACTAATTATTCATCGGGTTATTACTTCGATATAAAAGACGAATTTGCCAAATTAAAATGTATAATATTTAAAAGCGATTTGCGCAAAATAAAATGCGACTTGAAAGAAGGTATGTCCGTAGCGGTTTACGGCAGGTTAAACCTATACGAACCCAAAGGCGAATATAGTTTTATAGTTTCGGAAATCGAACCTCTCGGTCACGGCGAACTTTATGCAATGTTCGAGCTTTTAAAAGAAAAATTAAAAAAAGAAGGACTTTTTGACGAATCCAGAAAAAGAAGTATACCATTTTTACCGGAAACAATAGGCATAGTTACTTCAAGAAGCGGCGCCGTGCTTCACGACATGGTAAAAATAATATCTGAAAGGTTTGAAAATGCGTCTATAATTTTCGCAAACGCATCGGTTCAGGGTCAGAACAGCGCCATCGAAATAGCAAATGCTATCGATTTATTAAATAAATACAACGAACGCGAAAGAAAAATAGACGTAATAATAGTAGGGAGAGGCGGAGGCAGTATAGAGGACTTATGGTCGTTTAACGAAGAAATTACCGCAAGAGCTATTTATAATTCTAAAATTCCGGTTATAAGCGCGGTAGGACACGAAACTGATTTTACGATTGCAGACTTCGTCGCCGACAGGCGTGCTTCAACTCCGTCAAATGCGGCGGAGATGGTTGTGCCGGTAAAATCAGAGCTTGTAAGGCAGGTAGAGTCTTTAAATACCAGGTTGCACTCGGCAGTATATAAAATTATCTCAAACAAAAAAAACTCAATTTCGCATTTAATTCAAAATATTGAAAAAGTTTCTCCACAGAGAATAATAGAAAATAAAAAAATTCGCATTAACGACCTTGTAGAAAATATGCATGAATTAATCGCCGGAAAAATTAACTTATTAAATATAAATATTTCGCATTTAAGAAAAAGACTTTTTCTTAAAAATCCGTTAAATATTATTAAAGAACGCAGACTTCATGTAAATGGATTATCGGAAAAACTCGAAAAATACGCTCTAGTAAAAATTTCAAACTACAGGGGCCGCATAAACGCCGAACAAAAAGCACTAAACTCTTTAAGTCCTTATAACGTTTTAAAAAGAGGATATTCTATAACCTTTAACGAGAAAAATATTGTGGTTTCTTCGGTATCTCAGGTTAAAGAAAACGAAAATTTAATATTGCTTTTAAGCGACGGAAGATTGAAGACCAAAATCATTTCTGCGGAAAAGTCGTAAAGAAAAGGTGAAAGAAAAGGTGTCAGATTTATTTATTTTTTTACTCCCGACTGCGCTTGCAGGTTATTGACAAAAATATTATTGTATAAATTGAAAAATATCGGCAATGAAAAAGATTATTATTTTCTTGACTTTTATTTTTCGTTATATCATAATAGACATAACAATTTTTTTTTTGCATAGTTTTTTGCATTTTCAATTTTTTTATTTAGCATTATATCAATTAAGATATATCGAAAAAAAAAATTTATAAAATAAATAAAACTGAAATTAATAGGGGGAAATTTATATGAAAAAGAAAAGGCTTTATTCTTTGAAATTATTTATTGTTTTTTTAGCATGCATGCCTTTTATGATTATAGCTTTACTCAATGCGCCTAAAAAAACTTATGCTCATAAAATATGTAAAAAAAATAATTTTTTATCGCAGATTAAGCTTTCCGGAGTTTTTGCAACATCTTATACTTATAATTTTGCTCATCCCATTGCAGATTCGCAGTATCCTAAAGGAAATTACAACGGAAATTATAACGACGATTTTAAGGCTAACGGTTTTACGGTGAATGAATTAGACATTACATTGTCTAAGAACCCGTTTTCAAACGGAAGGAATAAGTTTGGAATAGGTTTTACGTTAACGATGGATACCGGCGAAAGCATACAGCACCCTGAGTCGTACATGGGTAATCTTTCGTATTATTTGGAACCAGCCTATAAAAGACCTCTTTACGGTTTTAGAAATCTATTTTTGTCATTCGGCATACCCATAGGAAACGGTCTTAAGGTTGACGTCGGCATGCATAATTCTCCAATAGGTTTTGAGTCGCACAATTTAGCAAAAAATTGGGAAAATACATATTCTATTATCGATTCCGTAGAACCCGGTTCGCTAACCGGAATAGCGCTAAGTTATCCTATAATTCCTAAAAAATTAAAAACATTTTTTCAGGTGTCTTACGTTTATCAGTCTATGGAACCGATAAACAGCTATCCTACTTATGAATTTTATATTTCATACAAGCCTTTAAAAATAATTAATTTTCATGAAGGAATGGTTTACGGCGCGGAAAATTTTCTTATTTACGACAACAATATAATTCCCGATAATTTAAATAAATATTTTTATAATTATATGGACGCGGAGTATAAAACATTGCATTGTTTAGATTTTGTATTAGATTATGAAATGGGAATAAACGGAGGTATTAACAATTCTATTATTCAAAACGATAATATTA
>JAJYKQ010000047.1 GCA_021788495.1 bacterium | reverse complement strand
TTTTTTAATAATCCTTTATATTTCAATTTGCATTCTTCTTTTGACGTTTTCAGGAGTCCGGCATACTTAAACGATGAAAGGACAGATATTTACCCGTCGGTTTATATGCCTTTAAACATTATAAAAGGAGTTCATGTAACGCCGAGAATAGGAATAAGGGATACGGGTTATTTTAATATAACGGACGGCTATAACGACGTTTCTTCGACTGACAAGAACAGACAAATTTATTATGCTTCTATAGACGACAATACTACCCTGTTTAATAATTACTTGACTTCTGCCAAAAACAACGCAGGTTATTTAGCTTTTTTAACCCCTTATTTAAATTATAATCTTGTAAAGCCGGTTAATCAGTCGGGTCTTCCGTTAATAGACCAAGCGGATTATATTCCAAAGGAAAGCGCATTTAAATACGGATTAAATTTTAATTTAGAAGGTTATAACGATAAAGGCATAAACAATCTGCTGAGATTAAGTTTATACCAGTATCATTCTATTTCAGGCAACTTTATAAATCCGGTTAATTATTTTAATTACGATAATTCCAATTCGGATATAATTACTAGAATAAAAATACATCCAATTTCTAACCTGTATTTTTTCGGAAACGCAAGTTACGACGATTATAACTTTATATTTCACGATTATAATATAAATTCGCAAATTACCGATTTTAGAAAAGATTCTTTCGGCATAGGCTATACCGAAATAAACGATGTTCAGGGCTATATATCGGCATTAAATATGTTTAATTCGGCAAACGCAAATTTTTTCCCGCAGACTACGTCCGTTATTACCGGGCTGAACACTCTGTCCTATACGAGTTTATCGGCTAATTTAAATATAATAGGCGGCTTCAGCATTAATACCACCGAAGATATAGACTTAACCGTGCATAAAGATATATCTAATTCTATAGGTGCCGTATATCAGACGGGATGTATAGGTTTTGTAGCAAATTATATGAATCTGCCTTATTTTCACCAATGGGCTTTTTCTTTCGGTTTAATTTTAAGGGGAATAGGCACATACGGTTTCGGCAATATGATTTCGCCCGGAGCCGCTAATTCAGGTTTATCTATGAGCGGCCCGGGATTCAGCAATAGTTTTTAAAAATGTATGCAAGGAGGTAAGATAAATTTTATGAAGAAGACGTATCTGGTAACGGGGGGATTCGGTTTTATAGGGGCCAATTTTATACGTTATATTTTGGATAATCGAAAAGACGTAGATATTATAAACATAGACAGCATAACCTATGCCGCAAATCCGGAAAATCTTGCAGGTTATACCGAAAATTACAGGTTTTATAAAACTGATATTGCCGACAAGCAGACTTTGTCCAAAATTTTTAACGAAAATAAAATAGACTTCGTAATAAATTTTGCGGCTGAATCCCACGTCGACAGGTCTATTCTGGAACCTTCTATTTTTACAAGGACTAACGTCGAAGGAACGTTAAATCTTCTTGAGTTGTCTATGAAACATAAAGTAGAAAAATTTTTGCAAATTTCTACCGACGAAGTTTACGGATCGTTAGGAGACGCCGGAAAATTTACCGAAGAAACTCCTTTGTCGCCGAGAAGCCCTTATTCCGCTTCAAAAGCCGCCGCAGATATGCTTGTCATGTCGTTTTTTCACACTTATAATATGCCGGTTTTAATTACGCGTTGTTCTAATAATTACGGGCCGTATCAATTTCCGGAAAAATTAATACCCTTAACAATAATAAACGCTCTAAACGATAAAGAAATTCCTCTTTACGGCGACGGTAAAAACGTAAGAGACTGGATACACGTTTTAGACCACGTGAAAGGAATATGCTTAGTCTTAGAAAAAGGGGATTTTGGAGAAGTTTATAATATAGGCGGCAATGCCGAAACTAAAAATATAGATATAATTATATATATACTCGATAAACTCAATAAACCGCATTCTTTAATAAAATACGTCAAAGACAGATTAGGTCACGACAGAAGATATGCTATGGATTTTTCAAAAATAAATAAAAATATGGGTTTTTTGCCGGAGTATTTTCTCGAGAAAGGTCTCGACGATACAATAGACTGGTATGTAAACAACGAAAACTGGTGGCGTAAAATATTATCCGGCGATTATAAAGAATATTATAAAAAAATGTATGAAAACAGATGAGGTTTGATTATGCTTAAAATTGCCCTTATTGGTTCGACAGGCATGCTCGGTATCGACGTAAATGCCGCCCTAAAAGGCGTTAACTTTTTAATCAAAAATTTTAACTCAAAAAATTTGGACATTGCAAATTCTGAAGCGGTAAATTCCGCCGTTGAAAGTTTTAAGCCCGATTATATCGTTAATTGTGCGGCTTATACTAACGTGGACGGAGCCGAAACAGACAAAGAAAGGGCGGACGCCGTTAATAATATCGGCGTGCAAAACTTAGCCGATGCGGCTTTAAACACCGGCGCCAGAATAATTCATATCAGCACCGATTATGTTTTTGACGGTTCAAAAAGAACGCCTTATAATGAAGACGACGTGACTAACCCGATAAACGAATACGGCTCGTCTAAGCTGAGAGGGGAGGAATCTTTAAAAAATTCCGGCGCAAGCTATATAATACTGCGTACTTCCTGGCTTTACGGAAAAAACGGGAAAAATTTCGTAAATACTATTCTAAAATTAGCCGACAGCCAGAAAAAAATAGAAGTCGTAGACGACCAGTTCGGCAGTCCGACGTACACTAAAGACATAGCCTATGCAATATCCGAAATAATTATAAAGGATAACTCGAAAAACGAAATATATCATTTGACTAATTCAAGCGACGGACATACGACGTGGTATAAGTTTGCCCTTGAAATAGTAAATGTTTTTAAAAGGACAAACTGCGAGATCATTCCCGTAAGTTCCGATAAATCGGCAAGAGCGGCGAAAAGACCAGTTTACAGCGTGCTTGATAACGCCAAGATTAAGGAAGATTACGGAATTGAATTAAGGTCGTGGAAAGACGCTTTAAAAAAATATTGCAACGACATAGGATACTTTATTGTTTGAAAAATAGAAATTAAGATATATAATATATATAATAAAAGCAGTAAATTTAGGCCATTTTGTGGCGGTGCCGGAATTAAATTATGACGCCGCATAAATATAATTTTATAACTATTTTAAAGCGCTTTCTTAATAATAGTGAAAGCGCTTTAATTTTTTAAAAAATAAATGTCATAAAATTAATGGGTAAAACTTTTTTGTCTAAAATAAGAAGCAGGTTTCTTGCTGGTTTAACTGTGGTCATTCCGGGAGCTTTGACTATTTTTATAATAGTCTGGCTGTTAAAGGAAATAAACCTTATTTTTAATCCGTTTTCCGTTTTTCTCGAAAATTATATTCATATTTATATACCGGACATAGGGTTAATACTTTTGCTTATTTTAATTTTAGCTTCCGGTTATCTTATTACGAATTTAGCGGGAAGGTCTATTATAAACTTTTACGAAAACGTAATGTTAAAAATTCCGGTAGTAAATTTACTTTATAAATCTACGAAACAGTGGGTAGATATTTTTTCTCCCGGCAAGAGTTCATTTAAAAAATTCGTTTTGGTAAAATATAACGACGATAAATTTATATACGGCTTTTTAACTTCCGCTACCGGAATAAAAACCGGAGGCAAAGACGAATATGCGGTAGTATATATACCTACTAACCATTTATATATTGGAATGAATATTATAGCAAAAAAAGAAGACGTGATAGATACCGGATTAAAAGTAGAACAGGGTATCCAGATAGTTCTTTCGGCCGGAATAGCTTTTCCCGATAGCTTATAAAAATTTTGACGAAAAATGCATAACAGATTCTTTATCGAAGAAAAAATAGAAGCAGACGGCAAAATTTCGGGAAAAAAAATAGTTTTAGAGTCTATAATTTCGCATATTAAAGCCTTTAGGAAACAAGCCGGTTCAAAAATTTTGCTTTACGACGGCGCAGGATCTGTATTTTCCGCAGAAATTATAGCAATAGGCAAAAGAAGCGTAACGTTAGAACTCTTGTCGGTAGATAGGTATACGGAAGACGGACATAAAATAAACATTTTTTTGCCTTTGATTACTTCACATATTATGGATCAGCTAATAGCCAGGATTTGCGAGCTTGAAATATGCGCCGTGATTCCCGTTATAACCGAAAGGTCGATAACTTTAAAAAACAGGAAAGAGATAAGCTCAAAGATGTCTAAATGGGATAAGATTTCTAAAGGCGCCATGATAATTGCGGGAAAAAATTTTTCTACGGAGATAAAAGAACCGGAAACATTAGAAGACGCATTTAAAGCGACCGAAAATTACGGCGTCAAACTTATAGCTGCTCCTCAGGCAGACTTGTATCTTAAAAAATATTTAGAATCTTTTGATTTTAGCAAAAAAGATATTTCTATGGGAATTTTCATAGGCCCCGAAGGCGATTTTTCGGTATCCGAGTTAGAACTTTCCAAAAAATACGGATTGACGCAGGTTAAGTTGACCGATTACATCATGAGTACTTTTACCGCTTCTATTTATTCGGTTTCCAATTTAATATGCTACTCGTATTAAAAATTTTAGTATATTATGCATCTTAAATATATAGAGCTTTTCGGTTTTAAAACATTTCCCGATAAAATAAGAATACCTTTCGATAAAGGTATAAACGTAATAGTCGGTCCTAACGGATGCGGAAAAACCAATATCGTCGATGCCGTAAGATTTATTCTCGGAGAGCAGAACCTCAAAGAATTAAGATTGAAAAGCATGAACGATATAATATTCCACGGCTCAAACATAAGAAACGGTTCATCCGTCGCTTTGTGCAGGGGCGTTTTTGAAAACAGCGCAGGCGGAAGTTTTAAATATAAAGATTTTTCGGAAATAATGGTTGAACGCAGGCATTTTAAAAACAAAGAAACCGAGTATAAAATAAACGGGATTTCCGTTCCGTACAGAGAATATTTAGATTTTTTTAACGAAAGCGGTTTATCGAAACATTATTCCATAATAGATTCCTATAAAATTAACTCTTTGCTAAATTTTAAGCCGGCAGAATTACGTTTATTTTTTGAAGAAGCTTCCGGAATTACCAAATATAAAATCCAGAAAAAATCGGCTTCTAAAAAACTTGAGGCCGCCGTCAATAATCTTTTAAGAATAGGCGATCTGCTGGGCGAAGTCGAAAGCCGTCTCGAAGATTTGGAGAAATCGGCTAAAAAATTAGAAGAATACCGGCTCGCCGAAACCGAAAAAAACCGTTATGAATACGTATTGTACTTCAGGTCGAAAAATAAAATAATTTCCGATATAGAAAAGTATAAGTCCGAGCTTGAAATTTATTCGGCTCAGCTTGCGGAAGCGGGCGCGCGCATCGCTTCTTTATTAGACATGCTAACCGATGCTAAAACTTCGTTTGACGATATAGAAAAAACTTATAAAACAGCGGCAAACGAAAAAAACAGTCGCTTGATAGAACTTGCAAAGCTTGGTTCCGATATAGAATATTTAGAAATAAAAATTAAAGATATGGAATCAGAAATAACAAAAAAAACCAAAGAAGCGGACGAGCAGGACGAATCACGCAAAAGAAACGCCGAAAAATTGACGGGGTTGAAGGAAAAACTTTTGAACGACGAATCTAATTTCAAAAACCTTAACGAAAAATTAAATATAACGGCAAAATCTCTTTCCGAAAAAAAAGAGTTTATGCTGAAAGCCAAAGGTATCCTTGCGGATATCGAAGACGAGATTTTAGATATCATCGAAAAATCGCAAAACGGAAAAAACAAAATTATTTTTATAGATAAAAATATTAAAAACATAGAAGCAAAAATTATAGAAACGCAAAATAACGCAGATAAAATTTCCGCAGAATTAAAAGATGCGGAAGTTTCTTTTAGCCAAAAAAACTTGGATTTAAAAGATAACGAACTGTCCGCCGAAACCGTTAAAAAGAGATATTCGGATAACGAAGCCGAACTTATAAGGTTAGACAAAGAATTCAATGAATATTTCTCCCAAAAAAACGCTTTAGAAAAAGAGCTTATAAAAGTTAATGTTGAAATAACTAAACTTAAAGAGTTTATCGGAAACAGGGAAGGATTTTCCGAAGGCGTCAAAGATTTTCTTAAATCAAAAAAAGACTACGAGACATTCCCTTTATACGACGCGATAGAAATCGAACCCGGTTTTGAAAATGCGGCGGCGGCGAGTTTCGGAGATGCCGTGGAAACGGTTATATTAGATAATATCGGCTACGCAAGGAAGGCGATAGAATACATTAACGCCGATAAAAGAGGAAAAATTAAAATTTTTATTCCGGGAAAAAATAAAAATAAAAACGATTCCGAAAACGGCGGCTTAGAATGCGAAGTTTGCAGAGAGTTAAACCTTGTTCCGATAAAAGAAAAAATTAAATTAAATTATAAAAATATATCGTTTGAGGATATAGGTAAAGATTTTTATTACTGCGAAGACAAAAATAAAATTTTAGACTATATAGAGCGCAATAATTTTTTTCCTGAAGTTAATATAATAACGGATGACGGGTCGATATTTACGTCGGACGGTTTTATATCGGCAGGAAAAGATAAAGACGACGACGGAGCAAATCTTTTTATAAATAAGAATAAACTGTCCGAATATTCCGCATTAGAATCGGTGAAAAAAGAGGAGCTTAAATCGATAGAAACCTCTTTGGCTTCCGTTCAATCCAAAATTAAAGAACATAAGGAAAATAAAGAAAAGATAAGCGGCAAAATCAGGGCTTTGGAAATGGCGAGGTTTGCTATCGAAAGCGACCTGAAGCATATTAAAAACATAGTCGAAAAATCAAAAGAAAGATACAATATATTAATAAGAGAATCTGCAAACTTAGAAAAAGAAAAACAGAACGAATACGGGGAAAAAGAGGAATTGCAGGACGAAATAATTTTATTGGAAAGCGAGTATAAATTAAAAAATGCCGCAAAAAATGAAGAAGAGCAAAAATTAGCGGCTGCGGAAAAAGATATTGAAAAAATCAAAGAGGAAGAAACTGCTTTAAGAATAGAGATTAACTCGGCGGGACAGAATATTAATTTTTTAAAAAAACAGATAAAAGACTTGGAATACAACCTGTCGAATTACGATAAAAGGATTAACTCATTGCGCGAACAGAACGAAAAATATGCTCGCGAGATTAATGCCGCATCGGAAGATTTGTCCGCAAAAAGAAAAAACATCGAGGCTCTTAATTTATCGGTTAAAGAAGCCGACATTCTTATTAAAGAGTCCGAAGCTAAATTAGAATCTTTAAAAGAAAAGATTTCGGCAGCCGAAAAGGATATTGAAAGAGCAAACGAACGCAAGTCTGATATAGAAAAAAAACAGAACTCTTTGCAGGCTTATATAAATATTAATAACGAAAAACTTGCCGAAATAGATTCAAATAGTGCCGCAGTCCGTTTAGCCGGCGGACTTTCCGAAGAAGATAAAATTTTTATAGACGGCATAGCCGATTTAAGCGATAATAATATTAAAAAAAATATAGAACAACTTTCGGTAAAAATTCTAGAAATAGGCAACGTAAATATGAATGCCGCCGAAGAATACAAAACGGCGCTGGAACGTTTCGATTTTCTTGGAAAACAGAAAAAAGACTTAGAAAACTCAATCGAAACGCTCAACGGTATTATTAAAAAATTGGATGCAGTGTCCAAAGAAAAATTTAAATCAAGCATGAGCGATATAAGGCAAAAATTTAAAGAGCTTTTCGTTTTTTTGTTTGGAGGCGGAAACGCAGATATATTAAGCGTAGTTTCTAAGGTTTCGGAAGAAATAGAATTTGAAGCGAGCCAAAAACCCGAATTAAATGAAAAAGAAGCGGATGCCGAAGAAACTCAGGGAATGGAAATAAACGTCCAGATACCGGGAAAGAAATTTACCGGAATTAATATTTTATCTCAGGGCGAAAGGGTTCTGGTAGCCGTAAGCCTTTTATTCGCTATTTTTTTAACGAAAAAAACTCCGTTCTGCGTTATAGACGAGGTCGATGCTCCGTTAGATTTTGCCAACAACGCAAGGTATAATAAATTAATTGAGGAAATATCTAACTATTCCCAGATAATTATGATAACGCATAATAAAAAAACTATGG
>JAJYKQ010000046.1 GCA_021788495.1 bacterium | reverse complement strand
ACAATCCGGTTTTATACGGAAGCGTAAAAATTAAAAAAGCCATGTACGATAAGAAAATAAATTTTTCGTCGTTTCTTTTAAGCTATAAAAGATACAACGCGGTAACGCAGGCGTCTCCGGTAAGTTTAACTAATCCGAGGCTTAACATAAAAGTCGTATCGAAAAAGAAAATAGAGATAAGAAATAATATAATAAATACTAATTTCAGCGCCGACCTTAATATTCTGGGCACTCTCGATAATCCCGTAATAATAGGAACGGCGAATGCCGAAAAGGGCGATATATTTTTCAGGGGAACTGAGCTGAAACTTGCATACGCAAATTTAGATTTTAATAACAGGTATAAAATAAATCCGACTTTCGACGTTGCGGCAAGAACTTATATAAATCAATATATAATAAGAATGAACGCAAGCGGTTCCATGTTAAATTTTAACGTAAATCTTTCATCGACTCCGCCTCTTTCGGAGTTAAGCATAGTTTCGATGCTCGCGCTCGGCACTTCGGCAAACTCGGTTTATGCTTCTTCTGCAGGAGGAATAGCCGCTTCGGAAGCCGCTTCCGCGATAGGCGGCGGGGTCGAGCAGAGCGTTACTGGAACTATATCCAGTTATTTCGGTTTTAAAAATATGTCGGTAACGCCCGGCTATTCGGCGATAACGCACAGCGCCGCGCCGCAGGTAACCGTTTCTAAAAACTTGACGAAGCGGCTGTCGGTTTCATACAGCGACATAGCTTCGTCGCAATCGTCGCAATCGGCTACAGTTACTTATAGGCTTACCCCACATATTTCCGTTATAGGGGTATGGGAAAATAACGAACTTGCGCCGAACAGCTCCAACGTTTACAGCGAATTAGGCGGCAATATAGTTTTTCACTTTAGGTTTTATTAAAATTTTTAAAATAAAAACAATGAATATTATAAAAAAATCTTTTATTTTTTTTGCTTATACTTTATTATTTGCGATATTTTTCTTACATTTTGCGGCAAATAACGTTTTTGCCTCAAACGTCCGCAATATATACGATATAAATGCAGGGCAATATACCGTAAAATCTATTAATTACAAAATCCCTTACGGTATTCCGGCAAGCAATATAAAAGATCTTTTCTATATAAAAACCGGAAGAAAATTTTCAATGATTTCTTTGGAAAAAACGATTAAAACGCTTTATGCTTCAGGCTATTTTTCCAACGTTTCGGTTTTTGCAAATATAAATAAAAAATTGAAATTAATTTATTTAAAATTTGTTTTTTCTCCTAAAATTTACATTAAAGAAATTAATATAAAAGGACTTAAAAATACCGGAATTTCGAGCGGGAGGATAATAAAATCCATTCCTTTTAAAAAAGGCGGTTTAATATATAAATATTATAAAACTATAAGCATAAAAAAAATAAAAAAGATTATGTCTAAGGGCGGTTATCCGTCGGCAAAAGTAAGCATAAAAACTGCCGTATTAAAAGAAAAGCCTAAAGCTTATGCGGTAAATATAAAAATTATTTCCGGCAGACCGGTTATAATTTCTAATATATTCGTTAAATTTAAATTATATTATCCGGAAAAAAAGGTTGAAGTTTTAATTAAAAAACTTATCGGCAAACCGCTTAATTTAAATAAAATTCATTTATTGAGGAAAAGCATATGGGATTTATATAAAAACAAGGGCTATTTAAATTCCATTATAACAAGTCCTAAAATAACTTATATTTCTAAGCGCAAAGCCGTGATAACCCTTAAGGTTCATCCCGGTTATAAAATATTATTTCATTTTAAAGGAATAAAGCCGTTAAGCGAAAATTTCGTAAAAAATTCCGTATTGCAAATTAAAAACGTATTAATATTCGACGGCGGCACTTTTTTAGCTTTTCAAAAGGTTTTAAAAAAATACTATATGAAGCAGGGCTACTTTTTTGCCAAGGTCTTGTTTAAAGAAAATAAAGACAAGAAAGATAAGACGATAAATCTTTACTATTCGGCATATAAGGGAAGCAAAGTAAAAATAAGCAAAATATACATATACGGGTATAAACCTTTCAGCAGAGGGGCTATAACGCGTCTTATGAGAACGCACGTAACTTCTTTTTTTAACAGGGAATATTTCTGCAAAAACAGGCTTAAAAACGACGTTCAAAATATTAAAAACTATTACGACAACGAAGGTTATTTATCCGCCCGTATTTATTATAAATTAAAATTTTCGCCGGATAAAAAGAGCGTAGCGGTAACCGTAAATATAGATTCCGGAATTCCCACTATCGTAAAAAAAGTTTATATTACGGGGCTTCCTGCTATTTTTAAAAACAATGCCGCGCTTACCGGCTATTTTTTAAAAATGAAAGCGAAGCCCTTCCGTATAATTACGGCCGAGAACGGAAAGGAACTGCTTTCCACAAAATTATCGGATTCAGGGTATGTTTTTTCAAAAGTCAAAATGAACGTAAAGTTTTTAAAAAATAAAAAATATGCATATATTTACTATGAGATAAAAGCGGGACCGAGAGTCAGGATAAAACGGATTTTAATAACCGGCAATACTATAACGAGGACGGGTTTTATTAAAAGTCTTTTACTTTTTAAAAAAGGGCAGTTTTACGACCAGCGGAAAATACTTGAAACTCAAAACAGGCTTTATAAAAGGGGTATATTTAATTCGGCCGTTATTAAAATAGAAAATCCCGAAAACGAAGTCTCCGAAAAAACGGTAATGGTTAGGGTAAAAGATGCAAAACCGTTGGATTTAAGTTTTGGCGCAGGTTACGGAACTTATACCAGATATAAAGGGTTTATTCAGATTGAAAACAATAATCTTTTCGGCACGGGAAAATCTCTTTCTTTAAGATTTTCCAAAAGCGCTATTTATACCAATCTTTTGTTAAGCTATTACGACCCCGCGATATACGGATACAGGGGGTTGGCGTTTAACGCGAGCGGACTCGATACCGACGTAATAACGCTTAATTACACTATGCACAAAGAAGGGGCGGATTTTTCGCTTATAAGAAGATTTGACAGATATTTTAAAGGATTGCTGTCATACGGCATGTTTTACGATTTTCTTTCGGGATTAAACCCCGGCGCCGAAATTACGCCCCGCGACGACGGTTTTACCAGAATAAGCTCTACGTCTCTTTCGTTTATATATAATACTAAAAATAATATCTTCAATCCTACTTCCGGAAATTTAACGAATTTACGTTTTTCTTATTCCAATTTTCTGATAGATTCCCAGATTAACTTTTTTAAAATTTATTTTCATTCGGAAGAATATATTCCTTTCGTATATAACACGGATTTTCTTATAGGAGCAAGATTAGGCTATATTAGGCCGCTGTCGCCGACCTCCCAGGTGCCGATAAACGAAAGGTTTTTTCTCGGCGGAAGAACGACCGTCAGAGGTTTCCCTCAGGATTCTATAGGACTCGTAAACTTAAATCCTTACGGCTATCCTATAGGCGGAGACGTTATGGAAAATTATAATCTTCAGCTCAATATACCTGTTTATAAAAGTATTAATTTTTTTATTTTTCAGGACGGAGGCAACGTTTTTTTGGATACGTCGGACGTAAGGCCTTTAGCGCTTTATAAATCTGCGGGAGCGGGCATAATGTATCTTTCGCCGATAGGGCCGATAAGTTTTTCGTACGGCTTTATTCTTACGAGGGAACCTTACTGGCCGGCGGGAGGAGTTAATTTTACCGTGGGGACTTCTTTCTGATGGAGACGGCGGAAACGGAAACATCGATTGTAAAGGCGGCAGGCAACTCCGTTTCAGGCTTAAGAAAAGGTTTTTCCACAGGCAGTACAAGCGCGGCGGCGGTAAAAGCGTCTATAAGATACTATTTTGAAGACGTAAAATTTAATTCCGTAGAAATAAAAATGCCGGGCGGCGAAAATGCCTCTTTAAAAGTTGCATCGTTATCGAAATTCAAATTAAAGTCGGACGACGAATATATTATTTCAAAATCCGTTTTAATAAAGGACTCAGGGGACGATTTTGCCGACGTAACGGGAGGAATTGAAATTTGCGCCGATTTTACGGTTATAGATAAAAAAGATAAAAATGCCGTAAAAAGTTTTAAAAAATATTATGAAAAATTCTTGGTTTATAATATAATAAAATGTCCTTTATGCACTGGTTCGACGATAATTTTCGTATCGTCTAAAGGCATAGGGACGGTTAAGAGAAAAGGGCTGCCGGTAAAAGCGGGCTATCCGGCAATAAATCCGGTTCCATATAAAATGATAGAATCGGCCGCCGAAGAAGAATTAAAGTTAAAAATATTAGAATTGAAGACGGGCGCAAAAGATAGCCGCGATTACGGCGGCTACGACGGAAAAATTTTTTTTTCGTTACTTTATGTGCCGGAAGGAGAAAAAATTGCGGAACGGACTTTAAATCCCAGGCTCGGTATCGAAGGGGGCATAAGCATACTCGGAACATCGGGATACGTCGTTCCCATATCTACCAAGGCATGGCTCGAAACTATTAAAGCCTGCTTAAGTTTTTTAAAAGCGAATAAAATAGACACCTGCGTTTTTACGCCTGGAAGATTCAGCGAAAAAGCGGCATTAAAAATATTTAAAAATATCCGCAGGGAAAGTTTTATAGAAATAGGCGACTACGTTTCGTATTCTTTAAGAAAAGTTTCCGGTACCGGAATTAAAAATATAATATTCGCCGGACAATTCGGGAAAATAGTTAAAATTGCCCAGGGCGCAAGAAACACTAATGCTAAATATACTGCATTAGATTTAGGTTTTCTTGCGGAAACCGCAAAAGAAGCGGTTAAAAAGTATAGCGAAAACGACGCGGAGCATATTTACGGACTTATAATTAACTCTAATACTTCGCGGGAAGCTTTCGGACATATAACTTCGGATGATTTTAATATTTATTCGGAAGATATTTTAGGCAAATTATTAAAAAAAGCCGCCGAAAAATTGCATAATATCGTGAAAAACGCCGGTAAAGACGATAACGGCATAGAAATAGTACTTATCGATTACGGCGGAAACGAAATAAAAAGGGAGAGATTGTAAAATATGGCAAAAACGTCTAAGAAAGTCTACATAGTAGGAGTTTCTCCATGCTATCAGGATATTGCAAGAAAACAGATTTTAGAAATGTTTGCGGATAAAAAAAACAGAATAGATGCCGTGTTTGCAAAAAAAGAAGATGCACCGCTTCTTATATGGGTCAGGGAGCAGATATCGACCGAAAAGAAAAGTCTGGTTCTGGAAAACAACGGAAATATAAGCCGGTTAAACAATGCGAAGATATTTTACGACGGCAAAATAAAATTTATCGAAGATTACGTTAAAGATAATCTCGGAAAAAAAAATATCTTAATACTTGCAAACGGAGACCCTAATTTTTTCGGTATCGGCGGCACCATAATCAGCGGATTAAAAGAAAACGAAAAAAGGTTTATAGAAATATATCCGGCAATAAGCTATATGCAGATAGGATTTTCAAAATTAAAAATTCCAATGACGCATGCTTATATATTAAGTCTTCACGGAAGAAGTTTTGACTGCCTGCATCCCGTTCTTAATTCCGAAAAAATAATAGGGATATATACCGATGAAATAAATACTCCGGATAAAATTTACGGCGAACTTGAAGAAAAAGGTATTTTAGAAAATTTTGAATTTTATGTCCTGACGGAATTATGTTCTAAAAACGAAAAAATATATAAAAACTTTACGAAAGAGATTTTGGAAGATATAAGCGGTAAAAAAAATATCGTTATATTAAAGGAAAAAAATCAAAAAAACAAAACTAAATCTTTGAATGCCGAAAACCATGCGGAATGTAAAAGCAAGGATAACAATAATTATAATAACAAGTTTAATTGCGCGGGAATGGCCGCAAGCGTCGAAGATACCGTTAATATCAATATAAATAGAAATATCGTATTGGGCATAGAGGACGACAGATATATACACGCTTCGGGAGAGCCTACGAAAAAAGAGATAAGGTCGGTCAGCCTCGGCATGATGGAGATTAAAGAGGATTCCGTTATAATAGACGCAGGCTGCGGAAGCGGAAGCGTCAGCATAGAAGCTGCAGGGCTCGCTTTCAGGGGCAAAGTTTATTCTATCGATAAAAATAAGCAGAAAATTGAAAATCTAAAAAGAAATATAAAAAAATTCGGAAGAAATAACATAGAGCCGATATTAGGCGAACTTCCGGACGCTATAAAAAGCCGTTTAAATTTAAAATTAAAAGGCGTTAATCCGGATTCCGTTTTTATAGGGGGCGGCGGAGCAGAAAACATAGACGGAATATTGAAAGAATTTTTAAATATACTGAAAGAGAACGGAGTTATCGTAGTTAACGCCGTCACGATAGAAACTTTATATGCGGTAATTAACTTTATTAAAAACGCCGGGCTTAAATACGAAATGGTTTCCTTAAGCGTTTCAAGGCTGAAATCGATCGGCGAAACATCATACTTTCAGGCTTTAAACCAGATTTATGCAGTTAAAATTACCAAAAAGTTTTTAAAACAGAATGCAGAGACTAAAATAGAACCTAAAATCGACGGAAGACCAAAACCTGAGTCAAGTCCGCTTGCTAAAACCGGGGCTGAAACGGAACGCAAAACCGAAATTAAGCCGGAAGCGGAAACTGCGGGCAAAAAAAGAAATATGACATTTAAAATAGAAAATAGAGGCGATAAAAAAAGCGAAGAATTAAATTCTAAAATGCCTAAAGTAAAAGTAAGGAATAAAACTATAGGAGCGCCTAAGTCCGATGATGAATTTAGCGGATTAAACGCAAATGAAGGAGACGGCGCAAACGATTTAAATTACGACATAGAAAACGGCGGGAGCGGCAAAAATGAGCGTTAGCGGAAGCGGAAGCGGGGGCGTACAAAAAACTCTGTTCGTAGTCGGGGTAGGACCCGGAGATCCTGAGCTTATTACGGTAAAAGCAATAAACGCCGTGATTAAAAGCGACTATATATTTTATCCAGACGTCTGCGGAGGCAAAAACAAAACCGCTTACGATATAGTTAAAAGCGCGGTAAAATTTGCCGGTTTGGGCGGTATCGACGAAAACAGGCTTATTCCTTTGCAGGTAGAAATGAAGCGTTCTACAGGCAAAAATAAAGATTTATACAGGGAAAACGCTTTAAAAATTTATGAAAAATTGACAGACGAAAGCGTTTCGTGCGTCTCATACGTTACTCTTGGGGACCCGGCGTTTTACAGTACCTATTTCGGAATTCACGCCGCTTTTAAAGAAATTGAGGCGAAAAATTTTACTATAAATATTATTATTATTAACGGCGTTTCTTCTTTTTTGTATTCTTTCGGACTGCTTGAAGAACCGTACATAGCTAAAAATGCGAGCGTTTTAATATCGGTGCCGCTTAAAAAAAGCATAAATGAATTAAAAGCGGAAATAAAATTTATAGCCGATAAATCCAGAATTTCGCGTCCGCAAAGCATAGTTTTTATGAAAGCTGGAAACTGCGTAAAAAATATTCTGGAAGCGTTTAAAGATGTTTTAGGGGGCATATACGGAGAGAACGAAAACGATAAAATAAAACTGTATTTAATAGAAAAATCGGAAGTCGTAAAAGATTTTACAAAGAAAACCGATTTGGATTTCGATTATTTTTCAATTTTAATAGGCGTGTTTTTGTGAGGATATAAATATTATATGAATAATAAATTTTTAAAATCTAAAATATATTTTGTGTCGGCAGGTCCCGGAGACCCTGAACTGCTGACCGTCAAAGCCGCAAAAATATTAAAAAAATCGGATGCCGTTTTTTACGCAGGTTCTTTAATTAATCCTTTAATGCTTAAAATTATAAAAAAGGGCGCCGAGTTAATAGATATAAAAAGCCTTAATTTTGAAGAAATAAAAACTAAAGTCGAAAATATTTTAAGTTTAAACGAAAACAAAAACGGCAGAGAAGGTTCAATTTCGGTTAAAGACGGAAAAGACGGCAGATATGACAGAGACGGAAAAGATATAAAGCGCGGAGTGAAAGTAATTTCTATACTGCATGCGGGAGACTCATCTGTTTATTCCGCAATAAACGAACAGATGGCTTATCTGGAAGAGATGGGCGTGGAATATGAAATTATACCCGGCGTTACCGCCGCTTTTGCCGCAAGCGCCGCAAATAAATCTATTTTGACCCTGCCGGACGTTTCGCAAACCGTTATATTCTGCAGGGGCGAAGGAAGGACGGGCAAGATGCCCGAAGGACAGGATATAAAAAGCCTTGCAAAGCACGGAGCCACTATGGCTATATATTTAAGCTTCGGGCTTATAAAATCCGTAACCGAAGACCTGCTTGAATCTTACAATGAAGATACGCCCTGCCTTATAGCAAAAGACGTGTCTTTAAAAAGCCAGTTTTTAATAAACTGCAAGTTAAAAGACGTAGTTAAAAAAGCCGAAGAATTTTCAATAAAAAATATGGCGGTTTTAATAGTCGG
>JAJYKQ010000045.1 GCA_021788495.1 bacterium | reverse complement strand
CCCTGTCGTCTATTAATTTAAAATCTCCAAGTATAGCATTTCTAATCCCTAAATCCATAAAAAAAACTTTAGGATTTTTGGAGATTTCTATCCGTTTATTGGAAAAATAAGGAGTAACGAACTTTACAAGAAAAAGTTTTTCGAAAATGGAAAGTATCCGCTTTGTTTTATAATAATCCAATCCGCTGACAGCCGCAAGTTCGTTATAGACCGTTATATTGCCAATCTGCAAAGCAAGCGCCTTAAGAAGTTTATAATACTGGGTTTCATCCGCTATAGATATTAAATCCTTTATGTCCCGCAATAAATAGATATTGACGATATTTTTCAGAACTTCTTTTTTTTCATCGTCGTCCTTTGCAAGCAAAATACGCGGATATCCGCCGTAAACCAGATAGTTTAATAGATATTTATAAATCTTTTTATTAATTTGCTCAGAAAATTTATCTTCCTCAATAAATATATTATGCAAAGGTTTATCTGCGGCCGATAAAAACTCCGAAAAGCTGAAGGAATAAAGATAGAAAACAAAAATACGCCCCGCCAGATACTTAATTGCTTCTATACCCAAATTTATGGCGGAAGACCCGCTTATTAAAAGTTTTTTTCCGGTTGAAGTATCGTATATATACTTTAATTTTTTTCCGCCCTCTTTCACGTATTGAAACTCATCGATGAATATCGTTTTATAAGGCTCGATATAAAGTTTTACAAAACTTTTAATATCTTCTTCAAATAAAAGTTTTAATTCTATATCTTCAAAAGTTAAAAAAACTGCATTTTTTGATTCTTCATAAATTTTTTTTAGAAGGGTAGTTTTTCCTACCTGTCTCGGTCCAAGTACGGCAATGATTTCCGGTTTATCTATATAGGCTTTTATCTTGTCTTCCAACTCTCTTTTATAATACATATAAAATATAAACCAAATAAAATATTATATATTTTTATTTTAGCAGGGGAAAAATTATATGTCAATTAATTTTTGGATTAAAAAAAGGGGGAGGGGTCAAAAAAAAGGGGTCAGATTTATTTATTTTTTAAAGGCGATAGATTCTAAATTTTTGACGCTAAATACCATTAAGAGCAAACCGTTTCCAGTTTTTGAGCCGTCATATTTAGACGGATAAGGGAAATAAATTTTTTTTGCATATCTTGCGTATTTTTTAAAAATTAAGCGCAGATTTTTATATGAACCGCCTATGCCTATGCCGATTCCGATATCGGCGTCTATATGACTTTTTACATCGCTTCCTATATTGCCGCCTGCGGCTAAACCTGAGTTAAGGTTTGTTATACCGTCTGTTATTTTGTCATATTTTCCGTTAAGGGGAAACGGGCCTATCCATGAATCCTGCGCAGTATAATATTTAGCAAATCCGCTTTCGTTTATATTTTTGGATATTCCAAAAAAATTGGGAATGTATCCGTGTTTTTCTAAAAATTCGGGAGATAATTTAATATTTTTGATATTCAAGTTTTGTATATTTTCTTTTACTAATTTAACCGCTCCTTTTAATAAAAGGCTGAAGTAATAGGCTTTAAGTATCGGTTTCGTAATTTTTACATTTAAAGTTTTATATTTAGAAATAGCAGACAAAGAAACGGGATAAACGTAAACGCCGCTTTTATAAAGATTTTTGTTAATTTTAATTTTGCCGAAAAGCCTGAAATAATATCTATTTACAGGTGGAACGAGTATAACGTCTTTAACGTTATGTTTATAAAGGAAATTGGCTAATTCCATTTTGGAATAAGGTATAGGTTCCGCATGATAAAACGTGTGAATTATTGCATATTTGGAAAAATAAGACGGAGTAGCTCCAAGGTAGCCGCCGGCGGTTTTATAATACATTCCGTCGATTGCCTGATAATATAGGGATAAACCGTTGTAACCGAAAGGTATGATAAGTACGTTAGAGCCTTTTTTTATAAATTTTTTGTAATTATTATAGGTATTGTTGACGAAAAATACAGGAAGGTTTGGATTGGTATATCTTCCGGAAAAACTTAAAGGCGGCAGTATAAATAATATTCCAAGCAAGACCGAAGCGTATTTTATAGCGTTTAATTTAGCGTTTAATTTTTTATTTTTTAATGAATTTTTGAATGGTTCGTTCAAAAATAAAGCAACTATAATACCCAGCACGAAAAAAGCGTAAAGCATAAAGCGGGCGGGTAGGGCATGCTTTATTAGCGGGACGACAATGAAAGGCTTGTAGGGCATAGGCATAATGGAATATTTATAAATATGAAGCGTAGGCCCTATCGAAAATACGACTATGGTCAAAAAAGAATACATTAGGGCTTTTACGAAAGGTTTGAATACGTTTTTATAAAAATAAAAAATAAGGATACCGATAAAGGGTAAGCCTAAATATGCGTCCTGATCGAAAACATAATCGCGGGCGTCAAATTTATCGGATAAAAAAGTAAAAAATTTTCCGCCAAGCATGGTATATTTTGACGGTACAAAGAAATTTAATAGGTTTGAAGAAAAATCGGCAGGAGCAAAATGTACGACGTTAAATCGTCCCTGAATAAAAAATAGATACAAATAAGGCGAAAGAAGGATGCCTGCTATAATATAAGAAAGGACAGTGGACTTTAATGTTTTCGCCATTCTTAATTTTAAATCTTTATTTTTATCGTCATCGTCATAGTTATCTTTAGATTTATTTGCATTATTTGCATTATTTGTATTATTTATTATGTCATTTATATTATTATTATTATTAGGCTTTTTTTTATTGTATATTAAATGAAATATAATCAAGGCAATAAAACCGAAAAACGTAAAAGTCGCAAAAATTTCCAATGAGAAAAGAAATTGGAATACCAGCATAACCGTGAAAAGCGAAATAAATTTTAAATTTGTAATGCGGTTTTCAATTTTAAGCAAAAACAGGTAAACCATCAACGGGACTAGAAATACAAGGACGAGATGCATATGCGAAGACATCTGGTTTATCATATAGCTGGAAAAGCCGAATATATAGCCGCCTAGAATTGCCGGAAAAAACCGCGTCGTCGTTACAATATGCTTAAGCAGTATAAACATCGAAAAAGCGGCAAGAGCGGGAAGTAAAATCATAACGATATTATAGCTTGCTACCGGACCAAAAAGAATAGTGAGAGGCAAAGAAAGAAAAGCGGAGCCGAAAACCGCCGTAGAACCGGTAAGGTCGAAGCCGTGCGGCGCCCACATAAAATCCGTATAAAAAGGGTTTTTAAAATGAAACAGGCAATACTTTACCCACTCGAACGACCATATATACTGCGTAGGATCAACACCTCCGCCTATGTAATACGTAGATATATGGGACAGTACCGGATATCCGAAAAACAAGACGGAAAGAAGAAGATAAAATATAAAAACGAATAGATTTTTTAAGAAAGAAACTTTACCCATGTATCGGTCATGAAACCAGTATTCCTTCATCATATCTAAATTATACATATTTTTATGATTTATGGCAAAATTTATTCCGTTTACCTAAAATGTCTATGTAAAAAAATTTTATACTCAATAAATAAAATAATAAATAAATCTGACCCCTTTAAATCGACCCCTTTAAATCTCTACTTCCGACTGAATAATAAATAAATCTGACCCCTTTAAATCTTTACTTCCGACTGAATAATAAATAAATCTGACCCCTTTAAAAAGCGCCTTTAAAAAAATAAAAGATATTTGCATAAAGTTGCGTCATAAGGTATAATTAAAAGATAAAAAAATAATATAAATATATATATCGACATTGTTAAAGTTAAAAGCGCGGTATCCCTTTAAAGGCGTCTCTTTAAATATTCCTCCGAAACTATTCGCAGTGTTAATTTGTATAAAAACAGGAGGATTTTAAAGAAATGTTAAAAAAATCAAAGACTATTGAAGAAATGAGTTTTAAAGAATTAAATTTATCGGAAAATTTGATGAAGGCGATTGCCGATGCGGGTTATGAAAATCCGACGGCGGTTCAGGCGAAGTCTATACCTATAGTGCTTTCGGGAAAAGACCTTCTTGCCGGAGCGCAGACGGGAACCGGAAAGACGGCGGCTTTTACTCTTCCGATACTGCATATGCTTTCGGGGAAAGATACGGCAGAAATTAAAGATAAGACTTATAAAAACGACAGGCAGGAAAGGAAGGTTTCGACCGCTTACGCATCAAAGTCCAAGCCGAGATGCCTTGTGCTGGTCCCTACAAGAGAACTTGCGGTGCAGGTCGAGGAATCGGTGAAAACGTACGGAAAATACCTTCCGCTTAAATCGACGTCGGTTTTTGGAGGAATGAGCATAGTTCCTCAGATAAAAGCGCTGAGGCGTAATGTAGATATATTAGTGGCAACGCCGGGAAGGCTTCTCGACCATGCGGGACAAAAAACGGTGGATTTATCCGGGATTGAAATTTTAGTTCTGGACGAAGCGGACAGAATGCTGGATATGGGTTTTATAGTAGATATTAAAAAAATTATTGCGCTTTTGCCGAAACAGAGGCAAAATCTTTTATTTTCGGCGACTTTTTCGGAAAAAATCAAGTCGCTGTCGGAGTTTGTTCTTCGCAATCCGGCTTTCGTGCAGGGAGAAAAACAGAATGCTGCTTCGGAATTGGTCGACCAGAGCGTCCATATGGTTTCCCAGAAGTTAAAAAGCCATCTGTTATCCCACCTCATTAAACATCATAAATGGGAGCAGGTGCTTATTTTTACGCGCACTAAAAACGGAGCTAACAGGCTTGCGGACAAGCTTGCGGCGGACGGAATTTCGGCGACCGCAATACACGGAAACAAAAGCCAGCCTGCGAGAATTAAGGCGCTTAATCAGTTTAAAGACGGTTCGGTAACCGCTTTAGTAGCTACCGACGTGGCTTCGAGAGGTATCGATATAGACCGCCTGCCGTATGTTGTTAATTTTGAACTGCCTAATGCCGCAGAAGATTACGTTCACCGTATCGGAAGAACGGGAAGAGCTGGGGTTAGCGGAAAGGCGGTTTCTTTGGTCGACAGGGAAGAAATGCGTTTCTTAAAAGAGATAGAAAGGTTTATAAAACGTGAAATACCGAGGGTTATGTTCGACAGTTTCGTGCCTCCGGCAAATATTAATATGGCGGCGTCGCCTGATAAGGCGGTATCGCATAATAATTACGACGGGCAGTTTAAAGGCAGGACGAGGACGGCGCAGGGTAAAACGTCCGGAAGGCAGAACCGTTTTAATACAGATACGGAAACCGACGGCTCTGCAGGTTCAAAAAATTTATTCCGTTCTAAAAACAGTTCATTAAAACCTTTAAATTCGTCTCGTTTCGGAAATTCCAAAAAGCAGAACTTTTCAAAAAATTATTTTTCTAAATCGGCTAAGGTTAAATAAATTGTCATTCCCGCGAAAGCGGGTACGATTTAAAGCCGTCGGCATTTAGACGGCTCATCCAGAAAATAAATTTCTAAATCGGGATTTGGGATTAAAAAAATGTTAGACAAAATTCGATTTATAAAATAAAATGTATTCTTTGTAAGCGCGAATTAATCGGCAATACAATATATATATTAATAATGTAATAATACCCTTAGGAAAGCTAAAGCCAATGATATGAAAATCAGGGTCGAACCGGAAATAAGCGGAAAGAAAGACGGCTACGATATAATAATCGACGCCGGAATTATAGGCGGAGTTTCCGCGAAAGAAATCGTTTCGGCGTTTAGTTCCGCCGCCGTAAATTTAAAAGCGGGGTTTTTAGCGGTAACATCCGAAACAGTCTATGGCTTATACGGAGATAAATTTTCGTCATTTCTTAAAAAATGCGGAATAGAAAATTTTGATTTCATAGTCCTTCCCGACGGAGAATCCACGAAGAGCCTTAAATATCTTGCCGGTATATACGACCGTCTTATAGATAACGGTATGGAAAGGTCGGATTATATAATAGCTTTCGGAGGCGGGGTTGTAGGCGACCTTGCGGGTTTTGCCGCGGCTACGTATCTAAGGGGAATTAACTTTATTCAGGTTCCGACTACTTTGCTTGCCGACGTGGATTCAAGCGTAGGAGGGAAAACCGGCATAGACCATCCTAAAGGCAAAAATCTTATAGGCTCTTTTTATCAGCCGAGAGCCGTCCTTATAGACGTAGATATCCTTAAAACATTAGATAAAAGAGAATTAATCAACGGATTTGCTGAAGTCATAAAATACGGAGCGGCGTTAGATGCGGATTTTTTTTCTTATCTTGAATCGAATTATAAAAAAATCCTTGCTTACGACGAAGAAACTTTAATCCGTATAATAGAAAAGTCGTGTTCTATTAAAGCGGATATCGTCAATCAGGATGAAAAAGAATCGGGACTGCGTTCCGTTTTAAATTTCGGACACAGTTTGGGGCATGCTATCGAAACTTTGTACAATTACGAAAATATTAAACACGGCGAGGCGATAGCCATAGGAATGGTTTTTGCCGCAAAACTGTCTAAACATCTTGGATTATGCGGCGAAGAAGAGGTGGCGAGAATTAAAAATTTAATAATAAATTCAGGCCTGCCGTCCGATATTCCGGATTTTACTCCGGAACAGTACGTAAACGCAATGAAATTAGACAAAAAGGTGTCCGATAAACAGATAAAATTCGTGCTGATAAAAGGAATAGGGGTATATGAGTTTAAAAAGTTGGATTTCAGCTTTTTATTTAATTATCTGGCTAAATTTAATAAGCAGGCTAAGTTATAAACGCCGCAAAATTAATAAAAACGCCCAATAATTAAATTCGGGCACCGCAAATTTGAAATGCAAAATTATGAATGCAGGGCAGATTCCGATTAAAAAAGACGAATTTGAGGCTTTTATAGAAAATTATATATCTTTTCTTAAAATAGAAAGAGGTTTAAGCCTTAATACCGTTTCTTCGTATTATTTGGATTTAATGAAATTTCATGCTTTCGTAAAGGACAAAAATATTAATTTTAAAGAACTATCCCCATTTTTTTTTCAGGATTTCCTGTCTTATCTTTCCGAGCTAAATTTAAGCGGAAAAACAAGGGCGAGGTTTTACTCGTCTATTAAAGGATTTTATAAATTTTTATTTAAACGCGGCATTGTAACGGAATTTCCTTTTAAGGATATAGAATATCCTTTTACGGCAAAGAAATTACCCGATTTTCTTACGGAAGAAGAGATGAGAAAAATTTTATCTGTCGAGTTTACGGGACGGGGAAGAATACGAAAAAGAAAAGACCCCGATGCGTACAAATTTGAAAACCTTAGAAATAAAGCAATAATAGAATTTCTATATTCAAGCGGACTAAGAATTTCCGAACTTGCGGACATTAAGCTCGATAATTTTAATTTCGATTTAAATTTTGCAAGAGTAATAGGCAAAGGCTCTAAAGAAAGGATAGTGCCGTTCGGAATACCTTTTAAGGAGATGCTTAAAGTTTATCTGCCGCTAAGGCAAAAATACGCAGTTAAATCAAAAAATGCCGGAAGTTCCTATCTGTTTATTACCGAAAAAGGCATGCCTTTAACGAGGCAGGGGCTGTGGAAAATTATTAAAAAAGCTGCGCTGTTGGCTAAAATAGATAAAAATATAACTCCGCATACGTTAAGGCATACTTTTGCGACCCATCTTCTGGGAGGCGGGGCTGATTTAAGGTCGATTCAGCAGATGCTGGGGCATACAAGTATTTCTACTACGGAAATTTATACGCATACCGATATATCTCATTTAAGGGAGCAGCACGCTAAATTTCATCCGAGAAATATGGAGCAGAGTTTAAAAATCGCCGTCGCGGCCGAAGAAGCCGATAAAAAGTAAAAATTAAATAAAAAGTATTTTAAAAATAAGGATAATTTATGGGCAGATTAGACGACATACTGAAAAAAAATAAAATGACCGAAAAAGGCGTTATAGGCATATATAGCCTCTTTGCCCAGAAAAATATAAAGCTTTTAAAAGATTTGACTCATTTTACGCAAAAAGACATAGACGGCATAGGTAAAATAAAGGGATGCATAGAAAATATTTCTTTAAAAATAGCTTCGGATTTTTACGAATATTTGCTGAACATAGAAGAAACCGCTAAAATTATTAATTCGAGACCGGATCTTTTAGACCAGCTTATACTTACGCAGTCTCATTATATAAATCAGTTATTCGGCATTGAATACGACGAAAATTATTTTATTAACAGGGTTATAGTCGGTTTTGCGCATTACGTTTACAAGATATCTCCCTCGGTTTACATAGGAAGTTACGGGTATTACAATACGCTTATAACGGATGCCGTTATAAAATGCTGTAAAGAAAACGGCATTGACAGCGAAGAGTCTGTATCGATACTTAATTCGGTGCAGAAAATGCTGTCTATCGATATAACGCTTGCCATAGAATCGTATTATCAAAAAACCATAGACGACGTTTATAAAATGGAGCACGATTCTCTGAACAGGCTGATGGTTTTAGCGGAATACAGGGATGAAGACACCGGAAATCATATTGCCAGAATGTCCCATTTTGCCGCCGTTATAGCAAAGGAACTTGGAATGGACGGCGTTTATCGGGAAAATATATTGAATTCCGCTCCCATGCACGATATAGGCAAGGTCGGAATACC
>JAJYKQ010000044.1 GCA_021788495.1 bacterium | reverse complement strand
TATAATAAAAATTTTAACTCAAAAAAGGAGGGTTACATGGAAAAAATAAATTACATAGAAGGCGAACTAAAAGCCGCAGGATTTAAGTTCGGCATCGTAATGTCAAGATTTAACGAGTTTATGAATTCCAAACTTTTAGGCGGTTCGTTAGATTATCTTAAAAGATCCGGCGTAGAAGAATCCGATATTACCGTAGTAAGAGTCCCCGGCGCTTTCGAAATACCTTTAGCCGCTAAAAGACTTGCCGAATCTAAAAAGTTTAACGGCGTAATATGTCTCGGCACCATAATAAGAGGAGAAACAAACCATTTCGACCTTCTTTCAAATCAAGTTACAAAACTAATATCCGAAATTTCCATACAGTCAAACATACCTGTTTCTTTCGGAATTATCACCGCCGAAAACATAGAGCAGGCAATCTCGAGGGCAGGTTCCAAGATGGGCAATAAAGGCTTTGAAGCTGCAATGTCTGCAGTGGAAATGGCAAGCCTTATGGCAAAACTTTAACTTCCGCAATTCTGCCCTTTCCAAGTTGTGACGGTGCCAGAATTGAATTCTGTCACCGTATCTAAAAACAGCAAAGAATGTTATAATATAACATTATGGATTCATTCAATCTTGTTTCCGAAAACAATCCTGCCGGCGATCAGCCGAAAGCTATCGAAGCGTTGACGGACGGAATAAAAAATAAAAATTTTCGCTATCAGACGCTTTTGGGAGTGACAGGTTCAGGCAAAACTTTTACGATGGCCAATATCATAAAAGAGCTGCAAAGACCTGCCCTCATAATAGCGCCCAATAAAACTCTTGCTGGACAGCTTTATTCAGAATTTAAAGCCTTATTTCCGGAAAATGCGGTAGAATTTTTTATAAGCTATTACGATTATTACCAGCCGGAAGCTTATGTTCCGTCCAAAGACCTTTATATAGAGAAAGATTCTGCCATTAACGACCAGATAGATAAAATGAAGCATTCCGCCACCCGCTCTATACTTTCTCGAAGAGATGTCATAGTGATTGCTTCGGTATCCTGCATCTACGGATTAGGTTCGCCGGAAAGTTACGCTAATATGCTGCTCGAGGTGAAAAAAGGGGATGAGATAAACTTAAGCGACGTTCTCAACAAGCTGACCGATATTAGATACGAAAGGAACGATATAGATTTTCATCGCGGAACGTTCAGGGTCAGAGGCGATATAGTCGATGTTTTTCCTGCATACGAAGAAGAGATAGCTCTAAGAATTGAATTTTTTGGCAGCGAAGTAGCTATGATTGCGGAAATCGATCCGTTAAGAGGGGTTATAACCCGCAGGCTTTCCAAAGCTGCCATATATCCGGCTTCTCATTACGTGGCGGACGAAGTTACTATGAAAAGCGCGGTTAAAACCATAAAGGAAGAATTAAAAGAAAGGCTTATGGAGCTTAAAGCTTTCGGAAAGCTCGTAGAAGCGCAAAGATTGGAACAGCGGACTATGTACGATCTTGAAATGATGCAGGAGATGGGATACTGTTCAGGTATAGAAAACTATTCGCGGCATTTGACCGGAAGAAAAAAAGGGGAACCGCCGCCGACGCTTTTAGACTATTTCCCTGAAGATTTTATAATTATGATAGACGAATCCCACGTCAGCGTTCCCCAAATAAGGGGGATGTATAACGGAGATATTTCGAGAAAATCTACCTTGGTCGAATACGGTTTCAGGCTGCCTTGCGCTTTGGACAACCGTCCGCTTAATTTCGAAGAATTTTCGTCGCATATAAAAAATCTTCTTTTCGTTTCCGCTACTCCTGCAGATTATGAACTTAGCGTAAGTTCTCAAGTCGTCGAACAGATAATACGCCCTACCGGATTAATAGACCCTGAAGTGGAAGTCAGGCCTGAAACAAATCAGGTTGACGATATAATAGGGGAAATAAAAAAAACTGTTGCCGGAGGCGGCAGGGCGCTAGTTACCACGCTTACCAAAAGGATGTCCGAAGACCTTTCCGAGTTTCTTATCGACAGCGGCATAAAGGCAAAATATCTTCATTCCGATATAGATTCGCTCGAGAGATTTAAAATAATAAGAGAGTTAAGGCTTGGAGAATTTGACGTGCTCGTCGGCATAAACCTGCTTAGGGAAGGACTGGATATTCCCGAAGTCGAATTAATCGGAATTTTAGATGCAGACAAAGAAGGATTTCTCCGTTCTAAGACTTCGCTTGTCCAGACTATAGGCAGGGCGGCAAGAAATATCAAAGGTAAAGTAATACTTTACGGCAACAACATTACGGATTCTATGAAATTCGCAATTTCGGAAACGGAACGAAGAAGGAAAATCCAGGAAGCTTATAACAAAGAAAATAATATAACTCCGAAGACCATCCAAAAAAATATAGCGGGACTTTTGACTACGATATTCGAGCAGGATTATATAGATTTATCCGGCGGTTTTGACGAAAATTCGCCCCTTATAATAGATCCTAAAGAAGCAGAAAAACTTATTAAAAATTTGACTAAAAAAATGAAAAAAGCGGTAAAAGAGCTTAATTTCGAAGAAGCGGCGCGCATAAGGGACGAAATCAACAACATCAAAAAAAATATGCTATTAATGGATAAGGTTTAATTAATTTGCGACGGAGCAGGAATTAGAGGAAAAGGCGTCTGATTAATTTTCCGCCTTAGCCCCCTCATTTTTTAAAGGAGTGGTGTCGGCCGGTTCTTGAATGATTATAAATATTACCGTGACCATGCTCCCCTCCTTTTTAAAGGAGGGGAGTCGGCCAAAGGCCGACGGTGTGGTTCCTGGGTGGTTCGCTAAAAATTAATCTGTTGCCTTTTCTCAGGATTAGGTATATATATTTATGAACGAAGATTTGCTTGCCAAAATAAAAAACATTTCAAGTTCGTCCGGCGTTTATATTATGAAAAATATAAACGGAGAGGTAATTTACGTCGGAAAAGCAAAAAATTTAAAAAAAAGGGTTTCCCAGTATTTTTCCGGCAAAAATGCAGGCGTAAAAACGGAGCATTTAGTTTCAAAAATAAACGATATAGAAACTATAATTTCCGGCAACGAATTGGAAGCGTTTTTACTCGAAAATACGCTCATAAAGCAATATAAGCCCAAATACAACATAAGCCTTAAAGACGATAAATCCTATCCTTACATAAAAATAGCGGATTCAAAAACGGGCTTCCCGTATATAATTAAAACGAGAAGTTTTAAAAAAGGCGACGGGCTTTATTTCGGTCCATATTCAAGCGCTTTTGCGGTAAACGAAACCATAAAAATAGTCAATAGGATTTTCAGAATGCGGACTTGCACCGACAATAAGTTTAATTCCTGCGCCGCCGACAAAAAACCATGCCTTTATTATCAAATTAAAAGGTGCTCAGGGCCGTGCTGCGGGTTTGCGGATATAAACGCATATAAAAAATCCATAGAGGGTATAACGCTGCTGTTAAAGGGCAAAAACAGGCAGTTAATAAAAGATATGAAACTGTCTATGGATAAGTATGTTAAAGAATTAAATTTCGAAGCTGCAATAAAATTAAGGGATAAAATAAACGCTATAATTAAAATAAACGAAAAACAGGCTGTGGTATTTAATGAGGATAATGATATAGACGCCGCCGGTTTTTATTCGCAAAACGACAAAATAAGCATAACGCTTCTTATTATAAGAAACGGCAGAGTTACCGGCACTAAAAATTTCTTTTTTAAAAATGCTTATCTTAACGACGCAGAAATGCTTTCTGCTTTTTTGGATAGATATTACGTAAAAAATATAGAAATTAACGCCGATATTCCCGATGAGATATTTGTTCCGGTGAAAATAGAGGAAGAAAATAAAAAAAGCCTTTCAGTTTATATAAATAAATATTCAGGCAGGAAAGTTAAAATTATAGACTCTAAAAATCAAAAAAGAAATAAAAGCAGATATGATACGGTTATTACTATGGCTTCCGAAAACGCAAAAAAGAATTTTTTTGAAAAAAACGGAGCAGATTCGGAAACCTGTGATGCCGCCTCCGAGTTTGCTTATGAAAAGAAAGAAAAAGCTCAATCCATCGGAGAAGTTAATTATGAATATATAAATAAAGGGCATTGTAGCGGCAATAACGATAACGATAAAAATAAAGATAATTCTAAAAAACTGTTATTGCTAAAAGATATTTTGCGCTTAAATAAAATTCCCGAAATTATAGAATGTTTCGATATATCTAATATTTCCGGCACTTATGCCGTTGCTTCCAAGGCAGTTTTAAGGAATGGAGAAAAAGATACTTCGTTATACAGGCGTTACAGGATACATAATAAAAATACGCCCGACGACTATGCTATGATGCATGAGGCGTTATACAGGCGTTTTAAAGGAGCCGCGTCTGGTAAAGACCCTTTGCCGGACGTTATCATGGTTGACGGCGGCAAAGGGCAGCTTAACGTTTTGGTTAAAACGGCTAAAGAGTTTATGGAAGAAGAAAAGGTAGATATAAAAAATATGCCTGCTCTTATAGCTATCGCAAAATCTAAAGATTCGTATAAAATTGATAATAAACGTGATACGTTAGACGGCTCCGATGATAAAAAACAGGAAAATAATAACGATAATATAATGAGCGCAAGAGAAGACATTTATATAAAAAGAAATATAATTAAAAAAATAGATCCGTTCAAGAAAACAGCTATCGATAAAATTTATCTGCCTAACAGAAAAAATGAATTGAATTTCGGGAAAAACAAAGAGCAGATTTTCATGCTTATGCGCTTAAGAGACGAAGCGCACAGGTTTGCGGTTTCTTATTTTTCCAATATTAAGTCTAAATCGCTTGTTTCTTCCGACTTATTCAATATAGGCGGAGTAGGGAAAAAAATTTATGGCAATTTAATAAAAAAACTAGTAAGCGTGGAAAATATAAAAAAATCTTCAATAGCCGAATTAGCTGAGGTTGACGGCGTAAATAAGGCAACGGCAAAAAAAATTTACGATTACTTCAATTCGTAAGATATTATCGCAGTTTGCGTAATGACGATTCCATCTTTCTTAACTGCCTTATTAAATAATCGTTTTCCGTTTTTTTTCTTACGGCTATCCTGAAATATTTGTCGTTCAGTCCTCTATAATTGCCGCAATGCCTTATTAATATACCGCATTTAAGCAGATGATATTTTACGTCTTCCGCATTTAAGCCGTCGTCCGTTATTTTTATCAAGAAAAAGTTTGCCGCACCAGATATTATTTTTAAAAAGTTAATTTTTTTTAATTTATTTTCTAAATCTGTTTTTAATTCTTTTAATAATTTCAGCGACTTTAAAATATAATTTTCATCGCTAATAGATAAAAAAGCTATCTGTTCTGATAAAGACGTTATTTTCCAAGGAACAGACGATTCCCAAAGTTTATAAATCAGCGACGGATTTGCAAGTGCGTATCCGAGCCTTTGTCCAGGCATAGAAAAAAATTTCGTCATAGACCTTACTATTATTAAGTTATCGAATTTTCCCGTCCCGCTTGATTCTTTATCGTCCAAACTTGTTCCTGCAATCAGATGTTTTGCAGAAAAATCCTCGCAAAAATCCATAAAGGATTCGTCTAATATTAAAAAAGCTTTTTTTTCCTTCAGTTTTTTAAGTATTTTTATTATGGTTTGAATCGGGGTTATCTTTCCTGCAGGATTTGAAGGGCTTGCTATAAATACGGCATCGTTTTCGCCTATGTTTTCGTTTAACCGTTCAAACAGCCTAGCCATGCTTTTTTCTTTTAATTCAAAATTTTCCGATAAATAAGTATTTATATGAAATATTTTAGATTGCGGAATTTTTGAAAGTGCAGCTCTTTCGTATTCGCAAAATGAAGGTTCTATTATAACGGCGTTTTTGGGATTCAATTTAGCGGTAATGCCGAATATAAGTTCCGAAGCTCCTGCTCCAGCAAATATAAAACGTTTTTCTATACCGTGATAAAATGATAAAGCGTTAATAAAAAGTTCAGGATAGTTCTGCGGATAATTTTCCGTAAAAAATTTTAATTTTTTAAAATCTTTTAAAATTTCGGATGCTTTAGGGCTTAATCCGATGGGATTTATGTTTGCCGAAAAATCTATAATTCCGCTTTTATATCCGTATTGCAGTATATTTCCGCCGTGGATTTCATCGTTTTCTGCATAAACCTGATAACTATCGGCTATAGAACAAAAATCTGTCTCGGTTTTTTTAAACACGGATTAATTATTTTATTATCTTTATCTGTTTGCAATATTAGCTTTTTATCGAGCGGTTATCGTTTAGAGTTTTGCAGTTTAACCGCTTTATTTGCAAAAAGTTCGAGAAAACCTGCCGAAGTTTTTACAGCCTCCGGCAATATTCTGTTCATTGCGTTAAAATATTCCATCTTTGTTTTTGCATAAAGCAATTCAGGCAAATAAAGAGAGGAATTGTGGGCGTTATAGTCCACCCATCCGAAAGGATGTCCGTCCCTGTAATGCCCCTTTAGCGATTTAAATTTATATATACCATGTTCCGTTTTTAAATCTGTTTCCAAATAGTGCAAAGACATCCATCTTTCAAAGAGAACATGTTTTTTTAGCGCAAGATTTGTAGTATGAAAAGGTATGCATAAATCCTGTACGAGATGAATAGCTCCGCCGAGATTTATAAAAGATTTCTTGAATCTTCCTTTTTCCCAGTCCTTAAGCGCTATATTAAAAAGCTGAACGCATTTTGTCCCTGCATCGGAAAAACCCCTGATATATCCAGCATGCGAGTGCGGATAAAGGTAATGCCCTCCGAACCAGTGAACCCTTAATTTTTTTATAGCAAGCCTGTCTATAATGTATGAGCCGTGATGCATCAGCTTAATTCTTTCATCCTGTTTGATTTCTGATATGCTATTGTCGAGCAGCGCTTCTATAACGTCGAATTTAGAATCGTTATAAAGAAGTTCGAATGTCTTGTCTATGCAATAATTATGTAATTTTGGCTGCATTGTATATTTATATCATATTCCAAAAAAAAATCAATATATATTTGTAAAACATATATTTGCAAAATAAATATCAAAGATAGTATAATAATAAAATGATAAATTAAAATTAAACAAAATATAATAAGGAGAAAAAATGCCTCTATTAAGCGAACAGGATTCGGGATTTCTGAAAAAAGATTTTAACGAAAAATTAAAAAATAACGTTAAGTTAATTTTTTTTAAAGCCGAAGATGCTTGCCTTTATTGCAATGAAGTAAAGGACATACTTACAGAGGTTGCCGGTTTAAGCGATAAAATAAGTTTTGAAGAATACGACTTTGACAAAGATGCCGACAAAGTTAAACTTTACGGCATAAAAAGAACTCCTGCGACCGTAATAGAAGGCGACAAAGATTACGGAGTAAGATTTTACGGAATGCCGGCAGGCCATGAATTTATGACCTTAGTTAACGGAATAATTAACGTTTCTACTAAGGAAACGGGATTATCCGAAAAAACGATTGAAAAATTAAAAGAAATAGTAAAACCTTACAATATACAGGTATTCGTAACTCCTACCTGACCTCATTGTCCGCCGGCGGCGGTTCTTGCACACAGTTTTGCTATAGCAAACGAAAACATTACGTCCGATATAATAGAAATTCAGGAATTTCCTAATCTTTCCGATAAATATGAAGTTTTCAGCGTTCCTAAAACGGTTATGAACGAATCTGCAGAAGTAGTAGGCGCAGTTCCTGAATCGGTTTTTTTGGGCAAAGTTATGGAAGGATATGCGAATAATCAACAATAAGGCGCAATGAGCCAGCATTTCGGATTGCTGCGGAGAGATATAATAAATCTCAACTGCGCGAAGTTTTAAATGCGCATATAAATATATGGAGGGCAGTAAAACTTTTTTGTTTACACCCTCCATTTTTTATTTCAATATTATAAAATAATTTAGAAAAGCATTTAATCTTCAGCATTTAGATTCGGTGCAGTGGTATAAAAGCACTGGAATTTTCGATTGCCTGACTACGCTTTCCGCTATCGAACCAAGCACTAATCTTGTAAGTCCTTTTTTGCCGTGCGTTCCCATAACTATGACGTCGAATCCGCCTTCTTTTATTTCGTTTAAAATTATATTGACAGGTTCGCCGTGCGTTAAAATAGTATTTACTTTTATTCCTCTTTTTTCAGCTTCTTCTTTCAGTTTGTTTAATATCGGTTTTTCTTCTTCGACTAAAAGATCCAAGTCGTTTATTCCGCCGCCGGAAAGATCCGCAATATTTTGCAGGGTTTGAATATCTATGACGTGAATAAAAGTTATTTCTGCTTTAACTTCCGAAGCAAAATCTATTGCGTTATTTGCGGCATCCATTGAAGTGTCGCTGAAATCGACCGGGCATAAAATTTTTTTAAACATTTAACCTCTCCTTTTTATTTGAAATTTGATTTGATTTGCTTTGTATCTTAATATTTATATATCTAATTTGAATCTAAAGTCAAGAAAAAAGTATAAAAAAGTATAAATGTAAAAAAATAAAAAAAATACAAAAAAAATATAAAAATTGATTTTTAACGCCAATAATGTATAATAAAGATATGATAAAAATAAAATATAAATCAGGAGTTATTATGTATGAGCGCCGGATGGAAATATCGATAAAATTTTTTTTGTTTTTTGGAGCAGCTTTATCTATTTTTTTAATTTCGGCCGCAT
>JAJYKQ010000043.1 GCA_021788495.1 bacterium | reverse complement strand
ACTTACCTTAATCCTGTATAGCAAAAAAGAAAAAGGTGTCAGATTAATTTTACGCAATATATTGTATCGTTCATTGTTTCTTTTCGTATGCGTAAAATAAAATCTGACACCTTTTTCTACAAAGATTTTCGTAAATTTATTTCTGCATATTTATTGCGGAAATCATGGTGTCGGCAAGGTTTTTATAGGTCGCAGAAGATGCATTTTTTTTAAGTATAGAATAATATTTAAGCGCAAGTTTTTTATTGTTTAAATATTTCATATATATATATGCTATCTGGGACAGCTCGTATTGAAAATGCGGACCGGCGGCGTCGAGCCCGTATCCTTTATTAAAATATTCAAGCGAAAGTTTATATTTTTTCTGCGAATAATTTATGAGTCCAAGATAATAATAAGTATCGTACAATATGTTTTTATTCTTTTTTTCTTTCAAAAAGCCGTTATTTAAGATTTGTTCAAAATAATACTCCGCTTTTATCGCATTATTTTCGTTGAATTCGCTTTTTCCGAGATAAAAAAGATATTTTATCCTATTTTCCGGTTTCATTAAATTCATGCTGTTTTTCAGCAGAGCCGTATAATTTTTGTTAAGATTTAATTTTTTGTATAATTTTAATTTTAAGTTTATAATTTTATCCGTCGGTTTTAAATCTTTTATGTTCTTTATATTTATTTTATTCAGCAGTGAAAGCGATTTTTTGTAATTTTTCATTTTAAAATAGATATATGCGTTAAGATATAAGTTTTTATATTTTTTCGCATAAATCAGAGCGGATTTAAAATCCTTTTCGTTAAGTTTAATTTTGGCAAGATATGCATAGGTTTTAGGCATTATATATTTAGAGGGAATTAAAAAACTTATTTTATCGAAGGTTTTAAAAGCATCTTTATATTTTTCGGTTTTTTTAGATTTATAATCGTTTTTTACTATCTTATATAATAGTCCCGCCGCTTTTTTTTCGGTTTCGGTTTTTTCTTTTCCTTTTATCGAGCGAATAGAACCGGAATCGAAAAGTATTTGTTTTACGTATTTTAATTCTTTTTTCGGTTCGTTTAAAGTTTTATAATAAGATGCCAAAAATTTTAAAGATTTTAGTTCAATGTCAGGATAGCCTATTTCCAAAGACGCATTTTTAATATATTTAACGCCTTTTTTATCGTTTTGTCCGATCAAAGACATACCATAATAAGCCAATCCGTTTTTATAATAGTATCCGGTGCAGTATCCGGAAGATTTCACGAAATAGTTTTGAGCAGCGGCGTATTTTTGCTCATCATACGCTATTATTCCGGTATAGTAAGATTTGAAACACGATCCTTTTTTTCTATTGGAAAATAAATTTTTTATATCCAATATCAAAAGAGCTTCCGAAAAATTTTTTTTATGATTGATAAGATAATTTAAATAAACCGTTTTAAAGTAACCGTTTCTTTTTTTTAAAAATACGGATTTCTGCAAAATGTTTTTAACGTGGTCGGTATCGTAAAGTTTGTCGGCTTTTTTTAAGACTCCGCAAGAAGCGTAAGATAAAGTCAAATATACGAGCGACCTGTCGTATAGTTTGCTTCTTTTTTTACTTTTAGTTAAAAGAAAATCGAAATCACGTATGGAACGCCTGTAGTTTTTTAAATTAAAATCGCATCTCGCCATATAATATATAACGCCGTAAATATTTTTATAATCCGGATTTTTGTAAATTACCCTCTGAAAATAAGGTTTTGCCAAGAAAAAATTTTTTTCTTTAAAAAGAACTTTTCCGGTAAGGAAATAGACGCCGGAATATAATTTTTTCCCCATTTTAAAGTTATTTAATATGTATTTAAGATTCATGTGCGCATTGTAATAACTGCCGGTTCTATACTCTTTTAAAGCTTTTTCGTACAGCCGTTTAGCTTTTGAAGGGACTGCGGCAGTTTTAGCGTTTGCGCCGAAAATAAAAAAACTTTGCGCAAAAACGGAAAATATGAGAGCAATATATATAAAAACGATTTTATTTTTTATTTTTTTTATTTTTTTCATATCTTTTTAATTTTTCTATTAAAGTAGTTCTGTTAAGTCCCAGCATTTTTGCCGCTTTTTCCTTTACGCCTCCGGAAATTTTCATAGCTTTTTCAACAATTTCTCTTTCCGCAGATTCCATTTTTTCTTTTAAATTAATTTGAAAAGGTTCTTCGTCAAACCGCGTTATATTTTTTTCGCCTATATTTAAATTTTCTGTACGTCCTTGAAGTAAACTTTCGGAATGGACGATATTATTTGATTTTTTTAAATATTTATCGGGAATATCTTTTTCGGTTATCAAGCCGCCTTCGTTTAATACTACCAGCATTTCCATTAAATTTTCAAGCTCCCGGACGTTGCCCGACCACGGATAGTTTAAGAGTATGTAGAAAGCATCTTCGGAAATTCCGTAAACCGAGTCGTTCTGGTACTCGCCGAATTTTTTTAAAAAATAGTATATAAGAATAATAATATCCACCTTCCTTTCTCTTAAGGGCAGAAGATGAACGGGTATTACGTTAATTCTGTAATAGAAATCTTCTCTGAATAGATTTTTAGCAATAAGTTCTTCTAAATTTTTATTAGTGGCGGAAATGATTCTTACGTCTATTTTTTTTGTTTTTACCGAACCTACCGGCTCTATTTCTCTTTCCTGAATAACTCTTAGTAGTTTTACTTGGAGAGAAGGGCTCATATCGCCTATTTCATCCAAAAACAGCGTCGATTTATCCGCAAGGTCGAATCTGCCGAGCTTGTCGGTAAACGCTCCGGTAAAGGCGCCTTTTTTGTATCCGAACAGTTCGCTTTCCAGAAGTCCTTCCGGAAACGCTCCGCAATTTACCGATACCATAGGGCGTTCGCTTCGCTTGGATTTATCGTGTATCAATCTTGCGATCAGTTCTTTCCCCGTGCCTGATTCTCCGGTAATAAGAACCGAACTTTCCGAAGGCGCGATTCTGCAGATTTTTTTTACGACCTCGGCGATATGCTCCGAAATTCCGTAAATATTGACGCCGGTATCTTTAACATCTTCATTTTCGGCGGATAAATCTTCAAGCAGGGTGGATTCTTTATCGATAAAAGCGTTGTAGCGCTTCTTTTTGAAAATTTTAGCGTCGATAAACCTTTCGTAAGCCAATTTTTCGATATTTCCCGAATGAATTACGTGGTCTATATTATGTTTTATTAAAAAAATCACGTCCCGCTCATCTAATTTGTTTAAGTTTTCTATATAAACATAAAGTTTAACGTTTCTTTTCGGTTTTATCGCCGATATTTCTTTTATGCAATTTTCGTCGTATTCGGTTATAATGTAAGTATTACTGTTGAAACTGCGCGGCAGGTTTTTGAAACCGGCGGCTACGGCGATATTGTCTTCCGGCAAAGTCCGCGAGAGAGCTTTTTTTATAGTTTCTGCCGTTTTTTTTTGTTCAGACAATATATAAACTAAATATTCGTTTTTTTCCGTTTGACTAATATTATTCATATTATTTATAATTTATATACTATGCTGACTATAATAATAGATGGATACAATTTTATTTTCAACTCTTACTTTAAAGTTAGTTTTAAATCCGACGAACTTCAAAAGCTAAGAGAAGAGACGATAAATTTTTTATCAAAATATTATAATGTAAAAAAGAATAAAGTGGTAGTGGTTTTTGACGGATACAATACCGACGAACCTTTGGAGTCGAAATACAACCGTCAAAATATTGAAGTGGTGTATTCAAAAAAAGACGAAAAAGCGGACGACGTTATAGTAAGGCTGTCTAAGAGCATAAAGGGCAGTTTATTGGTAGTAACTAACGATAACGGTATAAGGCGCCGAGTTTCAAATGCCGACTGTTCCTGCTTGGATATCGACGAGTTTGTAAAATTAGCCCGCGGCATTATCGAAAACGGCGAAAACCGTCTGTATGAAGAAGATGACGACGATGCAGAAAGAAGAACCGGCGGCGCAAAAAAAGGCAATCCTCATAAACTTTCAAAAAAAGAAAGATTAAAAATAAAAAAGATTAAAAAACTTTAGTAAACATATTTTTTATTCTTTCTATCTGAGTAGAAATTTTTGCGTCTATTTCACCGAAATCCGTCCTTATAACGACGTTTCCGGATTGAACGTTTTTATCCTGAATAAAATCCGTGTCTGCTTCCTTCGACAAGAAATCTTTTAAGGCATCGGGGTTTTTATTCAATGCTTTGTAATCTTCGGGATTAAGGCATATAGTAAAATTTACGGCATCGGAGGACTTATTGATTGCGGACGCTATTATATTAAACAACACGCCGTCGTCGGCCGCTATTTTTGATTTAGTTATCGTTTCGGCGATTTTTATCGATAGGTTTACTACATCTTCTTTAACGTCTTCGTATAGCTCGTTCTTAAACTGCTTTATGGATTCAGCGGCGGAAAATATATTTTTAACGCTTTCTTCCATTGATTTTAATGCTTCAGATTTGCCGCTTTCAAAGCCTTCGGCATATCCTTTTTGTTTTGCAGATTCGAAAACGGAATTTTCTTTTTCTTTAAACTCTTTTTCCGTTTTATTTTTATAATCTTCGATATAAGAAATTATATATTTTTGAAGGGAAGACGGTATTGATTCCAGAGCCGATACAAGTTCGGCGTTTTCTTTCGCGCTCGATTCTTCTCCTCTCAGAACGTTGGCTAAGATGGTTTTTTTGCCGTCGTATAAGGTTTGGCCCTCCATATTTAATTCGTAATCTTTAAGGATTTTACTCATACTAATTTTTCGCTTTCGCTTTTTACGGCAAGGCTTATTTTGCCTTCGTCTTCAAGCCTTCTTGCTACCTTTAATATTTCGTGCTGGACTTTTTCGACTTCGGAAAGTTTTTTAGGTCCCATAGCTTCGAGATCGTCTTTAATCATTTCCTGAGCTCTTTTTGAAACGTTTGCAAGAATTTTGTTGTTAAGTTCTTCGGAAGCCGTTTTTAAAGCAAGGACTATCTGGTCGTGAGAAACTTCTCTTAAAATAAGTTGCATGGATTTATCGTCTACGCTTGCAAGGTCGTCGAAAGTAAACATTAATTCCCTGATTTTTTCGGCTTCTTCTTTGTCTAATTTTTCAATGTCGGCAAGAATAGGTTCTTCTATGGATTTATCCATATTGTTTAAAATATCCGCGACTACGCGGACGCCCCCCACCAATTTGCTCTGCGTGGAGCCTGTAGATTTAAGCTGTTCCTGAAGCACTTCGTCTAAATCTTTGATAACCCCCGGCGGTACTCTTTCTAGTTTTGAAAGCCTAAAAACTACCTGAGACCTGATGGAAGAAGGCAGAAGCCCTATTACTACGGCGGCAGAAAGAGATTCTAAGTGTCCAAGAATTAGGGCGATGGTTTGAGGATGTTCGTTTTTAACGAAATCGGCTATAACATGAGGGTCGAGCCACTTTAAAGTCTGCAGGCCTTCTTCTTCGATTGGTCCGTGAAGATTATCTAATATTTTTTTTGCTTTGTCCGGGTCAAGCGATTTTGCTATTAAATTTTTTACGTAATCGTCGCCCCTTACTATCAGTCCCACCTTTGAAAAATTAGAGTTAAAATCCTTAAGTATATTTTCGGACTCTTCTTTTTCGATAGTCGGAAGGTTATCCATATACTTGGTAATTTTTTGGATTTCCATAAGTTCTAATCTTTTAATGATTTCCGATGCCGCGTCTTCGCCGACTGAAACCAAGAAAACCGCCGCTTTTTCGGGTCCGGATAATCTTCTTGCCATTTATATTTCCCTTCCGGTATCTTTTAATAAATTTCTTACGTAATTGACCGCGGCGTCGGGGTCGGATTTTACTATATTTGACGCCACATCTTTAACGTCTGGTTCCGGCGGCGCAATAGATTCCTGTTTTATCTGCGCAAGCGCTTCCAGCCTTTCTTCTTCTGAAGAACGTGCTTTTCCGTGCGATTCGTAAGCAGTTATGTAATGCATCAACGGCCTTAAAATAATTAGAATTAGCAATATAACGCCTATCAATATAACGCCGTATCTTATTATTTCTCCAAGATTAGATTTTATCAGCTTTGCGAAGGTTTTTTTAGGAGGCGCCGATATTTTATAGCTTATTTTTTTAAAAGGAATATTAGCCACGACGACTTTATCTTTTGCCGTCTTAGAATAACCTATTGCCGTTTTTACTATATTTTTAAAAAGACTCATTTCGGATGAGCTTCTGGGAATATATCGTTCGGCAGTTTTACCTTTAGCCGATTTGATTTTTTTATAAGTTCCGTTGACTAATACGGAAGCGTAAACTCTTTTAATAGTTCCCACGGGGTAGGATATTTTTTCTATTTTTTTAGATACGTCGTAGTTTGTGGTTTCTTTTTTTACCGTATGAACGCTTGGTTTTCCTACAGGTATAGGAACCTTTCCCGGCGGCAGGTTTGATTTTGCGCCCGGAATACCCTGAGGCTTTAATGCTCCGGTAGAAGAAGATTTATACGTCTGCTGGGATACTATGGCTGTAGTATTAGGATTATAAGTCAGTTTAGATTCTACTTTTTTTGCGAAATCGACCTTAACGTAAACTTTAGACGTTACGTTTCCGGCTCCTACCACAGGTATTAACATTGAATTAATTTTACTTTCCAAGCCTTTTTCTATTTTACGGACATAGTTTAACTGATTTACCGTATATGCGAAAGAACTTTTCGTAGGAATAGAAAGTACCTTCCCTTCCGTATCCACTATGGTAATGTTTTTAGGTTTTAAACTTTCTACGGCGCTTGCGACTAAATGAATTATTCCGTTTACCTGCATTTTGTCGAGCGTCATTCCCGACCTTAATTTGACGATTACCGACGCTTTTGCCGGCGTCCTTCTCGTAACGAAAACGGATTGTCTCGGCAGTACTATAAGCACCCTCGAATATTTAATGCTGTTAATCTGGTCTATAGTTCTTTCAAGTTCGCCTTGCAGTGCCCTCTGATAATCGACATGCTGCATAAAATCGGTCATTCCTATCTGAACTTTGTCGAATATGGAAAAGCCCACCCCTTCCTGCCGTGGAAGACCTATGGAAGCTAGCTTTAGCCGTGTTTTGTAAACGTCGCTTTTAGGTATAAGAACGGTTTTGCCCCTGTCTTTAAGTTGATAAGGAATATTGTATGAATGAAGTTTGCTGATTATTTGGGAAGCGCTCGTTGCGTTTAAATTTGAATAAAGAACGCCGTATTTAGGAGCGGTAGCGTAAACCGCCGTTAAATATACGGCTATAGCTACCCCCGCCAGTACAAGGAGGAAGACTATCTTTCTTTCGATGGAAAGTTCGGTAAAAAAAGTCTTTAACTGCGTACCTAATTCTTTAAAATTGGCTGCCATTTAATCCTAATTGAGAATTATAGTATTGTTTGCGTATATAACGGGTATTATGTATTTATAATATATATGTATATGGAAAATTTTATACCTGCATTTGCATAATAGTATTGTAAGCCGTGACTATTTTGTTTCTGACCTGCATCATAAGTTCGAAAGAGTCGTTAGCTTTTTCCATATCTATCATAGCCTGATGTATATTTGAAGATTGGCCGGTCGCTATAGCTTCGGCCGAGTTATTTGCCTTATTTTGCAGTTCGTTGACTTTATTTATAGAATTTAAAAGAGCGTCGGCAAAAGAACCGCTTCCGTTATCAGACTGTACGGAACCGCCGCCGCTTCCTAATATATTATTGGGATTAAGCTCTTTAATCTCCGACGCGGGATTAAGTCCCGCCAAATCGCCGTTTCCTATTCCTATCGGTATCGCCATTATAAATCGAACCTCCTTTTAGAATACCTTTAAATAACTTTAATCGGGCTAAAATTCTATCTTATGAATTTATTAAGCAACTTCTAAGCTTCTTATTTTAGTAATTGTATAAATTATATCATATTTACATAAAACATAACATATTTGGGTATTTCGCTAAATTTGTAAAGACGACTGCGACATAGCTTTTGATTCCGAAATAACTTGAGCGTCCGCCTGATAAGCTCTCGTAGCGGATATCATATTTACAAGCTCCCTTATAGCCGATATATTAGGAGTTTTGACGTAGCCTGCTTTGTTTGCAAGAGGGTTGCCCGGGTCGTATTTCTCGGAAAACGGATTTTTAGCGTTTTCTATTTTTTCGACTTCTACGCCTAAATAGTTTTTAAATTTGACGGTTTTAAACAGCGGCTCTTTTTTTACGTAAGGCAGTCCGTTTCCTGCATCGTCGGTATTTATGTTTGCAAGATTGGATGAAATTACGTTCATCCTTATTCTTTCGGCGTTAAGCCCCTGCGCCGCAATTTTTAAAGATTCGTTAAAACCCATAAGTCACCCCTTTTCATTTTGTGATAAGGACAGAATTCAATTCCGTCCTTATTTTTATTTATTGGCTGTGCGGAATTTAATTCAGGCACAGCGGTAATAATTACGCAGTTACGGCATAGTATTGTCTATGGCATAACTAAGCGTGGCAAATTTTTTAGATAGTAATTTTGCGACAGCCTGAAACCTTATCGCGTTTGAAGTCATATCGCTCATCTCTTTGCTAAGATTTACCGTATTGCCGTCTAAAGCCGGCACCGTTTCGCTGTTTTGATTATGCACGAAAGATTTTATGTAATCCGACTGTTCTTCGGAAGACGAACCGGATACAAGACCGCCGCCCGATAAATCTTTTTGCGACGTAGCCTCCATAGGCAGAGAATTAGCCGACGGAACGAGTCCGCGCATAACCTGCTCGAAGTTAAGCTCTTTCGCTTTATATCCAGGCGTATTGG
>JAJYKQ010000042.1 GCA_021788495.1 bacterium | reverse complement strand
ACCTCCATGTTGCATACGACCTCTTTGGCCTTGTCCTCTGTAGCCCTGGCCTCCTTGCCCAAAAGGTCTTCTCATTCTCCAGTTTTGATAAGGATGATTGCGGTAAAAACTATTTACATGCGACCGCCATTCGCCGTAATTCCTTAAAAACATTTGATGCCTGCCCCACCAGCCCGGATGATTATATCTGTACCATGGACCTACATGATTCGTCCACCATGTAAAATACCCCGGATAAGCCACAACGGGAGGCGGCGGACCAAAGGCTAATATCCCCGGAAGATAAATTCCCGCAGTTACCGGATACCACGGACCCGCATATACGTTTGAATAAACCCATCCGTCGTTAAACCACCTGTAATAATAGCCGTTATATCCGTAAACGTAGCCGCCATACATAGGAGCTTCATAGGCATTTACGCCGTTGCCGAAAGAAAAAGCAAAATTAGGAGTTGCGACGCCGATGCCATAGTAGCCTTGAGAATAAGCCGGCGAGGAATAATATGCCGCAAATCCGCTTAAAAATAAAACGAACATTCCGACGAAAGCCGCGAAAAATAATAAGCTTTTTTTGATTTTCACGTTTTTCATAATTTTCACCTCAGATTTTAAATTAAAACGGTCCCTTTAAACAGACCGTTCAACAATAAATTATTATATACGACAACAGCATATAATTACAATATATATTTATAAAATTATTATACCTCAATATATCAAAATATATTTAACTTTATTAACAAATCGGCAAAAATTATGATAAAATTATAAGAAACGATTAATCAAATTTATATTTGGAGGTTCCTATGTTTCATTATAAAGGACTTGAAATAATAAGATTCTGCCACGACAGTTTTTTAGTCAGCGACGGTAAAATAAACATATATTTTGACCCTTTTAAATTGCACGGCGATGAACCGAAGGCCGATTATATCTTTATATCGCACGAACACTTCGACCACTTTTCTCCCGACGATATTCATAAAGTGATCAAGGATTCAACCGTATTATTTATGAACGAAATGACTAACGACGAAATAGACGGATTATATGATAATAAAATCGTGATTATCCGCCCTGGCGATTCAATTGATTTTAAAGATTTGCGCATAAAAGGCGTTCCCGCCTATAACATTAATAAATTTAGGGAACCGGGCAAAGTTTATCATCCGAAAGAAGACAAAAAACTCGGCTTTATCGTAACTTTTAACGGCGTCAAAATATACCATACCGGCGATACCGACCATATACCGGAAATGGATAATCTGGCATCGGAAAATATAGACCTGTTATTTATTCCCGTAAGCGGCACATATGTTATGACCCCTGCCGAAGCAATCGAAGCCGCCTTAAAAATCAAAGCCGACACGTCGATTCCTATGCATTACGGCACCATAGTGGGAGAAAAAAAGCAGGCTGAAGAATTTAAGGAAGGTGTTCAGAAAAAAGGGCTGAAATCCGAAATTGTTTAAAAATATAAAATAATAATATGGAAAAACCTCAATATACTCCTATAATAATCGAAAGTTTGATTTTCGGAAAAAATTCCGATTACCCCCTCTATATAAAATCAGGTGAAAACTATATCCTTTACAGGTCTAAAGCCCTTATTTTTTCCCAAAGCGATGCTTTGAGGCTTAAAAACAACGGGGTCGATAATCTCTACATCGAAATTAAAGACAAAGAAAAGTACGACAACGACGTCCTCGAGCATATCGAAACTATTATAAAATCAAATGACACTAATTTTGAAGAAAAAGCCGTAAAAATATACATATATTCAAAGATTTATGCCGAGTACGTTATCACGACCGGAAATCTTAAGGATAATCAGGAAAACGTTAAAAAATCTATTGAAACGACCATAGAATATTTATTGATGAGCGAATTTGCCTTTATGAATCTTTTAAATCTTTCGAGTTACGATTATAACGAAGTCGGACACGGAATGAACGTAAGCATATATTCAATGGCTTTAGCAAACAGGCTCGGTTTTTCGAGCAAAATGTCTCTTTACGAAGTAGGTCTTTCCGGGCTGACCCATGATATAGGAAAATTAAAAATCAGGAAGGAGCTTTTATCTAAAAAAGGTTTGTCCGAAAGCGAAGTTTATGAAATTCAGAAACATCCGATATATTCAAAAGAAATTTTAATGGCGAGCGGAATAGATAACCGCAACATAATCAACGGGGTATTAGAACATCATGAGGCATCTAACGGTTCGGGCTACCCTTTCGGTAAAATGGAAGAAGACATTTCGGCATACGGCAAGATTTTAATTATTGCCAACAGATTCGATTCTCTTACCAGAAACAGACCTTACAGAATTAAATTAAGCGCTTCGGATGCGTTAAACCTTATGGGGCAAAACTCCGAACTTTATAATACGGCTTTTTTGAGGGAATTTATTCTGCTGATGTCTAAAAAGGCTGTTTTATAGGTGGTGCCGAAGGCCGGAATCGAACCGGCACGGATTTTGTCCGCCACCCCCTTAAGATGGTGTGTCTACCAGTTCCACCACTTCGGCATCATATAAATAAAAATCCAAGGCTTGCAAACTAATATGCTTATGCTGTTTATCCGCTATTTAAGTTTATTTAGCGGCGCTGTTAGAAACGGCTTTTGCCTGTTTTGACGCTGTCGGCGGCAAAGAAGGCTTTGCAGTCTTGGCAATATAACTTTTAATCGATATGGGGTTTTGCTCTTTTGCGGATATATATGATATAAAAAAAGCCGAACCCATAAAAATTATGGCGATAACGGCCGTAGCTTTAGTTAAAAAATTACCGGCTCCGGAAGCTCCGAATATCGTCTGGGAACTTCCGCCGAAAACGGCGCCCATCTCCTGTCCTTTGCCCTGCTGCATAAGAATTACTATGACTAAAAACACGGCGGACACTATCAATAAAATCGTTAAAAACATCATCATAATAAAATTATAATAATAAAATATAATAAAAAAGTCAACTAATAACTTTTAAAAAAGTCTTTTTTGTTATAAAATTTATTATATATGAAGAACGAAGTTTTAATCTATTTTTTTTACGGGGAAGACATATTCAGAATTAATAAAGAAATAGAAAAAATAAAATCCGCAGTTTTAAAAAAAGAGCAGTTTGATTTTAATTTCGACAGGCTTGTATCCCCTTCTTTATCCGAATTTTTAAATATCGCCGGAAGCTATCCGGCATTCTCCGAAAAAAGAGTCGTGCAGGTAGAAGATTTCGACGATTCGTTCCTTAACGACGAAAATATGCTGGAATATATAAAATCTCCGTCTCCGGATACCGTCGTCATATTTTATTATAAAAATTCTAAAATCAACGAGAATACAAAATTTTTCAAGGAATCGAAAAATAAAAATTATTTCAGGCTCAGTAAAATAAGGCTTTTATATGACAGCGAACTGCCGTCGTATATTAAAAACCTGTCCGAAGAAAAAGGTATCGGGCTTTCCGACGAAGCCGCATACTATATAATGCGCTATACCGGAAACAATATTTTAAACATAGATTCCGAGTTGGATAAATTAGCTTCGGGGACTAAAGCGGATAAAGATAAAAAGGGCGTAAAAATGGAAATACCTCTAAGCAAAATTAAACAGGTTATTTCCCTTTCAAAAAAATTTAATATATTCGATTTAACAGACAGGATTTTAGACCGGGATTTAAAAGCGGCGTTTTCAATATTTAATATTATTTACGGCGACGGGGAAGAACCTATAAAAATTATATCAGTATTATATAACGAAACAAGGAAGCTCCACAGGGCAAAGATACAGGAACAGTCCGGCATGGATTTCGAAACTATTTTAAGCGTAAACTCCGTCCTGCCTTTCCTGAAAAAGAAATTTATAAAAAATCTATCGTCTTTTAAGATTCAGGAATTAAAAAAGACGGTAAAACTTTTGGAAGACGCCGACTTGAAACTTAAGACGACGTCGTATCCTCCGGATTTGATTTTCGAGGAATTTATTTTTAAACTTAGCTGTTTATAATGTATTCTTAAGTTTGGCAAGCGCCGACACTTTTCTTGATGCGTTATTCCCGTGTATTATTTTTTTTGCGGCTAACTGCATAATATAAGATACGTTTGAATTAAAAAGCGAGACGGCTTTTTCCTTATCGTTTTCGGCGACGGCGGCTTTAAGCTTTTTAATTCCCGTCTTCATTTTAGATAAACTGCCGGTATTGCGCTCCGTTCTTTTTTTCGTCTGCCTTGCTCTTTTTTCCGCAGATTTATGATTTGCCATAAATAGCTTGCTCCTTAACTTAAAGTTTTAATTTTAATATTAAATAAAAATAAAATAGATTTTAAAGTTTATCAAATTTTAAAAAATAAATCAATTAAAATTTTCATTGCGTCAAGGCAAATTTGACTAATTGCAATTTTATCGATTTTATGGTAAAAATAAACTTTATGGCAGATTCGATTAAATATAAAACCGCCGTTTACCCGGGTTCGTTCGACCCCGTAACATACGGTCATTTAGACATTTTAAAGAGAAGCCTCAACGTGTTCGACAAGGTTATAATCGCCGTAGCATGCAATAAAAAAAAGCCCTATCTTTTCCCGCAGCCAACGCGGATAGAACTTATAAACAGAATTATAAAAGACGATAAAGAAATAGACGCGGACAGGGTTGCGGTAATAGGTTTAAAGGGACTTCTCGTAAAATACGTGGAAAGTATCGACGCAAAAGTAATAATAAGAGGCTTAAGGGCGGTTTCCGACTTCGAATACGAACTTCAGCTCGCGACCACCAACAGGACGCTTAATCCCGATATAGAAACTATATTTATGATGACCGCCGAAAAGTATTCGTTTTTAAGTTCCACCATAGTTAAGGAGATTTCCAGGCTCGGAGGAGACGTTTCAAGTATGGTCCATCCGGCAATAGCCGAAGAGCTTTCAAAAATTTACGCGAAAGGAGAAAACGATGAAACTCTCATGTAGAGCTTCTTTAATTAAGCCGTCGGCTACTCTTGCCATAACGGCGAAAGCTAAAAAACTAAAAAGCGAAGGGAAAAACGTCGTGAGTTTTGGAGCGGGCGAGCCGGATTTCGATACGCCCGATTATATAAAAAATGCCGTAAAAGATGCATTAGATAAGGGGCAGACAAAATATACGCCGGTTTCGGGTATAGACGAACTAAAAACCGCCATTGCGGAAAAATTTTCGGCGGACTACGGCGCAAGTTACGAAAACTCCGAAATTATCGTCTCCTGCGGCGGAAAACATTCTTTATATAATCTTTTTTCGGCTATGCTTAACGAAGGAGACGAAATTATAGTTCCGTCTCCTTACTGGGTTTCATACACCGAAATAATAAAACTTTCAGGCGGAGTTCCGGTATTAGCCGATACCTCTAAAAACAATTTTAAATTTAACCTTAAACTGTTAGAAAACAGTTTAACCGGCAAAACAAGGGGGATTATAATAAACAGTCCGTCAAATCCCACCGGCGTTCTGATGGACGAAAATGATATAATAGAAATAGCAAATTTTGCAAAAAAACGCGGATTATATATTATAACCGACGATATATACGAAAAGATTATATTCGGCGGCAAAAAATTTTTTAACGCTTTAATGGTCGATAAATCGATGAAAGAAAACACGATTGCCGTCAACGCCGTTTCTAAAACTTATTCTATGACCGGCTTCAGAATAGGCTACACTGCAGGACCGAAAGATTTAATAGCGGCTATGAATAACATCCAGTCGCAGAGCACCTCCAATCCGACCACGTTTGCCCAGTACGGCGCGCTGGCGGCGTTAAAGGGCGGACAAGAATTCAGTAATATGATGCGGGACGAATTTCAGAAAAGAAGGGATTATATGCTAGATTTTTTTGATAAAAACATTAAAAGTATAATTCCGATAAAACCGGACGGAGCATTTTATTTATTTGTCGATATCTCGAAGATATCCGGTATTAATTCTTCTACGGAATTTTGCGGTTATCTCTTAGATAAATACCTCGTAGCCGCAGTTCCGGGCGTTGAATTCGGCAACGATAATTTTATAAGATTGTCCTTTGCTACAGGATTAGACGTCATAAAAGAAGGATTAAACAGAATAAAGGAAGCCGTCGATTCGCTATGAAACTTTATAAACATATTCTGAATTTTTTAACGAACAAGAAAGGACAAAGCGGAGTATTTAAATTTTTGCCGAAACTTCCGCTTATTTTATTATCTTTTGCAGTTATGCTGTTTTCAAAAATAAAAAGGGGCATAGCTAACGTAAAAGAAAAAGACCCCGGCTTATTCGTAATCAGCTTCGGCAATATAAATATGGGCGGGTCGGGAAAAACCCCTTTTTCCTACGCGTCAGCCGAATATTTGTATAAACTGGGTTTAAAACCCTGCATTATCACCCGCGGATACAAAGGGCGCTTAAAAAAAAAGTCTATATAGCCGACTGGGAATACGAAATCCCCGCTTCTATGGAAAAATTACCAGACGAAGCAATCCTTTTGATCGAAAAATTCAGGCCGCAAAAAATCAATGTTCCGGTCATAGTGTCTAAAAACAGGCTGTCTGCGGCAAATATTTGCCTGAATAACGACGAAATATATTATAATCTTGCGGAAACGACGGGGCAGGGCAGGGATATGATTCCGGACGAAATCAATAATTTCAAATGCGCATATAAAGACGTCCATAACGAATTCGACGGGAATAAAAAGATAGCAATTCTGGATGACGGCTTTACCGCATTAAACATCAAAAAAAATATAAATATAGTCCTTATCGACGCAAATATCGATATTTTTATGCAAAACGTCATTCCTGCCGGAATTTTAAGGGAACCGTTGAGCGCCTTAAAGTATGCCGATATTATCGTTATCAATAAATGCAGACCGGAATTATTAGAAAATCCTTCCGCATTTAAGAATGATGCCGAAATTAAAATAAAAAAATACAATAAAAACTGTCCGATATTTTACTCTTATTATAACCCGGATAAACTTGTATCCCGAAATAACGTAATGCCTTGCGCGAATTTAAAAGGTAAAAAATCCATAACCGTCTGCGCAATCGGCAACCCTGATTATTTTTACGAAAATTTGATAAACTGCGGAGCCGCAATAGATTATAAAATGGAATTTCAAGACCATTATGAATACACGGAAAACGACATTAAAGATTTGGAAAGCATACTGAATAAAAACAAAGAATATATCGTAATTACCACTTTAAAGGATTACGTAAAATTAAAAAGATTTAACAAACCCGATATATTTGATAGAATTTATTATTTAGACATTGAAATTATAATAGATAAAGCCTTTTTTGAATATATTTATAATAATTATAACGATTACAAAAAAATACCGTCGTGAAAAAAAACAGGGCATCGGCATATTCGGAATTTATTTTAGTATATTGTTTCTATCTATTTTTAAACATTCTGCCGTCGGGCTTATCTTTGAAAATAGGCAGGTTTCTTGGAATAGTATTTTATAAATTAGATAAAAAACACAGAAAGCATACCTTAAACAATTTAAAAATCGCCTTTCCGGATAAAACCGAAAAGGAATTAAACGATATTTCGGTAAAATTTTATAAAAACCTCGGAATGGTTTTTGTCGAGATTTTCAGGCTTAATAAATATAACGCCGCTAATATAGACGATTTTGTAGAATCCGATTTCGACCCCATAAAAAACATTTACGGTAAACAGGGAGTACTTTTGCTTACGGCGCATTTCGGAAACTGGGAGCTTCTGGCAAAAACTTTCGGACTGAAAGGCTATCGCGGCAACGTCTTGGCAAGACCGTTGGATAATCCTTATATAGAAAAAATTTTATACAAATTAAGAACGGGGTCAGAAAACAAAGTGATTTACAACAGGGAAAACGCCGTAAAAAGTATAATTTCGGCATTAAACGGCAATGAAATCGTCGGGTTTCTGCCTGACGAAAATGCCTCCAAGCGCATAGGCGTTTTTGTCGATTTTTTCGGAATCAAAGCCTGCACTATGCCGGGAATGGCTAATATCGCGGCTAAAACCCGGCTGCCGGTCGTTCCGGCTTTTATCGCGAGACTTAAAGATGCACGGGGCAATTATACAAAACATAAACTGATAATTGAAAAGCCGCTCGATATAAAATATACGGGAAACAGGAAGACGGATACGATGAATATTTTAAAAATGTTTAACGAGAAAATAGAAGATATAATAAAACAATATCCCGAACAGTGGTTCTGGATACATAACAGGTGGAAAACAAGACCGGACGAAAATGAATAAAAATAAATGCGTATTTTTAGATAGGGACGGCGTATTAATCAAAGACGTAGGCTATTTAAAAAATCCTGAAGATATAATTATAATGCCGAACTCCGTTGAAGCCTTGAAAATTCTGAAAGCTGCCGGATTCCTGCTTATAATAGTTACGAATCAGGCAGGCATCGCAAAGGGTTTTTTTAATATGGACGATTTGACGGCGGTAAATAATAGACTGCTTAAAATATACGAAGATAACGGAATAATAATCGACGATTTATATTTCTGCCCCCACCACGAAAACGGAACGGTCGAACCTTATAATATCAAATGCTCCTGCCGAAAACCCGGAACCGGAATGGTGCTTAAAGGCGCCGAAAAGTTTAATATCGATGCCGATAAATCATTTATGATAGGCGACAAGGACAGCGACATCCTGCTAGCAAAAAACTCCGGCTTAAAGTCTTTCTACATAAGGAATTTTATGTACGAACACGACGAAAGCATTGTCCCCGACTTTTACGTCAACGACTTGAAAGAAGCGGCGGAAATTATTATGAAAACCGTATAATTATTGACCCGTGATTCATAATTTCACAACCTCTAAAAACTGTGATATATAATGAACCAATAATTTAATACAACTTTTTAAAAATCTTACTTCCCTAATTATGAAAATTTAGTTAAAATTTTAATAGCCGGTACGGCTATTAAAAACAAAATAAATTTATATAAAAGGGGATGA
>JAJYKQ010000041.1 GCA_021788495.1 bacterium | reverse complement strand
TTAACGCTTTAATGGTAGATAAATCTATGAAAGAAAATACCATTGCCGTTAACGCAGTTTCTAAGACTTATTCTATGACCGGCTTTAGGATAGGCTATACGACGGGACCCAAAGACTTGATATCTGCGATGAACAACATTCAATCACAAAGTACTTCAAATCCTACTACTTTTGCGCAATACGGGGCATTGGCAGCTCTTAAAGGCGGATACGAATTTACGGTTATGATGCGGGATGAATTTCAGCAAAGAAGGAATTATATGCTAGATTTTTTCGATAAAAATATTAAAAGCATGATTCCTATAAAACCGGACGGCGCTTTTTATTTATTCGTAGATATATCTAAAATTTTTAGTAACGCAAAAAATGGGATTAAAATTAATTCCTCGACAGGTTTTTGCGATTATCTTTTAGATAAATATCTTATCGCGGCAGTTCCGGGTATTGAATTCGGCAACGATAATTTTATAAGATTATCTTTTGCAACAGGATTGGATGTCATAAAAGAAGGATTAGATAGAATTAAGGAAGCTACAAATTCATTATTATGAAATTTTATAAACATATACTTAATTTTTTGACTAATAAGAAAGAATATGGGCAAAAAACAAGCTTCTTCAAACTAGCTTTGAAATTGCCGCTCATTTTATCGTCTTTTGCCGTCATTTTGTTTTCAAAAATAAAAAGAGCCGCCTTCAGTAGCTTAAATACAAAAGATTCCGGTTTATTCGTGGTCAGTTTCGGCAATATTAATATGGGAGGAGCAGGGAAAACCCCCTTTGCATTAAACTTAGCCGAATATTTATACGAAAAAGGCTTAAGACCCTGTATTATAAGCCGTGGATACAAAGGCGGTTTAAAAAAAAAGTCTATATAGCTGGCTGGGAGTATGAAATTCCTGTTTCCAGAAAAAAATTGCCAGATGAAGTAATCCTATTAATTGAAAAATTCCGCTCTAAAAAATTAAATATTCCGGTAATAATATCTAAAAACAGACTGTCTGCGGCAAAAATTTGTTTAAACAACGACGAGATATACTATAATCTTGCCGAAAGTGCCGCGACCGGATTATCCGGTTTATTGCAAACAGATACTGAGGATATATATATTTCAGGAAAATGCGCATATAAAGACGCCCATAACGAATCGGAAGGCTGCAAAAAAGCGGTAATTTTAGACGACGGTTTTACGGCATTAAACATAAAGAAAAATCTAAATATATTAATTATAGACGCCAATATTGACATTTTCATTCAAAACGTCCTTCCGGCTGGAATTTTAAGGGAGCCCCTTAGCGCTTTAAAATATGCAGACATTATAATTGTCAACAAATGCAATGCTGAATTATTGGAAAATAATTCAGGGTTTAAAAACAGCATTGAAACCAAAATAAAAAAATATAATAAGAACTGTCCGATATTTTATTCTTATTATAATCCAGATAAACTCATATCCATGCACAATAATATGCCGTCGGCTAATTTAAAAAGTAAAAGAATAATTACCGTCTGCGCTATAGGGAACCCCGATTATTTTTACGAAAATTTAATAAACTGCGGGGCTGAAATTGATTATAAAATAGAATTTAAAGACCATCACGGCTATAGCAATAAAGATATACTTTATATAAAAAAAATGTTAAGTAAAAGCAAAGACTTAATGGCAGTTACGACTTTTAAGGACTATGTAAAATTAAAAGAATTAAATGAATTCAATAACTCCGATATAATCAGTAAAATTTATTATTTAGATTTTGAAATAATTATCGATAAATCTTTTTTTGAATATATTTATAACAAAGCCTAATGAAAAAAAACAAGTTGTTAGCGTATTTTGAATTTATTTTAGTATATTCTTTTTATCTCTTTTTAAATATCCTGCCTTTAGGTATGTCCTTAAAAATAGGCAGGTTTCTTGGAATATTATTTTATAAGTTAGACAAAAAACACAGAAAGCATACCTTAAACAATCTTAAAATCGCCTTTCCTGATAAAACAGAAAAGGAATTAACCGATATTTCAGTAAAATTTTATAAAAACCTCGGGATGGTTTTTATCGAAATTTTCAGGCTAGATAAATATAATAAGGATAATATAGACGATTTTGTAGAATCTAATTTCGATTATGTAAAGAATATTTACGGCAAACAGGGCATACTTCTGCTTACGGCGCATTTCGGAAACTGGGAGCTGTTGGCAAAAACTTTCGCGCTTAAAGGCTTTAGGGGCAACGTACTGGCAAGACCGTTAGATAATCCTTATATTGAAAAAATCTTATATAAATTAAGGAGCGGGGCGGGTAATAATGTTATTTATAATAGGCAAAACGCTGTAAAAAGTATAATAACGGCTTTGAACGGCAACGGGATAGTGGGATTTTTGCCTGACGAAAATGCCTCCAAACGCATAGGCGTTTTTGTAGATTTTTTCGGAGTCAAAGCCTGCACTATGCCGGGCATGGCAAATATTGCCGCAAAAACAAAACTACCGGTAGTGCCGGCTTTTATGGTTAGACTCAACGAAGAAAGCATATCTAGGGGTGCCGGAAATTACGGTAAACACCTGCTTATAATAGAACCTCCGCTCGATATAAAATATACCGGAAATAGAAAAATTGACACGATTAATATTCTGCGAATGTTCAATGAAAAAATAGAAGATATAATAAAACAATATCCCGAACAGTGGTTCTGGATACATAACAGATGGAAAACGAGACCGGATAAAAATGAATAAAAATAAATGCGTTTTTTTAGACAGGGACGGCGTATTGATTAAAGACGTCGGTTATTTAAAAAAACCTGAAGATATAATTATAATGCCGGATTCTATCGATGCCTTGAAGTCTTTAAAAGCCTGCGGATTTTTGCTCATAATAGTCACTAATCAGGCGGGCATAGCAAAAGGCTTTTTTAATACTAGAGATTTGGCAGCTGTAAACGATAAACTTCTTAAGATATACGAAGATAACGGGGTTATAATCGACGATTTATATTTTTGTCCTCATCACGAAAACGGAACGGTCGAACCTTATAATATAAAATGCTCCTGCCGAAAACCGGAAACAGGGATGGTTCTTAAAGGTGTAAAAAAATTTAATATCGATACGGATAAATCCTATATGGTCGGCGACAAAGACAGCGATATTATGCTTGCAAAAAACTCCGGTTTAAAATCTTTTTATATAAGAAATTTCATGTACGAACACGACGAAAATATTGCTCCTGATTTTTACGTAAAAGATTTAAAGGAAGCATATGAGATTATAATAAAAAGCTTATTATAAATTTTAATTTTCAAGCCTGCCAATTTATTCACAATGTGATATTATAAATATATGGAAACAGCAAACCCTCCTTATAAAAGCTACAGGTTTAAAATAAGCAAAATGGACTGTGCCGCCTGTGCAGCAACAATAACCGATACCGTTAAAAGAATAGACGGCGTTATTGACGCAACATTAAATTTCATAAACGAAACCCTATACGTCGATGCGGGACAAGACAAACCTAACCCCCAAGATATAATAAAAATGATTGAATTTGCGGGGTTTGGAGCTGATTTGATAGAGCAGGACGAAACAAATCCCATAAATTCCGGTACTGCGTCAACCGCGGACAAATCTGAAAACATTATAAACATTAAATTCAAAATCGAAGGGATGCACTGCACTAACTGCGCAAAAGCCATAGAAAAAGACGTAGGAAAGGTAAAAGGGGTAAGCTCGGTAACCGTAAACTTCGCCTCCGAAAGCGGCTCGGTATCTTACGACCCTTCAAAAACTTCAAAAGAAGAAATATTTAAAGCGGTAACGGAAAGCGGATATACGCCGTTAGATGAAGCCGGAGAACATGGAGAGGAAATAAAAGAAGCATTGGAAGGCAAAGCAACTCTTATTCCGTCTTTATCTAATTTATACGGTCTATTAAAGATACCCCGCAAAATGCCTGACTGGAAAAGAGATTTTTATTGGCTGATATTTACCCTTATAATTGCAATTCCTGTCGTCATACTTACGTATGTTGATATATTCGGCATATACAGGATATTTGTTTTATTTATATTGGCGACGATAGTTCAGTTCACGGCAGGATTGACGTTTTATAAAGGGGCGTATTATTCTTTAAAAAGTTTTTCGTCTAATATGGACGTGCTGGTCGCCTTGGGTATTTCAGCCGCATATTTTTATTCCGTCGCTTCCGTCTTTTTATTCAAGGGCGAACTTTACTTCGATACTTCGGTTTTACTTATTCTTTTTATAAGAACGGGGAAACTGCTTGAAAAAATATCAAAACAAAGGGCGGCTTCGTCTCTGAAAGCATTGTTTAAACTTCAGGCAAACAAAGCCAATCTCGTCCTTGTTGACGGAACAATCAAAGAAATAGAAACTTCCACAGTGAAAACCGGCGATATCCTGCTTGTAAAAAAAGGGGATAAAATTCCGGTTGACGGCGTAATTACCTCAGGACAAACACAAATAGACGAATCTATGCTGACGGGCGAATCCGTCCCCGCAGAAAAAGGCATAGGCAAAGAGGTAAGCGGAGCTACTATAAACAAAGGGCAGGTTATAAAAATTAAAGCTTTGCGGGTCGGCAAGGACACGGTACTTTCCCAAATAGTCAGATTAGTCGAAGACGCCCAGGCGGATAAGGCTCCCATACAGCGCATAGCCGATGAAGTTACTAATTATTTCGTTCCTGCCGTCGTCATAATATCTTTAATAACTTTTTCCGTCTGGAAATTTATATTCCATTCAAATTTTTTATTTGCCCTGTCAGCCTCCATCGCCGTTTTAGTTATAGCATGCCCCTGCGCAATGGGACTTGCCACGCCGATGGCTCTTATGGTCGGAAGCTCCATAGGTTTAGAAAAAGGGATACTGATTAAAAAATCGTCGAGTCTCGAAGAAATTGCAATAATAAATGCCGTAGTTTTCGATAAGACCGGAACCATTACCTACGGTAAGCCTGAAGTTATAGATATTATATCCCTTAACGGTTTACCCGAAAATGAAATCTTGAAAATTGCGGCATATGCCGAAAGTTTTTCCTCGCACCCCATAGCCGCCGCAATAACCGATAAATTTAAAGGGCAAAAGGGCGGGGTTATGCAAACCCGAATGTCTGATAATAATATTTTACCGGCAGAAAATATTGCGCCGCCGGATATGTCCGCGCCGGAAAACTTTGAAGAAATCGGGGGCTTCGGCATAAAATTAAATTACGAAGGCAAAAAGGTAATAATCGGCAAAAAAGAAATATTTAAAGACGTTAAAGGCGTAAATTTCGATATGTCTAAATTTAACGAATTCGAAGAAAAATTTTCAAAGGAAGGAAAAACTGTTATCGGAATATCGGCAGATTCCAATATTGCGGGAATTATTTCTTTATCGGACAGAGTTAAAGAAACGGTATGTCCGGCCGTATCAAAATTAAAATCTATGGGGGTTTTGGTATATCTTTTAACCGGAGATAACCGGAATTCCGCCGTAAACGCCGCCGTTCAAGCCGGGATAGACGAAAAAAACGTCATAGCAAACGTTCTGCCGAAGGATAAACTTAACGAAATAAAAAAATTAAAAAACGCCGGATTAAAAGTCGCCATGGTGGGCGACGGCATAAACGACGCTCCCGCCCTTGCCGCCGCGGACGTAGGAATTGCCATAGGAAGCGGAACGGACGTCGCAAGAGAAACGGGCGACGTCATTTTAGTAAAAAACGATATTAATGACGTTTATAAAACCGTATCTCTCGGCAGGAAAACCCTGTTTAAAGTTAAGCAGAACCTATTTTGGGCTTTTTTCTTTAACGGTCTAGGAATACCCTTGGCAGCCGGAGTTTTCTACGGCCTAACCGGTTTTTTAATTCCGCCAGCTTTTGCCGGAGCCGCCATGGCGGTTTCAAGCATTACGGTTTCTTTAAATTCGATATTACTAAGGGGTTTTTCCTCAAAGATAGACAGACTTTAAAATATATTTTAAAATGCGATGCGTTATGCCGGAAATCAAAAACCGGAAATATAACTTGACGTCATAATTAAATCGAACGGTAAAACGATAAAACTGATTTGCCGTGAGATTTTTCGTTTATTAATTTATACGGCGGATATTGGGCAAATAACGCTTCGCGTTTATCGTGTTGTACGATTATATTCCTTGCGTTAGTTATATTATTGCCAGTATTTTCTAACGCAAAACATTCCGTAATTCTATTAATCGTTTTTTCGCAAAGCCCAGAATCGTAGGGTGGGTCTATAAATATATAATCTGGCTTATATTCGCTTAAAACCCCGCTTTCTATGGCTCTTAAAACGTCTTTTTTAATGATTTTGACTCTTTCTTCGACGCCGAATTGTTTCGACAGTTTAATAATGACGGATATTAACTCCGGCGAAGTTTCGACGAAAATACATAAAGCCGCCCCTCTCGAAACCGCCTCGAAACCTACATTGCCGGTTCCGGCATATAAATCGCAAAAAATTTTGCCCTCTATGCCGTTTCCTGTTACGTTAAACAATACCCCTTTTAAGAAATCCGACGATGGGGAAACATTTTTTACGTTAAATACGTTGGGGATTTTTCTTCCCTTCAATAAACCGCTTATAATCCGCATGAAATGAAGTTTATTCGCCTAAGTCCTCTAATTTTTTCTTATCGAGTATAATAATATCTCTTTTGTCCAATTTTATAATATTTTGGGATGCAAAGTCCTTCAGAGCCCGTGAAACGACTTCTCTTGCCGTTCCTGCAATATCGGCAATTATTTTCTGGCTCAGCTTCTTGCCCTCGAATAAAAGCAGTATTTTCGCGATTCTTTCCTGCGTATGTTTTAGCGAAAGGTCTTCTATGGCATTTGTCAAATATCTTAATTTTTCGGCCATACTTCTTATTATATTCAACGATACTTCGGGATGCTTGTAAATTAAACCAACCATACTTTCGCGGGATAATAAATATAATTTAGCGTCCGTTACGGCATCGGCGGAAGCGGGATTAACATCTTTTACGAACACCGTAACGTCGTTAAACGAATCCCCGGGGTAGATAAGTTTAAGAATCTGCTCCCTGCCGTCTTTTGAAGACTTGTAAACCTTAACCGTTCCGTCGGCTACGAAATATATGCCCTTTGATTTATCGCCTTCTATAAAAATATTCTCTCCCGCCTCGTAGTCTTCTTCTTTAAGCAGTGTCTTAACTTCGTTTAAAATATCGCCGCTTAAGGATTTGAAATAATCCGGAATTTCAATGTTTTCCATAACGCAATAATTTTCGTATAAGTTTTAATAAAAATAAATATATTTTTTATTATATTATAAAATTATGCAAATATGTAAACTATGTAAAATCATATGTAAAGATTCCGGTATTTATGTTATAATTAAAATAATGATACATATTTTAAAGGAGGTAAAAAAATTAAAATGCCTATCAGGGAATACAAATGCAAAGACTGCGGAAACTATATCGAAGCAATTCAGGGCATTAACGAAAAGCCGCTCGAAAAATGCGAGAAATGCGGGGGTAAATTAGAAAAGCTTATTTCCAACTCAAGTTTCGTGCTAAAAGGTTCCGGGTGGTATAAGACCGATTATGCAAGTTCCGGCGGCGGAAATAAAACCAAAAAGCCTAAAGAAGAAAGCAAAACGGCTGCCGCTGCGACCCCTGCTCCCTCATGCTCATGCGCGGGCGGCAACTGCGGACATTAATTAATAATATGAATATTGCCTAATATTGCCTTATGTATGTTTTTGATTTTAAAGCAAAAATGCCGGATTCGGATATATGCTTAGAAATAAATACTTCGGAAAAACATATAGAGGAAATAAAAATTATAGTCGGCAAGCGGATAAATAACAAAGGAGTTATGCCGCTTTTATCCAAAAACGATTTAATTCGCTTGCCGCACCTGTATAAATTAATAAATCTTTTAGACGACTATTTTTCCCATAAATCGACAGATTTTACCGGTATTCCCGTAAATTTTTCTTTATATTCCGATTTTTCCGTAAAGATACTGAAAACCTTGCAAAGCGTAAAATACGGCGAAACCTTATCCTATAAAGAACTTGCGGTTAAAGCGGGATATAATAAAAAATACTCGAGAGCATGCGCAACCGCTTTATCTATAAATAAAACTCCTATTATTCTTCCATGCCACAGAATAACAGCCTCCGGCGGCAAACTAGGCGGTTGGTCAGGCGAAGGCGGAATAAAGCTTAAAGAAGCAATGCTATTCCTCGAAAAAAACAACGGTAAGTTTTAGCTTATCGCATAAAGTCCTTCTTCGGCCGTTCTTATCCTCTCCACAAGCCTCACCGGCAAAACGAATATTTTTCCGTCGCCGTAATGACCTGTTTTATTTACCTTTATTATAATTTTTACGGCTTTGCTCAAATCGTCTTCTTTTACCGCAAGCGACAACATTCTTTTAGGCAGAAAACTATAATCGTTATCGGCTATATCTGCTTTATTATTAATTAAATTTAATCCCGGGTCGAGTTCGTTTGCAAGCCCGCCTCTGCCTTTTTGCCTTCCTCTTCCGTGAACCGAATAAAAGGTCATCTGATCAAAACCTTCCTTGCTTAAGGCTTCTTTTGTTTCTTGAATTTTATGTCTTCTTATTACCGCAATAATCTCTACGACTTTTTCTTCAAATTTTGATTCCATAAAAATCCCCGTTAAAATTATATAATATTTATTATAGCCCTTCAGCGCCAGTTCTTACAGTATAGGTATTGGATACCGGTATCACGAATATCTTGCCGTCGCCGATATGCCCCGTTACCGCATTTTCCTGAATAATATCGCAAACCTTGTTCGCGTCTTTTTTATCCACGACAATCATTAACTCCAGTTTCGGCAGCTCATCGTAAACTACTTCGCCTACTTTAATGCCTTTTTGTTTTCCTCTCCCGAAAACATGCATCTTTGTAACCGAAACAAATCCATTTTCCTCAAGCGCCTTAAGAACGTCTTTTTCTTTTTCCGGCCTTATAATAGCTCTTATCATTTCCATAAACTGTCTCCTTTTTATATTAATTTTTTATGAATCAGTTAAAATAATCGCTTTCGCTATTTCTCCTATAGGTCGTCCGCTGTTCA
>JAJYKQ010000040.1 GCA_021788495.1 bacterium | reverse complement strand
GTCTGAACTCTTGCGGTTATAATTATAATATTGCCGAAATACAAAAGAATGCCGAAAAAAAAATAGAAGCCGGCGCCTTAAAAAGAAACGAATCAAACAGCGAATTAAGCATTATGCTTTTTGAAACGCTTTTATCCAATTATTATCTGACTGTTATTCAGGCTCTTAAAAAACTTTCTAAGCACGATAAGCAAAATTTACCTGCTTTGATAGAAACATATGCGGATCTTTTCCGCGCCGCGCCCAAAACAAAATATAGGAATCATATAATTCCCCATCTGTTTAATTTATGCAACTTTTTATACGAAATTAAAGAGGCGGAATCTTTAACTTTTTTTTATAATCTGCTTATATATGCAAGGGAAATTCCCGTTATAACAAACAATATAGAGGATAAACCGGAAGACGATGCGGAATATCGATTTGATAACGATTTAGGAAACGAATCGGAAAGCAAAGACGACCTTTTTGCGGAATTCAGACGGGAAAAGTCGAAAAGAGACGAAGCCGCTTTCGACCCTAAACTTTTCGATAAAGCATACGATAAGTTTTTTTTAATACTTTCGGGATGGAAAGAAAAAATTAACGGATACTATACTAAAGACGAAATCTGCTTTATGAACGGACTTTTTATTATGGACGAACTTGCCGACTGCATCGATTTAAAAACGGAAGAGAAAAACGCCCGAAAATCCCCTGATATAAAAGCCGCTGACGCAGTTAAATTAAACGGCATCGGCGACGGACATTCCGAATCGGGGCTGTTTCGCAAAATAGAAAATATACGCGGCGGCGAAAACTTTTCGGAATCTAAAGGCGCTAAAAACATGTACGGCTATGTTTACGGCGAAGAAATGAGAGGAAAAATATACGAACTGTACGATAAAGCGCTGAGGTATTTTCAGCGCGCCATGGCTTACAACCCCAATAACCCCAGGTACCCTTACGAATATGCAAGATGCCTAAAAAATTCCGGTAAATCCGAGGAAGCCGAAATATTTTTCAAAAAAGCATTCGATTTAAACGTTATATAAATGTCCGGCGCATTTTTCAGTCCGATATTCCCGTTAACCTTTATCGATAAGAAATAATATATGCTGTTTTCTTGTATTATTACTTAGTTAATCGGCATTTTTTATATTTTGTCTTTCTATCCTTAAAATAAAGTTAATCAAGTTATCCCTGTCTTTTTCCGAAATATTGTTTATATAGCATCCGATCCTGAATTTTCCGTCATTATTAATATAAGTAGAATGAATAATTTTTAAATCCATATGAATAATTTTATCTAAAAATTTTACAATAGTATTATTTAATAATGTTCCCTGTTCCATTTTTACATCGGAATTGAAAGATATGCCGTTCCACGATAAATCATACAGAGGATAAAAAAAGTCGTTATTTTGATATTTGCCGATGATAAAAGCCGCATTGTATTCGCCGGTTGAAACTCTTAGAACGCTTCTTTTTTCGACTATTACTATTTCTTCAGGTTTATAAATCAAAAAATTACTTTCGTTTCCCGAAGTTATTTCGTCTTTATATTTTGAAACAAAATATTTGTCCGCTATTTGATTGTTTTCTTTTATGTTGATTTTTAGATGTTCCGTCTTAGGCAGTATCTTGTTTCCGTAGAAAGGCATAAGACTGTCTATAATTAAATATTTAGACTTTATTTCTATAAAATAAGATTTAAAAAACTGGTCTTGAGGAAAAACGGTAATTCCAAGCTCGATATTCGACGTCAATGCATTATAGATAATCTGGTCGATTATTTCATTTTTTTTTATTTTAATAATATTTACGTTAACATTTCCGCCGCTATCCGTTTCTATTTTATCAACGTCCATTTTAAATTTATCGATTTTTAATTACGTTTATTATTTAAAAGACGGTTATATTAAACGTAACCGTATATTTAAATATACCACATAATCTAAAAAAGTAAAAATATTAAAGAAAAGTTTATCAGGCAAAACTTATAAATTTAAGTTCGGTCATTTCCTCGAGAGCATATTTTACGCCTTCCCTCCCTATGCCGGACTCTTTTACGCCGCCGTAAGGCTGGTGGTCGGCTCTCGCAGTCGGAATGTCGTTTATTAAAACGCCTCCGGTATCGATATGTTTTATGAAATATAGGGCATTTTTAATATCATTGGTATATATGCCGGCCTGAAGTCCGTAAATTGAGTCGTTTACCATACGGACGGCATCCTGAATATCTTTAAAAGGAACAGTCGAAACTATAGGGGCAAAAACTTCGAGACAGGATATTTTCATCTTATCGGTAACGCCCGAAAATATGGTAGGGTTCATTATATTTCCGTTAAAGTCGCCGCCGAGTTCTATTTTTGCGCCTTCTTTGACTGCTTCTTCCACCCAGCCTATAATTCTCTGCTTTGATTCGGAATTTATAACCGGACCGATGTCGGTAGATTCGTCGAGCGGGTCGCCTATTTTTAATTTTTTGGTTTCTTTAATAAAATGTTCCAAAAACTCGCTTTCTATATCCTGATGCACGTAAATCCTTTGAAGCGATATGCAGACCTGTCCGGAATTATAAAAAGCGCCGATTACCGCTTTTCTTGCGGCTTCTATAATATTGGCGGTTTTATCGACTATAAGGGCGGAATTGCTTCCAAGTTCCATGGTATATTTTTTAAGGCCGCCTTTAGCCATTATTTCCCTGCCGACTTTCGGACTTCCGGTAAAACTTATCATGCGGATTTTATCGTTAGTTACGATAGCTTCTCCGGTGTCTTTATCGCCGTAAAGCAGGTTCAGCGCATGTTCCGGCAGTCCGGCTTCAAGCATAGCCTGTACCAGAAAATATGCGGTTATAGAACCGTTTATAGAAGGCTTGAACACGACGCTGTTTCCTGCGGCTATAGCAGGAGCTATTTTATGGGCAGGGAGATTGACCGGAAAATTAAACGGCGTAATAGCGCCTATAATGCCGACCGGAACCCTTAAATAAAAAGACAGTCTGTCTTCAAACCCCTTGACTACGTCCATAGGTACGGTTTCGCCGTGTATCCTTTTTGCTTCTTCGGCGGCGTATTTAAAAATATTGACTACCCTTTGAGTTTCTATAAGAGAATATTTATAAGCCTTTCCTACTTCCAAAGAAATATAATGCGCAATCTCTTTAGCGTTGCGTTTCAAAACATCCCCCGTCTTTTCTAATATCTCGAATCTTTCGTATGTATGAAGGCTTCTCATCTTGTGAAATCCTTTTTCTGCGGAAGAAACCGCCGCTTCGACGTCGGACTCGTCGGGTTTGCTCAAAAGCGCAACCGTTTCGCCGTTAAAAGGATTAATCACTTCATAAGTTTCTTTTTTTTCAATCCATTTGCCGTTTATAAAAAGAGGATAATTTTTTAACATAATATTCCTTTTTTGGTTATTTTATTCGGTTAATTTTAATTTTACGCGACTTAAATTCGATTTAAATTTTGCTAATTTATAATCCGACTGCGAATTAGATTTAAATAATTATAACACAAGTATATTAAATTATAAAGATGCGGCAATCCGCAACTAAGGAAAAGCCGTCAAAGGAAAAGGTGTCAGATTAATTTTACGCAATATCTTGTATCGTTAATTGTTTTTTTTTCGTATGCGTAAAAAAAATCTGACACCTTTTACTCACGCAATATCTTGTATCGTTAATTGTTTTTTTTTCGTATGCGTAAAAAAAATCTGACACCTTTTCCTCACGCTTTTTACTCAACACTATATTCTAAAAATTTGTTATAATAATATAAATGAACATTAACGATAATAAACATAACGGCGGTTATAAAAATAAAAAAGCCGTAGTACTTTTCAGCGGCGGTTTAGATTCGACTACTACTCTTAAAATTGCCATAGACGAAGGATTTGAGCCTGTTCCGGTTACTTTTTTTTATAATCAGAGACACGAAACTGAAATAGAACACGCTAAAAATATAATAAACTTTTTCGGTTTAAAAAAGCATATTATCGTAAACCTCGATTTTAGCGGCATTAAAGGTTCAGCTTTAACCGATAAAAATATAAAAGTGCCTAAAAACAGAATAAAAGCGGAAAGAACTTCCGATAATATAGAAAAAAACGATATTCCCGCAACTTACGTTCCCGCAAGAAATACTATTTTTTTGTCTTATGCCCTTGCCGCAGCGGAAGTCGAAAAGGCGTCGGATATTTTTATCGGAGCTAATTATATAGACTACAGCGGATATCCCGACTGCAGGCCCGAATATTTAGCTTCATTTGAAAACATGGCTAATTTAGCTACTAAAGCAGGCGTAACAGGCGAGATAAGTTTTAAAATAAACGCTCCGCTTTTAAGGTTAACCAAAAAAGATATTATATTAAAAGCTGTTGAGATAGGAGCGCCGCTTAATCTTACCCATAGTTGTTACGACCCTATAGAAGGTTTGGCATGCGGGGTTTGCGATTCCTGCATTTTAAGAAAGCGCGGATTTGAAGAAGCAGGAATTAACGACCCGACGCAATATTTCAATCGCAAACATTGATTTACCTTAATCCTGCATAGAGTAGAAAAAGGTGTCAGATTAATTTTACGCAATATCTTGTATCGTTAATTGTTTCTTTTCGTATGCGTAAAATAAAATCTGACACCTTTTTCTTTGACACCTTTTTCTTATTGCGTAAAATTAATCTGACGCCTTTTTCCTTATTTTTAGCATTTAGTATTGTTATTTTAAACTAATTCCGTAACTTCTTTTACGTTAAAAATCATAACCGATCTTGCCCAGTCGAAATGAGATTTGATTTTATCGAAATTTGCGCCTTCTCCTTCAAATTTTGCTTTGCCTTTTAATAAAAAACCGGCACCCCCGCCCTGCAGGCCGACGACGTCTTTTGAAGCTAAAATCATCTGCACTTCGCTTCCCGCCTCGACGTTTCTCTGTGTTTTATTTAAATGTCCGGCCGGTATTAAAAGCGTATCGTTCTGCAGAACTTCTATATAGCTGTTCCACGTAGCGGCAAGATGTATTCCGTCGGTACCGTATGTTGCAAAAGTCGCAGGTCCTTCATGTTTTAAAATTTCGATTATTTTTTCGTTCAGCATAGTCTTTTTTCTCCTCTTTTAATTTATTTATTTAATTTTTTTATTTTGTTATTATATCATTGCCGATATATTTTTTAAATTTTTAATATTTACATTCTAACGTTTAGCTATAATTTTGGCTAAATTAAACAATAACCCTCTAAGTTTTTCGCGCGTTTTGCTTATCTCGCCGATTAAAGGTTCTGATTCTTCATATTTTCCATTAAGCGTCAAAACAAGATTTTTATATGCAAGCTCATGAAGGTTTTTATGAACTCTGCCTATCTCTTTATACTCTTTAATGTGTCCGTATTTAACTCCCGTTCCGTAATACCATATGCCGAAAGGACATTCTTTCCAGTTTTTTACTTTATCTTTATTTATAGATATATCCGCTCCTTTGTTAAGTTCCAAAACTTTGTTAATCCAGTCGTTATGCTGGGTATATGCAAGGGCTACCGGAAAATCTTCTATATTAAGAGTTATATCTTTCCACTGGACAAGATCGTCGGGCAGTTTATAATTCTGCGTCCAATTTATTACTTTATCGGCTGGGACAGGCCTGCCTGTATAATACCCCTGAATATTAGAACATCCCAGCATATTTAATATTATGCAGTGGTCGGCAGTTTCCGCTCCTTCTGCTATTACTTCCCTGCCGAATATGCGGGCAAGGCTTATTATGCTTTCTATAATTAAGGTATCTTCGGCATTTTCAAGCATATTTTTTACGAATGAAATATCTATTTTAATGACTTTTACGTTAAGTTCTTTAAAATACAGGAGCGACGAATAGCCGCTTCCGAAATCGTCCATCGAAAAAGTTATGTCCGATTCCGAGCTTTTTTTAATAATCTCCTTAACGTGCGCAATATTTTCTAACGCCGCCGTTTCGGTTATTTCTAATTGAATAAGTTCCGGTTTCACCGATGGGTATTTTTTTAAAACTTTTTCCAGTTTTTCTAAAAAATCGTATTTTTGAAGCTGTCTGGCCGAAACGTTAATAGAGACCTGCCATTCTTTGCCTGCTTCAGCCCAAATATTCATCTGCTTAACCGTTTCCTTGATAACGTAATCGCCTATATCGACGATAGTTTCCGAAGTTTCGGCTAAGGGTATAAATTCTGCCGGAGAAATAACGTTGCCTTTATTATCTATCCATCTTATTAATGATTCAAAACCGAATATTTTACCGGTTTTTAAATTGACCTTGGGCTGATAGTACATGACGAATTCTTTTGCTTTAAGCGCTTTTTCTATATTGCGCAGTTTCTGATAATATTCGACCATTCCAAGCTCTTCGTCGCTGCTGAAAAAATTTACCATATTTTTTCCCATAGCCTTGGATTTATACATAGCCTGTCCCGCCATTCTTATCAAAGTATCCGGTTCGGCTTTTTTGGAATTTAAATCTGCCGCCTTAGTAACGCCTATGCTTGCTTTTAAGTCTATTTTTAAGCCGTCCGAAACATAAGGAAGGTTAATTTCTTTAAGTATATCTTTCGCTATAGCGTAAATATCTTCGTCGGAATCTTTATAAAACAAAGAAATGCCGAATTCGTCGCCTCCAAGCCTCGAAACATAAAAAGAATCTTTGGTATATCTGTCTTTTGCAAATTTTAAAAGCCTTTCGGCAATAATTTTTAAAACCTTGTCTCCGGTCGTCGTTCCGTAAAAATCGTTAACCGTTTTAAGGTCGTCCAAATCTAAAATAATTACCGCGACGTTTCCGCCGAAGCGCCGCCCTTTTTCTATCTGCCTGTTAATCTCGGACTCAAACGTTTCGTAATTAGGAAGGTCTGTGAGCGCATCGTATCTCGCGGCATGTCCAACTTTTTTTTCGGCGTACTTTTTAAACTTCTCGAATTTATTTTCTATAGCATGCAGTTGTATCTTATCTATAGCGCTTTCCATTAATTTTACTATTCTTTCAAGAAGGTTTACGGTATCTTTATCGAATAAACCTGTTCTGTCCGATACGGCGGCAAGAACGGCGTATATTTTACCGCTCTTAAAAACAGGAAAAGTAGCCGCCGAAAGCCATTTATATTTTTTTAAAAAATCTGAAAAATGTTTCCTTAGCGGATCTTCAATCTGGTTATTATCGTAAAGTATTTTCTCCTGCCTCCACGTCCTTGCCGCCAAAGTCTGGTTTTCGGGAGTATCTTTAATGCTGATTTTAATATGTTTTAATGCATCTATGCCGGGACCGTATGCGGCAAAATATTTAAAAAGCAAATTCCTGCCGGGAGAACCGATCCATACGGCGCTGAAAAGTCCGCATTCCACCACCGCCTTTGAAACTTTATCAAACAGTTCCCGTTCGGTTTCGGCATAATAAATCGCCTCGGAAGCATCCGCAAGCGCCTTGTAAAAAGATTTAATAATTTCTAATTTATCCCGCTCATCAGAGCTTTTGAGAACCATAAAGATGACCTTTAATTTTAATATTACTTTTATATTAAATTCTACCGCATAAAACGGAATAAGAACAGAAGCCGCATATTTTTTTCTTATACGGTTCTTTTTTAACGAAGTCGAAATTTTCCGAATTTATTATATCTTCTATGAGCATCCCGATAAATTTTGCATACGCGTTTAAAAGATTAACGTCCTTTAAATCTACCTTTCGTTCTTCGTTTTTTTTAATCCCCCATAATTTGGCGGTAATATTGGAATGTCCGACGCTTTTGCAGGCGGAATAAATAATTATATAAAACGGCAGTTGTACGGATTTAACGTTTTTTAACCACTCATCCCTGTTTTCGGCCGCAGGTATAAAATTTTTATCCGGACAGGTTAGCGACGCTCCTGTTTTATAATCTATAATAAAGTGTTCGCCGTTTTTTTCTATAATTAAATCGGATCTGCCCATAAGTTTTATTGCTCTTTCGCAGCCGTCCGCCAATTTTACCGTTACAGCCCCTTCCAGCGGATATTCGGCGCCTGTTATTTTTACGCCCGCTAAATCTTTAGCCCTTTTTTCGATAAATAAGTTAAGAGCCGTCAATATCTGTTTCTTTTGCAGATTAAGAACCATCGAGCCGCGGTCGTTAAATTTTTCGTTCAATATTCCGCCTATTTTTATTTTTTCTTTTTCTAAGCTAGAGAAAACATATTCCCTGCCTTCAAATACTTTAAAATATTCGTTTAGTACGCTATGAATCACGCTGCCGATACCCGCGGCATCTATATCTTCTCCGATATCCCCGCTCTCCCTAATATTCAATACGTATCGGTAGTAAAACATAGACGGACATTTAAGATAGGTATCGAGTTTTGCGGCGGAATATTCGATGCCGCAAAGATAATCTTTTACTTCGCCGGTTTTTTTTATAGGCGACGGTTCTGCCGGATTAAAATTAATTTTAAAAGCGGAATTTATTTCCTTCGGTTCTTTCAAATTTTTTGTTGTTTTCTGAATATTCCATATAATTTTTTCTACGAAACGCGATTTTTCCGACCGGCTTGAATCGTTATAAAATAAATATACTTCTTTTGCGCCGGATACGAGGTTAAAAAAATTGTATTCCTGAATTTTTGAAGATTCTCCGGCATCGGGAAGTTTTAGAAATCTTCTTACCTCTTCCGTCAAAACTGTATTTTCCTTTGAAACGTCGGGCAATACTCCTTCGTTTGCGCCTAAGTAAAATATCCTGTCGAAATTTATATTTCGGGCTTCGAGAGGGCCTAAAATCTGCAAACCTTTAATAGGGGTGCCTTTAAAAGGAACTTTCTGCCGCTTCAAGAGGTTTTTTAAAAGATTGAAATATCCCGAAACTCCCTCGAATTTATAATGTCCGAAATTAGTCGCGTCGAATTCCATTACGGCTTTTAAAGCCGATTCTATAAATTTAGAGCCGTACGGATGTTTATCCGCCGAAGAATTATGCGATACGGCATCTATTATTTTTACTATTTTTTCAATAAAATCTTTTATATTTTCTATATTTTCAAAATTTGATATAAACAACCGGTGCATCTCGCCAATATACGCTTTGACGGAATCTTCCGATAGGGAGATGGCCGGTAAGACGGCGTTTTCTATTTCTTTGACCGAAATAAATAAAATTTTATTCTTTTTAATATAAGATTCTATAGCCTGAAAAATCGTCCTTGTCTGAACGGCGTCAAAACGGTACTGCGGCAGTGCCTGCAATTTTCCGCTTATATTTTTAACGTAAGGATGAAGAAATAAAGATGCATAATCTTTTGCATAAAATTTATCGTATTTTTTTCTGCCGTGCACTACCGACAAAAGGTTAAAAAGCGTATATATAGGCGTCCTGTTTAAAGAATATCCGATAGATATATTATAATCTCCTTTATCTAAAGAATTAAGGACATTATGTATTAACGGAAATAGATAATCTTCTTTAGATAATACTATTAAATCTTTGGAAGAAAGTTTTTGTACGGATTTATCGATAATTTCTTTAAGTCGGGCTATTTCGTTATGTACTGAAGAAACTTTGTTAAAATAAAAATTAATTCCGTTTAACTCGGATTCTTCAGTAAATTCCGTTACTTTCGTTAATTCTT
>JAJYKQ010000039.1 GCA_021788495.1 bacterium | reverse complement strand
TATATATCGTACGCATCTATTTTAAGCGAGCTTTCTATTTTTTGTCTGAGTTCGTCAGACCATGGTTCCGCTCCGAAAATACCTTTTTTTAATTTAATATTTGATTTATCGCTAATTTTTTTATTTATTTCTTCGGAGAGAAAAAGAGCGTAAGAAGGTGTACAGAAAAGAACAGTTGCGCCGACGTCCTGCATCATGGTAAGCTGTCTTTCCGTAAAACCCGTCGACATAGGAATAATCATTAAACCTAATTCCTGCGCCCCGTAATGAAACCCTAAACCTCCGGTAAAAAGCCCGTAACCGTAAGCATTCTGCGCTATATCTTTTTTAGAAATACCCGCGGCGCAAAAAACTCTCGCCATTAACTTAGACCATATTTTGATATCGTTTTTTGTATATCCGGCTATAATAGGTTTTCCGGTAGTTCCCGACGATGCATGTATTCTTATTATTTTATTTAAAGGCTGAGAAAAAATTCCGAAGGGATAATTGTTTACGAGGTCGGATTTATAGGTAAACGGCATATTCTTTAACTCATCAATCGATTTTATTTTTTCGATGCCGCTTAAATTTTTTATTCCGTATTCCTTTAATCTTGTTTTTAAAAAACCGCCCCCGGAAAATATTAGTTTTAACGTTTTTTTCAATCTTTCCGTTTGAATCTGCGAAAGTTCGGAACGGTCGATAGTTTCGTATTTTTTTTCGTAATATTTTATATTCATAATGAAGTTCTGCCTTTTATAAATGCCTTAATATTTAAATCTACGGTTTTTTCGGGAACGTTTGTTTCAATAGTTTTTAGCCAAATATCTTCTTTTATATCCGTAAAAACCGATAACGCTCCTATAAGTATAATATTTGAAACTTTGACGTTCCCTAGATTTTCGGCAATCTGTTTATCGTCCAAAAGAGTCAAAGATTTAAAATTGTCTTTTAAAAGCGAGGCGATAGAATATATATCGGTAAAATTATTTATGATTGTATCATTTTTGGTTTTAGAAGTCCACGCCGGCGTTTTGCCGTCGTTAGACGAAACTATTATCGTATTTTTGTTTGCGAAACTGCTTGTATATCTTAAGGTTTCATAAATATCGAAAGAAAGAATCGCCGTAGCGCCGTTTTCCGGTATCAGCGGGGAAAATATTTTTTTTCCTAACCTTATATGCGTTGAAACCGAACCTCCCCTCTGCGACATTCCGTGAACTTCCGACGTTTTAATATCCATACCGCTTTCAAACGCCGCGAGGCTGATAATCTTACCGGCAAGTACGACGCCCTGCCCTCCTATTCCGCAAATTAATATGTTTTGTGTTGAATCGCCCATTTGTTTAAATTTATTTAAGCAGTTTTAATTTATTATCTAATTTATTCTATGTTTTATTTAATTATATTAAAAATTAAGATTGCCTTATTTCTTCGATAAAGTTAAAAACGCATATATCTTTGCATATAGAACATCCTATACAGGACGAATCTATAAAAGGAACAGGTTTTATTCCGTTCTTAGCGTTTATGCGGACTGTCTTATCGTACGGCAAGCGTATAGACGGACACCCGGTCTGCATACATAAATCGCATCCGGTACATCCGTCCGATATTTTAAATTTTTTTCCGGTATCTATTTTTTTGGGGTATAATACGCAAGGTCTGTCGGTTATAACTGCGTTAAGATTGTTTGAATCAAGCGCTTTTTTTAAAGTCTTAAGCGTTTCATTGTAATCGTACGGGTCTATGACGAAAATTTCTTCTATACCTATTCCTTCTATAATTTTTTTAATATCTATTTTATTTGAAATGGATCGGTTAAAAGAAAGGTTTTTCCCCGTTCCTGGATGATCCTGTCCTCCGGTCATCGCCGTAGTGGAGTTATCCAAAATAATAGCTGTAAATTTTGCATTATTATATTTTGCGTCTATAAGAGAAGTTATGCCGGAATGAAAGAACGTAGAATCGCCCATAATTCCTACGGTTTTTTTATGCGAAGATTTTGTAAGCGACAAACCTTGCGCCGCGCCGAACGCAAGTCCCATCGAAATGCAGCTGTCCATAGAACTAAGAGGCGGAAGCGCTCCGAGGGTATAGCATCCTATATCGCCCATAACGGGAACTTTTAATTTTTTAAGAGCGTAAAATACCGAAGTATGAGGGCATCCGCTGCACAAAGCGGGAAATCTCGGCGGCAGATTATTGCGTAAACTAATGCGGACGCTTTTGTCTGCATCTTTTTCTTTACCCGCCGTTTTTTTGCCTTTAAAAAAGCCTGCTTTTTTAAGTCCTGATAATATGATATCCGGATTAAATTCTCCGTCCTGCGGAAAATATTCTTTTCCTTTTAACTCTATGCCGAGCGAAGCGATTTCGTTTTGGATAAAAGGCTCTAATTCTTCAATTATAACTATGTTTTTAACGTTTTTTACAAAATCTTTAATTAATAAATCCGGAAGCGGATAAGAAAAAGACAGTTTTAAAAATGACGCAAAAGGAGCAATTTCTTTAGCGTACTGATAAGAAATGCCGCTTGTTATTATGCCGAATTCTTTATCGTTATATTCGGCATAGTTTAATCCTGAACGGTTAGAAAAATCTTTGAGCCGTTTTAACCTTTCTAAAGCGGCTTTATGTCTTTTTCTTGCATAAATAGGAACCATTACAAATTTTTCAGTATCTTTTTTGTAAGTATTTTTCGTATTTTTCAGTTCTTCCGGCGGCGTAAATTTGCCTGAAAAAACGGCGACGCTTCTTGAATGGGATATTCTCGTAGTAGTTCTTAAAATAACCGGAGTATCGAATTCTTCGCTTACGTCGAAAGCTTTTGAAGTAAAATCTAAACATTCCTGGCTGTCGGAAGGTTCGAACATAGGTATTTTAGCAAATTTTGAATAAAGCCTGTTATCCTGTTCGTTTTGAGAGCTGTGCATTCCGGGGTCGTCGGCGGTAACTACGACTAATCCTCCCCTTACTCCCGTAAGCGCAAGAGTCATAAGCGGGTCTGAAGCAACGTTTAAGCCGACGTGTTTAGTGGTAAACATTGCTCTTTTACAGCCGATGGACGTTCCTATCGCTATTTCCAACGCGGTTTTTTCGTTGATAGACCAGTTTACCGTTGCTCCGCAGTTTAATTTAGATAAATAAGGAAGTATTTCGGAACTCGGCGTTCCGGGGTAGCCGACTGCCGTGTAAACGCCTGCTTTTGCTCCGCCTAAAGCGATTGCTTCATTTCCGGTAAGAAGTAATTTTGAGTAGTCTAAAGTTTTATTAAGCAAAAAATTACGCCCGTATTTATTTTTTTTACGTTATATATTTTTATACAGCAATATAAATAAAGCAGATGAATAAAAAAATAAAGGGAAAACTAAAGAATTATATATAATTGCATATTTTACCGACGAAAAAATAGCTATAGTCAATATAATATACAATAAAAAAAGAGTAATCCGATTAAATACGCGCACCTCGAATCGATACCGTTGCTTTCTTTCGAACCTGGCGGGGTTTTCGGCCTTAATACCGTACCTTCGGATTACTCTATAAGATTATAGCATAGACGAGTAGTTTTAAAAAGCATTATTTTTTAATCGTGATGAAGAAATTTGTCGTCCTGAACCTTGTCGTGTTTTCTTATATATTCCATAAGCATTGCGGCATGCTCTTTTTCTTCGTCTCTATTATGCGCAAGAATATGTTTTAATTCTTCGTCGGCGGTGTATTCTATTCTTTCCTGATACCAGTTAATTGCTTGAAATTCTTCAATAAGCGATTGTCTTGCCATTTCTAAGTTTCTGGTTTCTTCGCTTAAAGCGTCGTCTAAATGATGTTCGTCGCACATTTCGTTATCCCCCTTAATAATTAATCGATTAATCGGTTATATTAAATTAATAAATCTTTCCGTTTTTATGATTATAGCAAAAAACTGCACAATTTTAAAGCCGCCTTGAAAAAAACGCTTCAATCGTATAATATTATTATATGGAAAAAGAAAAAAAAATTCTTTTAGCGGTCGATTTAAATTTTGAAACGGGGTTCGTGCTTTCGTCTGCGGCATCTTTTTTCAGGGAATCCGCAGCGAGATTTCAAATATTGCACGTCATTCCTTACGACATTTTTTCTTTTTCCGGCAAAAAAAACTCTTTAAAATCAAAAGCGGCTGAAATACACTTGTCCATAGAGGATAAATTAAAGGAATCGGGTTTGTATTATTTAAACTACGAAATATCCGTATATACCGGCAATCCGCAGGAAGAGATTATCAATTTTGCAAAAAAAAACGCTTCCGATATAATTGCGGTCGGAACGCATCAAAGGGTCGGAATTAAAGAAATAGTATCCGGTTCCGTTTCTTTTTACGTCGCCAAACATTCGGTGTGTCCGGTGCTTTTAATTCCGCTTAAAAATACGGCGAAATTAACGGCAAAAGAGCTGATAAAAGAATCCGCCCTGTCTTTAATAAACCCTTCCTGATGCGATGACTATATGATTCTTATTTATGATTTTAAAATACCTGCGAAAATTAAAAATCCCGAAACTACCGGATCGACCGGATTAGAAGAAGAAATTTTTCCGGATTATTTTTTGAAATATTATAACGAAAAATCTTCCGAAGCAATAATCGATATAAAAGATTTTATCGGCAAAATAAAAATAATTAAAAAATCCCTCGATTTCAGGCAAAAAGAACCGAAAAACGTTTATAAGGTTTTAATAAAATTCGACTTTTCAGGCAAAAATGAAGACGAGATTATAAATATTTTATCCAGTATAGATATTAAAGCAAGAAAAGCAAAGGATGAAGAAGAAAAACTTTTTGACGGTGAAAATTCGTTAGATTTTGAAAGCGGAAAACAAAATAAAAATCACGGGAAAACCGATAAATGCAAAACTAAAAAAAATAACTCCGGCAAACCGGCTGTTTTAATAACGGGCATGGGTCCTGCGGGTATTTTTGCGGCGTTATATTTGTTGAAACAAGGTATAAGGCCTGTTTTGATAGAAAAAGGAAAATGCGTAGAAGAAAGGATAAAAGACGTCGATGCTTTAATGAATAGAGGGCAATTTAACAAAAAAAGCAACGTTGTTTTTGGAGAAGGAGGAGCGGGGACCTTTTCTGACGGAAAATTAACGACGAGAAAAGACGATGCGGCCGTGTCTTTCGTTTTAAATTTTTTGGTAAAAATGGGAGCGGATAAAAAAATTCTCGTAGAGCATAAACCGCATATAGGCAGCGATATTCTTATAGATATACTCAGAAATACAAGAAATTACCTTATCGACGGCGGAGCCGAGATTTTTTTTGAAGAAGAATTAAAAGATTTTGAAACTGACGATAAAAATAGTATAGTTTCTGCGGCGACCGACAAAAGAAATATTCCGGCGGATTTTTTAATCTTAGCCGCCGGTTCTAACAGCATAGATACTTATGAAATGCTGAAAAGGAAAAACGTATTTTTAGAAAACAAACCTTTTGCCGTAGGATTCAGGATAGAACATAAGAGGAATTTTATAGATTCCCTGTTCTTTAAAGGCGGCAGAAACAAAGACGATTTAAAATTCAGCGGAGTGTATTATAATCTTTCTTCCAAAGAATACGGCGGTTATTCTTTCTGTATGTGTCCGGGCGGAGTAGTGATAAATTCCAGTTCCGGCGAAAATATTCTGTCTGTTAACGGAATGAGTTATTCAAACCGCGATTTGGAAAATTCTAACAGCGCTATAGTAGCCGCCGTCAGGGCGGATACTATAGCGCTGTTAGACAAAAAAGAATATTCATTGGACGGCGGATTTCTTTCTTTTAGAAAAGATTTGGAAATTAAAGCCTTTAACGCCGGCGGAGGAAGCTACGGCGCACCTTATCAATATACGCCGGAATATATAGCGGACGTAATAGGCAAAACTAAAAAAGAAACGGGGTTTAATTTAAATTCCGCTTTAAAATCGGATAACGGCATTAAACGGAAAAATCTGATACCTGAGCCGTCTTATAAACCGTCCGTAAAATATTTTAATTTGTTCGAACTCGTACCCGATTTTATTAATCGTTCTATTGCAGGCTCTCTTATTGAATTCGATAAAAAATATAAGGGATTTGTTTCAAATTCGGTTTTAACGGCAATAGAGACGGGGACGTCTTCTGCCGTTAGAATTAAAAGAGGCGCCGATTTTGAATCTTTATCCGTCAAAGGTCTATATCCCTGCGGGGAAGGTTCCGGCTATTCCGGGGGCATAATAACAAGCGCTATAGACGGCATAAAATGTGCCTCAGCCGTTGCCAATAAAATTTTTTAAAGATAATAAAAACTCTTGCAATAAATTTTACAAAAATATAAAATCATCTGAAAGGAAATTATTTTTTATATAATATTATAAGATTATAATTACTAACCTCATATCGTAAAAGCGGGTGCTTTATATGAAATTCTTATCGAGCGGCGAGTACAAGAAATTAATCGACGAAATTAAAGAACTTAAGAAAAAAAACGGCGAACTTGAAGTTTCTTTAAAACGCAAAGACGCCGATAACGCTTCGGCTGTAGACGGATTCAAAAAGGAAATCGAATCTTTAAGGTCTAAAGTAGCTTCGCTTGAAGAAGATATCCGCAATAAGGATAATCTTTTGAATTCATGCGCAAGCGATTCCGAAGAGCTTCCTAAAATCAACGAACAATTTAGTCAATTTAAATCAAAATGCCTTGAATCTAAAACCGGAATTAAAAATTTCGTAGATTCGTTATCCCATATGTATTCAAGTTCTTTTTCTACGCTGGAAAAGACTTATCAGGATTCCGTCGAACTATACAAATTAACCCTTTTTACCGACGAAATTTTAAGCGCGATAGTGTCTATTACAGACCAGATTAATCTGCTTGCGTTGAATGCCGCTATCGAAGCCGCAAGAGCGGGAGAAGCAGGAAGAGGCTTTGCCGTCGTTGCGGACGAAGTCAGGAAATTATCCGAAAAATCGTCAAGTTCTACCAAAGAAATATCCAACGTTCTTTTCGGAATAAGAAAAGTCAGCGCCAAGCTTAACGACACGCTTAGAATAGACAGTAAAATGAACGAAGGGCTTATGAAAACTATAAAAAACATAGACGGCAAAGTCAACGATATATGCGTTTAGCATCCAGTAATATAAATTTATTAAAGAGGTATCATAACCATGGTGTCAGAAGTATTATACGAATCTCCAAACCATAAGTTCGTTTATATAGGAAAAGATGCCGACAGGCCGGATTATATAATTGATACCAACCAGTATCTGCTGATTCACGATAAAGTCGCGACGATTATGGATCCGGGAGGAATAGAAATGTTTTCTTCGGTTTCCTCCGCTTTTGCCGGCGAAGTAAGGATGTCGGACGTAAAATTTATATTCTGCTCGCATCAGGATCCCGACGTTAATTCATCCCTTGCTCTATGGCTTTCGATTACCGACTCAAAAGTTATTATAGACAGAATATGGTCGACATTTATTTCGCATTACGGCGCAAGACCTGAAAATATGATAATGATCGACGACGGTAATACCGTAAAGTTAAACATGACCAAAGATTACGCTTTCGATATTATTCCGGCTCATTATCTTCATTCGCCGGGCCAGCTTAATTTGTACGATCCCATATCTAAGATACTTTTTAGCGGAGATATAGGAGCCGCGCTGGTACCTAGGGAAGACTTGAAAAGCAAAAGGAAACCTAATGTTTTTGTGCAGGATTTCGATTCCCATATAAAATATATGGAGTATTTCCATAAAAGATGGATGCCTTCTAACGAACCAAAAAAAGTATGGATAGATAGAGTATCAAAATTAGATATCGAAATTCTGGCTCCGCAGCACGGTCTTATTTTTAAAGGCAAAGAAATGATCGACAGGTTTTTAAACTGGTTCGACGGTTTAAACGTAGGACTCTATTCTAAATAAAAAAATTAAAACTTATAAAATACTTAACAATTTAATAACTGCACTATAAGTTTTATAAATTATAAAAAAGTTTTTAAAATTTATATACGGGAGTCGGATTTAAAGTCCGACTCCCTTTTTACGTTTTATAATATACGCACGGATATGGAACGCTTTTATGACTAACCGAATATTGCTTAATAATTACAGCGACGATTTCGATTCTTTGACTTCTGCTATCGAAGCCGTTATTTTTGCTTCGGAAGAACCCGTTTCTTTAAAAAAATTGACGGATTTATTTAAAGTAAAAAAAGAAGAAGTATTAAAAGCCGTAGAATCTATAAAACTGGAATTTAACGAAAAATCGAATCACGGAATATATCTTTCCGTAAATGACAACGGCATAAGCTTTAAGACTAAGCCTGAATATTTCGATGCAATATCAGGCAGTTTGGAGATAAAACCTATAAAATTTACCGGTCCTCAGCTTGAAACTCTTTCTATTATAGCTTATAAACAGCCGGTTACCAAAAATGAGATAGACGCCGTCAGGGGATTCGATTCATCAGGCACACTGAAATTTCTTCTTGAAAAAAACCTTATTAAAGTCGCCGGAAGAAAAGAGATTGTTGGAAGACCGCTGATATATAAAACCAGCGATTATTTTCTGGAAGTTTTTAATCTTAAAAATCTTAACGATTTGCCTTCCGTCAAAGAAATGGACGATTTTGGCAAGAAAAGCGTATTAGAAGCCCTAAGCGGCAACGATAACGGCTCCGAAACCGAGAAAGAGCCTGCTTTGTTTGAATAGTTTTTATTTTGCTTAGGTGTTTTTATTTTACGTTTTCTGAATATATCGGGAGAATTAAATTTTTTTAAAAGTTTCATAGTATATAATAATTAACTGCATAAATTTGTGGTATAATTAATAAAAATAATTTTACTCCGCCAATCAAATATATAATATAATAAATATTTTAACAGGAGGAAAAATTGAAAAAGATTGCGCCTTCGATATTATCGGGCGATATATTAAATCTTTCCGAAGAAATAAAACTGCTTGAAGAAGCAGGTGCAGATTTTTTACATATAGATATTATGGACGGCATATTTGTTCCCAATATTACTGCGGGATGGAATATCGTTGAAGCAATTAAAGCCCGCACCGATATTCCTTTAGACGTTCATTTAATGATAGACCGTCCGGAAAGATATATAGAACAATTCGTTAAAAGCGGCGCAGATATCTTAACGGTGCATTTTGAAGGGACTACTCATCTTCATAGAGCGGTCGAAAGAATCAGGGAACTGGATGCAAGCCCCGGAGTAGCGATAAACCCGGCAACGCCCGTGGATTTTTTAAGCGAAATACTTCACGACGTAGACCTCATACTTATTATGTCGGTAGACCCAGGCTTCAGCGGACAGGAATTTATATATTCTTCTTTATTTAAGATTGAAAAGCTTCATGGAATAATACAAGAAAGAGAGCTTGAAACTCAAATTGAGGTCGACGGCGGAATAAAAGTAATAAATATAGCCGAAGCGGCTAATTCCGGAGCAGATATTATAGTCAGCGGCTCAGGAATATTAGGAACGAAAAATTATACCGCAACTATTAACGAAATGCGCGAAAGAATTTAATTGCAAAAACAAAGATAAAGCAAAATAAAGCAAAAAAATAATGGAAAAAAAATAAAATAAGTAATATAATAATAATTTATACACTTCATTTCGGGACGTAGCGCAGCTCGGTAGCGCACTTGCTTCGGGAGCAAGGGGTCGCTGGTTCAAATCCAGTCGTCCCGACCATTCAAAACCG
>JAJYKQ010000038.1 GCA_021788495.1 bacterium | reverse complement strand
ATCGTCGAATGTCCCTCGTTCTTGCTGTAACCTAAAGCGTAATCTAAGGCTATGGACTGTTTTGCGGGCAGTTTATAGGTAAATTGACCCGCAAGGGTCGGCATAATCTGCCATTCGTCCCCTCCTATGTTAACGGAAGAATCGGAACTCCACTGACCCGTCGGCACCGTAAAACTGATTTGAGGGAAGAAATTGAAGGCGAGATTTCCGTATGAATAGTTTTTGCTGTAAACTCCGTAAAAAAGCAAAATATCCCCGAGTCCGCCGCTCGAATTCGAAAAGTTGGACGGCTGACTTGAAGGCTGGTCGGCGTTAGTGATGTTTTGCGATGCGCTTCCTACCGGCGTAACTGCTTCAAAAAAGTTTGTGACGCCGAGGATGTTTTTCGTCCAGATAAATTCCGGCAGGAAAACGAATTTATCGGTCTGAGCCGGATTGTTTTCTACCGAACCCGTGTTTGTAAAATGAGAGCCGAACGTCTGGTAGGTTAAACCCTGAAAAGTAATGAATTTATTTGGCGGAGTAACGCCGAAAGCGGTCGGCCCTTTAAAAAAGAAGTTGTTGCCGGAACCGTCCGGTCCGGCAAAAGCATTTTTGAAAGGTAGAAATAAATAAATGCTTAACGTAAAAATAAAAATTACGAAGACCGCGTAAAATCTGTTTCCGGTTTTTTTCATAGTCCATTCTCCCTGATTAATTATTTATTAAATAGTTAATTAATTTTTGCATTATATCTAAAATGTTATAACGATATACGAATAAAATATCAAAGCAAACGAATAATTAGGGAAATTTTAAATTATATCTATTATGATATAGCGCATAAATATTGTCAAGGAAAAAATCATATCCTTAAAGTCGTTGCACCAAGTTACAGCTTCAAGAGGCAACGGCGGCCTTTAATAAAGTATATTATTATTTGATAAACGTATAAAAAAGGCGCCTTAAGGCGCCTTTTTTAGTTTTAAGATGTGCCGGACAACGGATTAGTTATTTACGGCAGTAAATTTGCAATAGAGTGAGCCATCTGCTGTTTTAATAAAGGTTCGGCCGATGTGAATACAAGATTCATTGCGGATGCCTGGGATACTATTCTGTCCCTGTATATAGCCCAGTTTTTTATGCCAGAGTTGTAGGTTGTAATGTTGCTTGCGGTTCCCTGGCTGGCGTTTGTGGAATTTGTGGTATAAGTGCCTGCCTGCCTTTGTTCCAGCTGAATATCTACGACCATCATATAGTTTTTGTTCTGAAACATCGAACCGATAATGCCGCCCGCCAATGCGCCCAATGCGCCGCCTGCCACCATGGAAGTTCCCGAGTTATATCTGGAGCCGATAAAAGCTCCTCCGAAACCTCCGGCTAATGCGCCTGCTACCGTGTAATTATTGGATTCTACGCCGATATAGCGGATATTGGACATAATCATAAAGTTTGCTTCCTGGGGGTTATTTGTGACTCTGTAGCCCTCGCTTATTAAAGCGGAAATAAGTTCGTTATTAAAATTAAGCCCGGTAGCGGTAGAAGTGTTTCTTACGCTTACGTAAACGATTTTATCCTGAGGCGCCACCGGCTGTAAGAATATGCTGGAACTCATTTTAGTGCTTAATGCTACGTTGCCCGACGAAAGACCGCTTGCGCTGGTCGTCGGACCAGCGGTCGTGGCGCATCCCGAAAATGCAAATGCCGGTAAAAGAAAAAGCACAGCTAAAGCAAATAGTTTAAGTTTTGAAACGTTGCGATACATTTGATAGCCTCCTTGATTGAATTTGTAAAATAAAATATTAAAATATACGGCGGATTAATTATATTTTATCATATATTTTTAAATATTTTTTAAACTATAATTATATAGGGTTATTTAAGATATTTGTCAATATTTTTTACCTGTCCCGCAAGGCTGTCGGAGAATATCGTTTCGCCTTTTTTAGTCGATATGTAATATAAATATTTTGTTTTTGCGGGATGCATAGCCGCTTTTATAGCTTTTATATCCGGATTTGCGATAGGGGTGGGCGGGAGCCCGTAATTCATATAGGTGTTATATGGGGATTTTACCTTAAGATATATCTGTTTCATATGAAATACCGGTTTATATCTATATCCGGTTTTTAAGTAGTTTTTATACATTGTAAGGTTCAACGCGTAAATGGACGAGGAATCGATATCTAAAGGCATATTTATTCTAAGCCTGTTATGTATTACGGACGATATGAAGCCGGTAGAGTTTTTATCGTTTTCGTCAGCCTCCTTTATTATTAAAGACGCTATAATTAAATCTTTATAAGTCGGCTTCATATTTTTCGTTTTTATAAAAAATTCGCCGGCCATTCTTTTAATTATATTTTGGGGTTTTGAATTTATTTTAAAAACATAGGTATCGGGATATAAAAATCCTTCGGCGTTTTTAGCGTCTATTTTGATGCTTAAAAGGAATTTTCTGTCGAAGCATTTTTTTAGAAAAAGCTTCTTAGCCGTTATTTTATCTTTAGACAGAACCTGCGCTATATCGAAAATATTTAATCCCGGAGGAATAACTACTTTAGCCCTTGCGACTCTGCCGTTTACGAATTCGTAATATATTGAAGCCGGAGACCTGTTTATCGATACGTAATAAGTTCCTGCCTGTATATATCTTGAATAACCGCTGATAAATCCTATAAAATAGAATAAATAGGGGCTGTTCACGAGTTTTTGAGCGTAAAGTTTATATACTATTTCTTTTAACGAGCTTCCTTTTGAGATAGTAATAAGTTGAGGTTTTTTATAGGTGAAAGACTGCGGAGTAAATGCGTATAAAAAAAGGTATCCGATAATTACGGCCGGTATTGCGATTTCAAGAATAAAAGTTATCTTTTTAACCCGCTTATATAGCCTGTAGTCGAAATAGCACATTTATAATTATTATAAAGTATATTAAGCGTATAGTATAATAATATTTTAAAATTATTCAAATATTTTTTTTCCCTGCCGGTTTTTTTGCCTGTCCAAGTAAGACTGCAATATGAAAGTAGAAGCGACGGAGTCTATTTTTTCTTTCCTTTTTTTCCTTTTAATATTTTGTTCGATAAGGCTTTTTTGCGCCTGTACGGAAGAAAATCTTTCATCGTAAACCGCAATCTCAGTTTCTTCGCCGGTTTTCTCTTTTAATCCCCGAATAAATTCCCCGATTTTAACGGATATTTCGGTCTGTTTCCCTTTAAGCCCTATAGGCATGCCGATTACGATTAATCCGATATTTTCTTCGTCTATAATTTTTTTTAATTCGGAAAGAGTTTTGTTTAACGATTCGTTAAGGATATATTTAAAAGGAAAAGCAATAGTTCTAGTATCGTCGCTTAAAGACAGCCCGATTCTTTTTAGGCCGAAATCTATGCCTAGAGCTTTTTTGCTTATATTATCAGGCATACTCGGCCCGCGGCGTTTCGGAAACATTCGGCTCAAATCCTAAATCGTTAATCAGTTCTAAGTCCAACTCAGGATTTCTTCCCGACGTAAGAAGGTAATTTCCGAGAAGAAATCCGTTTGCTCCGGCCATAAGAGCGAGAGGCTGAAGCTGGCGCAGGTTGTGTTCCCTCCCTCCCTGCGCAAGTATATTTTTTTTAGGATTGACGATTCTGAAAATCGAAATGGTTTTAAGGCACTCCATAGGAGTAAGCGGTTCGGCATTTTCGAGAGGGGTTCCCTTAATAGGATTTAAAAAATTAACCGGGATATTATCGACGTCGAGCCTGTTTATTTCCTTAGCCATTTTTATTCTGTCCAAGCGCGATTCGCCCATTCCGATAATTACGCCGGAACATACTTTCAGTCCGGCTTTTTTTGCGGATTTAACCGTTTCTATATTGTCTTCAAACGAATGGGTAGAACATATTTTTTTAAAAAAATCGCTGTTGGTTTCTATATTATGATGAAATATTTCAAGACCGCAGTTTTTAAGAAAAAGCAGATTTTCGTATTCCATAAGTCCCAGCGACGCGCACGGAGTAATGCCCACTTCGTTTTTTATGGACATGACGGCATTTCCTATCGTCTTAAGCTCGTTTTCGTCCGATATCCTGGTTCCGCTCGTGACTATGGAAAATTCATTTGCCCCGTTATTTTTTGCGGCTTTAGCGGCTTCCACCATCTCGGAAACGGTCATAAGAGGATTAACTTTTATTTTTTTTTCTTTTATTCCGGCGACTGCGGACTGGCCGCAGAATGAGCAGTCTTCCGAGCATATTCCGGTTTTTGCGCTTACTATAGAGCAGAAGTTAACTTTTTTACCGGTATATTTTTCTTTTAGTTCGAGGGCTAAAGAAAAAAGCTCCATCAGCGGAGCGCCTGAAAGTTGGAAAACGGACAAAAGAAGGTCGTCCGGGATTTCAATATTTCCGTTTATCGCTTCTTTTATTTTTCGCGTAATATTCATATATAGGCACCTTTATTATTGTATTTTGTTTATTGTATAAATTACTATCCGGAAAAACTGGTTGACGGCCGAAAATGAAGTTAAAAACCTTCATCGCCGTTATTCGAAAAGCTGTCTGATATGTTTCTGAACGCTTCGCTTTTTCTCATTATGAACATAAGCTCGTCTATGCTTTTAGCCCTTTCTATAGCATCGAAAACGGTTTTAAGCTTATTTTGGCAGTCTATAATTTTTTCTCTCAGGTTAAGAATCACCGATGCGCCTTCATCGTTGACCCCCAGCTCGTTTTTAATTTCGGAAATCAATTTTAAGGTTTCGGCAGTTTTCTCGTCTATATAAAATTCGTTTTCCCTGCGTTCGACGCAGATTATTCCTTCATCTACGAAAAACATTGCGGATTTATCGTCCATGCGAATATCGCCGCAAAAATTTAAAAGATTAATAAAATAATCCATTTTGAATTCCTAATTTAAATTCCTTCTTTCGAAAGTTCGGCGAATATCTTTTTAGTCTTATCCGATATACCAGAAGGTATATCGACATAAACGGTAACAATTAAATCGCCTGTTTTTTTGCCCGAAACATCCGTTGCCCCTTTTTTAGAAATGCGGAATTTAGTTCCGTTTTGAGTTCCGGCGGGAATAGTAAGCATAAATTTGCCGTCTATCGCCGAGACTTCCACCTTTGCTCCGAGGACGGCTTCCGTCAGCTTTATCTTTTTATTGACATAGATATCGTTTTCTTTCCTTTCGTATATGTTATCGTTTAAAACCGAAATAGTAATGTATAAATCGCCGTTAGGGCCTCCGTTGAAACCTGCCGACCCTTTTCCCGAAAGCTTTATTTTTCCTCCGTTCGATATTCCGGCGGGTATTTTTATTTTTATTTTTTCGCCGTTTAAACTTATTATTCTTTCGGCGCCTTTTACGCTTTCTGCTACCGATATTTCAAGTTCGGCATTCAAATCGTTTCCTCTTGCCGGCCCCTGTTTTCTTCCCGACCTGTTAAAAAGGTCGGAAAATATATCCTCGAAGTTAAATCCTTCTCCGCCTCCGGCATTATTGTAACCGTAGTTAAAACCGGAAGGGCCGCCGCCGGAATAATCGTAATGATATTGTCCCTGCGAAGCGCCTCCGCCCGCGCCGGCATTTTTATAATTGAAATAATTAGTTCCCAGTTCGTCGTATTCCTTTCGTTTTTTTTCGTCTTTCAGAACGTCGTATGCTTCCTGCAGTTCTTTAAATTTAGATTCCGCGGTTTTATCGTTGGGGTTAACGTCAGGATGGTGTTTTCTTGCTAATTTTCTGTACGCTTTTTTTATTTCATCCGCCGAAGCGGTTTTACCTACGCCTAATATTTTGTAATAATCTTTGTATTCCATATTATTTTAATAATATCAGAAACGGTAAAAAAATTCAATACGCCGTGCCCGGCTTTAATAATAAAAATATAAAAAAACTCCCTAACCTGCTTGATGTTTCTTAAAAGCAACAGGTTAGGGAATAACCGGTTTAAGCGCAAACTGCGCTTATTTGCACTCCTTTCAGGAGTAACACGAATCCTTTAGTCCGTATCCCTCGGTAATTAAAGCGTAAAATTCTTCCGCGGGAATTTCAATAAACAACGGTGCGTTATAAACCTTTTTCATAAAATTCACCTCCTTTTTTATTGCCGTTATCGTAGATATAATTTTTATCCGAAAGCATTTGCATTAATCTTTTAAAATCTTTTTCCGCTTCCGTTATCGTCACGTCGAAATTTTCCGTTATGCTTAAAAGTATTTCTTCATCCGTTTTTTTACCGTCGCAAAGCGATAAAACTTCAAACGATAATTCGTTAAGCTTATAAATATTGCCGCTAAGATTGTCGAAAAGCATAAAATTATCTTCGTCCCGCTTTATGGATACGTTATCTGCAAGCGCCATCATTTTCTTAAATCCCCCATATTAATTATATGTATTAATTATATCCAGCACTGCGGGTCTTTAGAATTCAAATCATTGTTAAGGTAATAGCTTATAGCGCTGCATCCGCCGCATCTATCCTCATGGGAGCATCCGGCGCATTCGCTTTTGACCTTTCTTTTTCTTAATTGCCACAGAATATCGGAGTCGTACCACACCTTAAACAGTCCGTCCGTTAAAATGTTTCCGAGCGGAAGATAAAGTCTTCTGCAAGGAAGCAGGGTGCCGTCATGGAGTATGCATAGAGACGATAAGCCTATCGGACAGTATCCTCCGGCATTCTCGTCTATAAGATTCCATAGCGGCCGGGATGTCGAAAGTTTGGTATTTTTATTTTTAAATTCCGTTTCAGCCCTGCCGTAAACGTCTGAATAAACTTTTTTTACGTCGGGGGCTTCGATAAAAAATTCGTCTCTTTCAGCATCGTTCATAGTCGTCATCCTTTCCACCGTTAAAGCATCTACGTTTAACGAGGCGGCGAGTTTCGGCATATTGGATGCCGAGCCGATATTTTTTTTATGGAGAGTGAACATTACGGCGGTTTTAATTCCGGAATTTTTAAGCATTTTAATAGAATTTACCGTTTTCAAAAATGTTCCTTCTCCCCTTATGCGGTCATGGGACTCTTCATCATGTCCGTCGAGGGAAACTTGTACTTCGGCTAATTTTTTATAATTTTTAATCTTTTTAATCAGTTCGTCGTCGATAAGCGTTCCGTTGGTCAAAATCGCAATATTTTTGAAATTATCCGAGCCTTCTATCATATCCATTAAGTAAAAAAGCCCTTCCGGTTTTAAAAAAGGCTCTCCTCCCGTAAGCGAAACGAAGCATTTCATTTTCCATTTCGCCATTGCTTCGTCCAATTTCCGAAATATATTTCCCAAAATATTTAAATCTAAAGATTTGTGGTTATAATCGTTTTGGTAGCAATGGACGCATCTCAGATTGCAGGAGTCTATAAAATGCCATTGAACGTAAAAATCGTTTTCACTATTTTTTATCTCCGTATATTCGTCCATTTTTTATTTTATTTTAATTAATATATTACGATTTAATTATCGTCCGTCCTTACTAAAAATATACCTCATAATTTCCAATTTTCAAGACTAAAAAAAATAGATAAAAAAACTATTGATTTTTTTTTAAATAATGATATATATATATTATGCAAAAATTAATCAATTTATCTAATCCGGATTATCCGGTTTTTAAAGCCAATTAATTTAATCTTATTTTAACTTTCAAGGAGAGAGTTTACGATGAACAAAAAAACAAAGATCGGTCTTTCTATTCTCGGTTTAGTTTTCGGAGTTTCCGCCGTCCTTTCCGGATGCGCTCCGAAAGTAACAAAAACGTCCTCTAGCGCCCTGCCTCCGGCACAAAAACCGGCCGCTGCGGCGACGACCCCTCAGGCTGCACAGACGCCGTCTTACATGAAAAAGTATCCGTGGCTTGCAAATTACGATATTCAAGCCAATTCAAACAACATTCATTTTGCTTTCGACAAATCTATCCTTACTCCGCTTGATAAGATGATACTCAAAAAGGATGCGATTTATCTTAAGTATAATTCAGACGTAGTTATTCAGATTCAGGGAAATTGCGACAGAAGAGGTTCCGAAGCGTACAACCTTGCGCTCGGATGGAGAAGGGCTAACGCCGCCAAAGCATATCTTCAAGACCTTGGCGTTTCGGCAGACAGGCTTAAAACAATCAGCTACGGAAAAGAAAAACCTTTATGCAGAGCGCATACGGAAGTATGTTACGCGATAAACAGAAGAGACCATTTTGCGGCTGTTAAATAAGCGGCAAAATTCTAAAATTTTAAATTAAAATTTACCCTGAATAGATTAATAATTTATTCAGGGTTTTTTATTGTTTTGCAAGCGTTAAATAAGCAATTCTATATGTGCAGTAAACCATATTTTTATCGTTGCGGTAATATTTATCGTAAGCAGTCAGTACCCGCCTCAATGACCCCGCCCCCAATATTTTTTCGTTAACGGCATTTTTTGCTCCGAGCATATTTATTTTTTTTAGAAGATGCAAAGAAGACACGGCGGTTTCAATATATTCTATGACCTCGGAATAGTTAATCTTTAAGCCCGCAATGCCTATTTTTTCTTTGAATCGTTCTAACTCCGGAAACTTATGAAGTTTTATCGGGTTTTCGTTTTCGGCGGTTTTAAAGTTTTCTTCGAATTCCCTTAACGTTCCCGAAATTAAAAAAGACAATATAATAATCCCGTCTTTTTTTAACAGGGAGCTGCATATATTTAAAAGATAATCCGTATTATTGAGCCAGTGCAGTGTCATATTTGAAAAAATAATATCGAATTTTTTATGCTTTAACGGCATAAGTTCGGCGTCTCCGCAAATAAGGCCGGCATTATTTGCCGCACCGTCGGCGCCGGCTATTTTCCTTTTTGCTTCTTTAAGCATTCCCAAAGCAATGTCTAAACCTAAATAATAGAAAGAATTTGCGGGAACGGCGTCCTTAACGGCAAAATATCCCTGAGCCGTTCCGCATCCAATATCGAGTATATTAAGCCGGTTTTTTTCGCGGTTATAATTTTTTATAGTCTGCGATATCATTTTGAGGGTTATATTATGGTAAGAAGTATGATTGTCGTAATCCCCGGCTTCGGAAAAATTTTTTTTAACTTTATGTTTATCTATCATAGATTTACATTAAATTAACTAAGTTAATTTGGCCTGAACGGCTATTTTCTTTAAAGCATGCTTAAGCGTACGGCCGTCTATCGACGCATTTATGCCGAGCCTTAATCTCGCGCTTTTTTTGGGAACAGCCGGGTACCTTACCGCTTTAAGGTAAATATCCGCTTTTAAAAGCTCTTTTTCTATTAAAACGGCTTTATCTTCGTCTCCTATTAATATCGGAATTATATGGGTCGAGGAATCCAGCGTGTTTAGCCCCGACTCTTTTAAGTATTTGCGGGCAAATTCCGAGTTATTCCGCAGTGTTTTAACTATTTCCGGATTTTCCCTTATGAACTCTATCGCGGATAGAGCCGCTGCCGCGGAAGACGGCGGTATTCCGGTAGAAAATATGAATGCCCTGCCGAAATTAATTAAGTATTCTATTATTAGGCGGCTCGAAACGGCGAAAGCTCCGTTCGACGCCAGAGCCTTGCCCAGAGTTCCTATGATTATATCGGGTTTTACCTTATGCAAATCGGCGCTTCCGCCTCCTTTCTCTCCGGCGGTACCGGTTGCATGGGCGTCATCGACTATGCTTAAGGCGTCGTATCGCCTTGCTATGCTTAAAATACCGGGTATGTCCGGTATGTCTCCGTCCATACTGAAAACGCCCTCGGTTACGACGAGCTTTATTTCATAGTCTTTATGCCTGCCCAATATGCTTTCGAGATGTTCTAAATTATTATGTTTAAAACTTTTGAATTTTACGCCGGAAGACAGTACTCCGTCTATAATAGATGCGTGGGAAAGCTCGTCGAAAACT
>JAJYKQ010000037.1 GCA_021788495.1 bacterium | reverse complement strand
CCATTATTTTAAAAAAGTCAAATTAATAAGGACTAATAGGCTTTAATATATATTTTGGAGAATTTAACTACCGGACAAAAAAGAGCCGTTCAGTTCTTTTTTATAATTTCTCCAGGGGGGAATAAATTTATCCATAATTTCTTTAAATCTTTTATTATGGTTTTTTTCTATAAGGTGCGTGAGTTCATGAACGACGATATATTCTATGCAATAAACAGGCTTTTTAATAAGTTCTAAATTTATCCATATTCTTTTTGCTTTAATATTGCAGGTGCCCCATTTAGTCTTCATGCTTTTTATTCTTATCTCATTAGCAGAAACTCCCATTATTTCCTGCCATTTATTAAATATGCAGGAAAGTTCTTTTGCTAATTCTTCCCTCTGCCAGCGTAAAAAAACTTTTTTCTTTTCCTCTAAATCTGCATTTTTCTTTACGTAAAAACCTATATATTTATTGTTTATGGTTATATAAGGCTTTCCTAAGTATTCGATAATGTTAAGCAAATATCTTTCTCCTTTAAAATAATGGCTTTCACCCGAAATATACTCCCTCGGAGTTTCTCTTGGCCGCTCTTTAAAGCTGTTTACGTGTTTTTCAATCCACGGCAGTTTTGATATTATAAAAACTCGGACGGACCTGTCGTCCATTCTCTTAGGCGCCGAAACCCTTATCTTTCCGTCAGGCGGAAGAATGTTTAAATGAAGATTTTTAATATCTTTTTTTAAAACTGTTATATTAAAACCGCTTATTATTATTTCCGATTTTATAACGGTTTTATCGCGCTTTTTTTTAAAAAATTTAAACATAATCTATTTGAAATGTTTTATATCAGCCTTTACCAAAAATATGCTATATAGGAGAATTGAATATGCGGTTAACGTAAAATTTCAACCAAATCTTCAGTAGCCAACAGTCTTTCTTCTCTAGTTTTAAGGTTTTTTAAGGTAAGTTTTTGTTCAGTGGCTTCTCTTTCGCCTATTATGGCTATATATTCTATTTTTTTCTTATCGGCATATTTTATCTCTCTACCTATGTTCGGTTCGGACGAAACGCAAATTTCTGCGCTTATTCCTTTTGAACGGAGAAATTTGGCTGTTTTGTACGCAAAAGGCTTTTCTTGCTCGGTTAAATAAACTATATACAATTTCACGGGCGAAGAAACGGACTGAATGACGTCTGCATTTTTTTGGATTATGATGTCTATTATTCTTTCTACGCCGAACGATATTCCGCACGCGCCTTCGGGACGGGCGCCGTAAAGTTCTACGAGATTATCGTATCTGCCGCCTGCGGCAAAACTTCCTATGGCGAGGTCTTTCGATTTTATCTCGAAAATAGGTCCTGTATAATATCCCAGACCCCTGACTAAAAGCGGGTCGAATTTTATAACCTCGGTAGCGTCAGCGGTTGCGGCTACGCCGTTTCCGGCTTTTCGCCCGTTTTCTATAACGGAATTAAGCTCTTCTATACCTTCGACGGCTCTTTGTTTAATGGATTCTTCTTTTATTTCTGCTATAAGACGCTCTTTTAAAATAGATAATTTTTTTGCGTTATCGGTTGCCGGGTCTAAATCGATAATGCGCATAAACGAACGATAATTTTCTTCGCATATGCCGTTCTCTTTAAATTCTTTAATTACTCCGGCTTCTCCTATTTTCGCCGTTTTATCTAAAGCTCTCAGCGCCGCGTCTTTTTTGATTTCGTCTATGCCTGCGGCGTTAATAATACCGTCGAGTATTTTTCTGTTATTTATAATTATTTCGTAATCTCCCATGCCTAATTTTTCAAGAGTAAAAACGGCTAAATCTATAAGTTCGCTCTCGACGTTCATGGAATATGAGCCGATTATATCGGCATCGGCCTGATAAAATTCCCTGTATCTTCCCGCCTGGGTATTTTCGTACCTGTAAACTTTGCCTATTATATATCTTTTAAAAGGCTTCGTAAGATTTTCTGCATTAGTAGCATAATACCGCCCTAAAGGAGAAGTAAATTCAAATCTTAACCCAAGTTTACGTTTTGCCTTATCTTCAAAAACATAAATTTCTTTTTCTACTTCGCTTCCGCATTTTCTAGAAAGAAGCTCGAAATATTCAAAAACGGGAGAATCTATTTCTACAAAACCGTAAAGGACAAAACATTTCCGTATGGTTTCAATAACCCTTCTTCTTAAAATCATCTCTTCGGGAAGAAAATCTTTTGTTCCCTTAGGCGGCTGGACTAATTTGCTCATATTAAAGCGCTATATACACGCACCCTTCTTTTGAAAGTTTTCCTATTTTTTCTACTCCTGCAGGCACTATTTTTGCATAATCAGGTATGTCGTCGTCTTTAAGTTCAAACATATTCATAGCATTTCGGCATACGTAAATATTTACTTTATCGTTTAAGACGGCTCTTAACTGCTCTTTAAGCTGAGAATGATGCAGGAGTGCGACTACTGCGGGACCTATAACTACGACGTTTATTTCTTCCGTTTCGCTTATAGCGCTTGTATTTTTTATGACGCTCATTAATAGACCCGGGTTAATAGTTCCGTTTGAAGCCTGAATAACGTATTTCATAATTTACCTCCGTTTTTATAGAAAAGCCGTAATAACTTTCTCCTTAGCACCCCTCCTTTTTAAAGGAGGGGTGTCGGCCGAAGGCCGACGGTTCGCTGAAAATAAAAAAATAAATCTAACGCCTTTTCCTCTTTCATTATTTTACGTATTAGCTAAATTTGAAGCTAATCTGAATATATTGTAAAAACTTTGCGGGTCTAAACTTGCTCCGCCTACTAAAACGCCGTCGATATTCGGCTTTTCCATAAGCTCTTGAATGTTTTTTTCGGTTACGCTGCCGCCGTAAATAACCCTTAATTCGCCTATAGAATAACCAGATTTTAAATAATCGTAAATAAAACGGTGCATATCTTCTCCGTCTTGAGCTTTTATAGACATTCCCGTGCCGATAGCCCATACCGGTTCATAGGCGACTATTAAAGATTTTATATTGGCTCCTTTAACGTATCTTAATGCCGCCGATAACTGATCTTCTACTAATTTTTCCTGGCCGCCGTTCTTTCTTACTTCTAAATTTTCCCCTACGCATAATATAGGATTAATTCTTCCGTCTTTATAAACCGCTTCTACTTTTTTTCCTATTAATTCATCGTCTTCATTAAATATGTTTCTTCTTTCGCTATGTCCGATTATAGTATATTCGCATCCGCAAGACGCCAGCATATCTATGGAAATTTCTCCTGTATATGCGCCGTTTTTTTCGTAATAAACGTTTTGCGACGACAGTTTTATAAAATCATGACAAGTCTTAATAATTTTATTAGTTTCATTAAAGGACGTAAAAGGAGGAGCGAATATTAAGTCTGAATCCAAACCGCTTAAATTAGAATTATTTTTCAATCCGTTAATTAGGTCGAGAAAAACGGCGAAATACTTCTTAATATCTTCATCCGTTTTGTTCATTTTAAAATTTGCTGCAATTATCTGCTTTCTCATAATATACTACCTTCTAAAAATGTAAACTATTTATTTACGCCTTTTCCTTCATAATTTCGGTAACTACGCTATGACATCTTCCGCAAATATCAGGATAATCGTCAAAAGTTCCGACCGAAGCATCGTGTTTCCAGCACCTTGCACATTTTTCGCCGTCCGCTTTTTCGATTTCGACTTCCGTTATATCGGCTTCGGAAGATTCCTTTTTTTGCAGGACTATTCCCGATACTATAAACAGGTCTTTCAATTCGTCGGCGCTGATTTTACTGAGCATATCATAGTCTTCGATGCTTGACCTTAAAACAATCTTAGCCCCTAAAGAACTTCCGATAACTTTTTTATCCCTTTCCTTTTCTAAAGCGGCTAAAACTATATTCCTGATTTCTATTAATTTATCGAACTTTTCTTCGATATCGAAATTTTGAAAATTTTCCTCCGGTTCGACAAAATTTTCAAAAAATAAACTTTCCGGCTTCGAAGGCTTTTTAAAAGATCCCCATGTTTCCGAAGCGGTAAACGGTATAATAGGAGCAAGGAACTTAATAAAAACGTTCAAAGCATAATTTAATACGGTTTGAACGGAACGCCTCTTTAAGGAGTTTTTCCCTTCGACATACATCATATCTTTGACTATATCTAAATAAAAAGATGAAAACTCTATAATAAATTTATAAATGCCCTGATAAACGAGATGAAAATCGTAATTTTCGTAAAACCTGAAAATATCCTGCGAAATAAGGGTAATCCTGTGCAAAGCGTATTTATCTAATTCAGATAAATTTTCGTATTTTACCGAATTTTCGGTTTCTTGAAAATCGTATAAATTACCGAGCATAAAACGCATGGTATTCCTTATCTTTCTGTATCCTTCGGAAAGCCTGAGTATTATTTCCTGCGATATTCTCATATCGTTTTTATAATCCTCGGAAGCCGCCCATAGCCTTAAAATATCGGCTCCGTATTTATTGATTATTTCATCGGGGCTCATGACGTTACCAAGGGACTTTGACATTTTTTTCCCAGAACTGTCAACGACGAAACCGTGGGTCAAAACCGTTTTATAAGGAGCTCCATCGTCGGTTCCCACCCCTATTAAAAGGCTAGAATGAAACCATCCCCTGTGCTGGTCCGACCCTTCAAGATATAAATCTGCCGGAAATCCGGCGTTTTTAATCTCTTCGTCGTTTTTAAGAACGCAGTAATAACTGACGCCGCTGTCGAACCATACATCCAATATATCTTCTTCTTTTTCAAAATCTTTTGAATCGCATTTTCCGCATTTAACTTCTTTTTCGCTAAAATTTATAAAATATTCGGCGGGTTTGTCAAACCAAACGTCTGCGCCGTATTTATCGAATTCTTCTGCTATTTTAAGCGTAAGTCCATAATTTATATATGCTTCTCCGCAGTTTTTGCAATAAAATGCCGTTATAGGAACCCCCCACGACCTCTGCCTCGAAACACACCAGTCGGGTCTTGTTTCAAGCATGCCGGAAATTCTGTCTATACCCCATTTCGGTATCCACTTTACTTTTTTTATCTCCTCCAGCGACCTTTTTCTTAAATCGTTTATTTCCATAGAAACAAACCACTGTTTTGTCGATCTTAATATTACAGGTTTTTTGCATCTCCAGCAATGAGGATAAGAATGTTCTATTTTTTCTTCCAGAACTAATGCGCCGACTTCTTTAAGTTTTTCTATAACGTGCGGGTTAGACTCAAATACTTGCATTCCCGCAAATGTTTCTATATCGGCTAAAAATCTGCCTTCGTTGTTTATAGGGGCATAAGCCGGAAGGTTATACTTAAGACCTATGGCATAGTCGTCCTCTCCGTGACCAGGCGCCGTATGAACCAAACCCGTTCCTGCATCTTTTTTAACGTGCGTGCCGAGTATCAGGATAGAATCTCTGTCTATAAAAGGATGTCTGGCTTTTTTATTTTCTAGATTTTTACCGTTGGTTCTGGCTATAATTTTAAAATCGCAGTAACCGAATTTTTTCATTAATTCTTCGGCGAGACTTTCTTCGAGAATAAAAATTTCATCTCCTTTATCGACGAAAACATACTCATAGTCGGGGTGCAGGGATATCGCAAGATTGGACGGAATAGTCCAAGGCGTAGTAGTCCAAATTACCGCAAAAACGTCTTTGCCGCCTGTTTTAGAATCGTCGAGTATCTCGGAAATGTCGGAATTAATCCTGAACTTAACAAAGATAGACGGCGAAGATTTTTCTGCATATTCGACTTCGGCTTCCGCAAGAGCTGTTTTGCATGACGAACACCAGTATATAGGTTTGTTTGCCCTGTAAAGCCCGCCGTTTTTTATAAAATCGGCAAGTTTTCTGACAGTATTCGCTTCATAGGCATAATTCATGGTCAGGTAAGGGTCGTCATACCTTCCTATGCTTCCAAGCCTCTTAAACTCCTGCTTCTGAATATCCACAAACTTTGCCGCATACTCTCTGCAAAGTTTCCTCTTTTCGCTTTTCGATATTGAGTCTTTAGATTTTAAAGTTTTATCTACGTTGTGTTCTATAGGCAGTCCGTGACAGTCCCATCCAGGGATAAAAGGGGTATGGTAGCCGGACATCTGTTTAAACCTGACTATTATATCCTTTAATATTTTATTTAAAGCCGTTCCAAGATGAATATGCCCGTTTGCATATGGAGGTCCGTCATGAAGGATAAAAGTTTTATGACTGTTTTTCGTTTTCTCCGTTATGTTTTTATAAAGCCCGCTTTCCTCCCATTCTTTAAGAAATTTTTCTTCCGTGGCTTTTAAATTAGCCTTCATCGGAAAATCGGTTTTCGGAAGATTCAGCGTATCTTTATAGTCCATAATAGTCCTCTTTATTGCCTCGGAAAAGGTGTCAGATTTTTATTTTCCGCAATTAGCGTTATATGTTAATTAACTTTATCATATGCGGAAAATAAAAATCTGACACCTTTTCCGCCTTTTCCTTTTATATCAAATCTTTATTTACGCAGTTGGTTAAGTCTCCGTTATCTATCCATCTGTCGATATTTTGGGCGCATATGCGCGAAATATCGGCAATAGATTCATAAGTCGCTCCGCCTATATGAGGAGTAGCTATAACGTTAAAATGAAAAATTTCATCGCTTATATGGACAGGCTCTTCCCAAAATACGTCAAGACCTGCGCCTTTAATTTTTCCGCTTTTTAATCCTTTTATCAAAGACTCTTTATTTATTAATCCCGCTCTTCCTACATTCACGACGCATGCGCCTTTTTTCATCAACTCTACGGTTTCCTCGTTAATTAAGTTTTCCGTATTTTTTTCAAGCGGAACTGCAAGTATAAGGTAATCCACCGACGGTAAAATTTTTTTAAAATCTTCGTCTACGGTACCTGCAAACTTAATGCCGAGTTTTTCCGCATAGCCGACGTCAGGCTTGTTGTGCTTCAAACCGTAAATTTCAGGATTAAAAGGTTTTAAAATCTTTATTAATTCCTGTCCTATACCGCCCAATCCGACTATTGCAAACTTTTTATTAGTAATACTGCTGCCCATAGGACGGTTTGCAATAGCGTGATTTATAGAATCGACGCATCCGTTATAATCCCTTGCTAATGCCAAAATAAAAAAAAGCGATAATTCCGCTACCGAAACGGCGTTAAATGTGCCTACCGTAGGCGCGTTAAACACTAAAACGCCTTTCTTAGACGCATAATTTATATCGACGTTTTCGTATCCTATGCCGAACTGCTGAATTGCTTTTATGTTCGGAAAAGACAAAACGTCTTCTCCTATAGGGATTCCCGCATTAACTATTAAAGCCAAATTTTCCGAGTCCTTAGCGTCGCCCGAATTCTTAATCCTGCTTAAAAAATCTTCTTTATTTGAATAATGCCGCACATTATGTCCGGCAAGAAAAGGCTTTAAAATGTCGTACATTTCCCTCGACCTTAATATTACGGCAATATTCATAATAATTTATTCTTATTCTTTTGTTTAATTTTTGTCAAATTCTATTTTAATTATTTTTTGACTTTTGTTTTAGCTGATTTAACTTTTTTATCTGCTTTTTTAGAAACTTTTACTGTAGGTTTTAAAGTTTTAACGGTCGGTTGTGCCGTGCTACCCTTTAAAGAACCTTTGCCCATGCATAATTGCATTTTTTTATCATAAGTATATTTATCCGGACAAATATATATATGCTTTTTACCTTCAAATTTATTAATTTTAGTTTGCGGAAGCGCATTATATCCCTTTAAACCGCCTTTACCGACGCAAAGCTCTAATTTCGGATTAAACGAATATCCGAGCGGACAGTAATAATGCCTTGCATAAGATATTCCGGAAAAAAAAGATATTGCAAAAATAGAAAACAATGCCGAAATAGCTAATAACTTAATACTTTTCATAAAATTACCCCCGTTTAAATTTAATTTTAATTATTATAGCACTTAAGGTTTTATTTGTGAAGATTTTTATAAAGGCTGCGAGAAATTGTGCGTTGTAAGAAATTGCGTTGAAAATAGAAAGTATATAAATTATAATATAAATATGAAATTAATACATTCCGCGATAAGAACTCGCGACCTCAATAAATCGCTCGATTTTTATGGCAAAGTTTTCGGGTTTTCCGTCAGAGAAAAAAGATACATTGAGGCTCATAAAACGACTTTAGTTTTTCTTAAAAGTCCGAACACCGACTTTGAAATAGAACTTATTGCCGACGACAACCCGAAACTCATTAACGATTGCGAAAACTCATTTGCGCATTTCGCATTTCAATCTGAAAACATAGACGAAGATGCAATAAAAATTAAAGAAGCAGGCATATCCTTTTTAAGAGAACCGTTCTATTCTATGGATAAAAGTATGATATTAGCCTTTCTTAACGACCCCGACGGCATAATGATAGAAATAATAGAATATCTGAAAAAATAGCGGTTATTCTTGACAATTTGTGGCTTTATTATTAACATTATTAACACTGCTTTAAAAATTCCCGGCAATAGTTTTGGAATTTTCGCATATAAACATTTTTTTCATATTTTACAAAGACCTTGAATGCGCATCTTTATCCATGGAAGACACTCAGTCTGCGACTATTACGGGGTAAAACCGCGATTTGCGGCATATCCCGCAGAAGATTCGACGCCTATTTCCGTAGCTATTCCGTTAAAAATAAGAGTGTTAATTTTTCTGTTTTTCATCATCTGTTCAAAATATGTTCCGATAAATATGCTTGCGGTAGGTTTCTCTAACAATATATCTCCTTCTTGCGGAGATATATCTTCGGGAATATTTCTGTCGCTCGAACCTCCTGCCGACCAAAGTTAACACAAAATTAACTGCTAAAGCTAACCTAACTATCTTTAAAAAATACTGTTAATTAAATCGTCTCCTATTCCAAAACCTGCGCCCATCTCTATTGCCTGTCCAAAGCCGCTACCGAGAAGAGAACTGAAAAATCCTTTTTTTTGCTGTGGCTGCTGATATTGCGGCTGCTGCTGCTGACTAACATAACCTTGGTTTTGAACCGGCTGAGTAAAACACTGATCGTTAACTTGCGGAATACTTTGATGCAAGGTCTGCAAAAAAGAAAACATTTGATTTTGCTCGCTCTGAACAGAAAGAGCTATGTCTTTAAGATCTAAAAGCCATTCGCGTGCATCCTGGTTTCCTGAAGACTGTAATTTTTGTAATTTGGCCGCCAAATTTTGTATTTTATCGCCGACGCTGTTTGCCTCCGATTGTAATTTTTGATACTCCGTGTCGATTACCGCATAATCCATTGTTTTGCCTCCATTAATTCACATTAATTTAAAGAATTCTTTTTATTTATACATTTTATTGTATTATTATACAACTTTTTCTTTTTAATTTGAAATTTCTGAATTTACCCAAAATTGCCGATAGAAAACGTTAGATAAAACAATATTAAATCATTGCGAGCATATCTTTTAAAAAGTTAAAAACGAAAAAGCCGTGCAGTTAGAACGGAATATACATATGAGAACGTGGTACATGCCTATGCTCCGGTATAATGCTGCCGGGTTCGAATTCCATATAAGTCATCATTAAATTTTCTAAATGACGGATCTTACCTCAATGCCTTTTGACGGCTCTTTGGCTTTTCGTTCTTTAAAAGAATAAAAATAACCGCTCATAGAAATTTAGGTCTATTTATAAAAATATAATTTATCGTTGTTTAACGCCGAATATAACCGCAAACTTGTAAAATTTATACGCGCAGTCGGCATCGGTAAAACCGGCGTCTTTAAGCCAATTTATCTGCTGCTCTACCGTAGATTCCCTGTCCAATTTTAATCTTTCTTTCCATGCGGCAATTTCTTCTTCGGGGACCCCGCTTTGCCTGATAGTCTTCTCCCACTCTTTTTTATAGTAGGCCTCTATAGTTTCGGTATTGCCTAAAATCTGTTCGGCGTTGACGAATAAGCCGCCGGGGCGAAGATGATTATATATTTTTGCGAACAGCCCCT
>JAJYKQ010000036.1 GCA_021788495.1 bacterium | reverse complement strand
TTTTTTCAGGCGGAGGAATTTACAATCATTTTGTTCCGTCGGTTATAGACAGCCTTATATCGAGGTCGGAATTTTATACTCCTTATACTCCGTATCAGCCGGAAGTAAGCCAAGGCACTCTTTTTGCGCTTTTTGAATTTCAGTCGTTCATTGCCGAAATACTTGGAATGGACATAGTAAACGCATCTATGTACGACGGAGCGGAAAGTCTTGCCGAAGCGGTATTAGCTGCTTTAAGGCTGTCGTCGGCAAAACGCGGCGATATGCATGCAGGCCATAATGGCGATACGGTATTAGTTTCCGAAGGGGTAAGCCCAGATTACTATTCCGTTATAAAAACTTTTACGGGCGGCACAGGCGTAAAAATAGAAAAAATAAAATTAAACGCCGAAACAGGACGGACTGAAATATCCGATTTAAAACATAATCTTTCTAAAGGAAACGGAAGAGTGCCTGCAGTAGTTATTCAGCAGCCGAATTATTACGGAGTAATAGAAGATTTAGAATCCCTTGAAAAAATTATACATTCAGGTTCTGATTCCGATTATGATTCAGATTTGAATTCCAACCATAGTTCTAAATCAAGTTCTGAAAATAATTCTTCTGAGTGTATCCCAAGTTTTATAGTTTCGTCCACGGAACCTTACAGTTTCGGCATAATTAATCCCCCGGGATTCTATAACGCCGATATTTTTGCGGGAGAAGGGAATTCATTCGGGAACTATATGAATTTCGGAGGACCGCTTTTAGGTCTTTTTGCGGCAAAAAAAGAATACGTCAGGCAGATGCCCGGAAGAATAGTAGGCAAAACTAAAGACGGAAATAATAGGGACGCTTACGCCTTTATTCTTTCGACGAGGGAACAGCATATAAGAAGGGGAGCGGCAACCTCCAACATCTGCACAAACAGTTCTTTAAACGCCGTCAGGGCGGCGATATATCTTTCCTTATGCTCTAAAAGCGGATTTAAAGACATAGCTTTATTGAATCTTAAACTTGCACATATATTAAGGGATAAATTATTAGAAACCGGTTTATTCGAGCCGCTTTACGGCGGAGATTTTTTTAACGAATTTTCCCTCAAGATTAAGAATAAGACGAATAACAATGCAAATGAAAATAACAATAAAAAGGCCGCGCTTGAATTTATAGAAAAAATGGCGGCAAGAGATATTATAGCAGGCATAGCTCTTTCCGGAAGTTCTTTGCTGATATCGGCAACGGAAAATATCGGTTTAAGCGATATCGAAAAATACGTAAAAAATGCAAAAGAGGTTTTAAATGGCTAAATTTCCAGGAATAAAAGGTATTTTTTTCGACGAAGACCCTTTGACGGAGCAAAGTTCTAAAGGGGTAAGCGGCATAGGAATACCTGATTGCGGCTTAAAAAAATCCGATTTGAGAAAAGACGGAAGTGCATATATCGACTCTAAATATATAAGAAAAACCCCCCCCGCTCTTCCCGAAGTGTCCGAACCTGCGGTTGTTAGGCATTTCACGAGACTGTCGGGCTGGAATATGTGCGTAGATACGGTTTTTTACCCGCTTGGTTCCTGCACGATGAAGTATAATCCGAAAATAAACGAGAAAATCGCATCCCTTGAAAATATTAGAAACCTTCATCCTTTGACGCCTGCAAATTTAATTCAGCCGGTGTTAAAAATAGTTGACGATTTTAACCGCATTTTATGCGGACTTACCGGGCTTGCGGAATTCACTTTCGCGCCTCAGGCCGGCGCGGCGGGAGAGTTTGCTGGACTTAAAGTTATCAAGAAATATTTTGAGTTAAAAGGCGAAAACAGAAAAATTATACTGGTTCCCGACAGTTCACACGGCACGAATCCTGCAAGTTCGGTTCTTGCGGGATTTACTCCGGCAGAAATTAAAACCGGAAAAGCCGGAACGCTCGATGCCGAAGAATTGAAAAAGTTTATTTCAAAAAACGTCGCCGGAATTATGATAACCAATCCGAATACTTTCGGCGTTTTTGAAAAAGACATAAAAAAAATAGCCGAAATAATGCATAAAAACGGTTCATTTGTTTATATGGACGGCGCAAACTTTAACGCTTTTCTCGGAAACGTAAAAGTTTCCGATATGGGAATAGACTTAATTCAGCTTAATCTTCATAAAACTTTTTCCACTCCCCACGGAGGAGGCGGACCGGGAAGCGGCGCGCTCGGCGCAGTCGAATCTTTAAGGGAATTCCTTCCTATTCCTTACGTTAAGAAAACCGCTGCCGGTTCGAATACCGCCGGTTCGAATATTGCGGATATAAATATAGGAAAAAAAACCTCGAATTCAGATAAAAATTCAGATAAAAATTTTAATGGCGCAAATTTTATTTACGAACTGTCCGAAGACAGGGAAAATTCAATAGGAAAAATGACGCCTTTTTTATGCAATTTTGCCGTATTAATAAGAGCATACGCCTATCTTCTTTCTTTAGGACGGGATAATATAGGTTCCGTGAGCGAAATTGCCGTGCTTAACGCTAACTACGTAAAGAAAAAACTCGGCAAAATACTGACGGGTTCCGACCCGTTCGAAGAAGGTTTATGTATGCACGAATGCGTTTTCAGCGACAAATCGATCGAAGAAAGCGGAATATCTACTATCGAACTTGCAAAGCTTTTGATAGATTACGGTTTTCATCCGCCGACGGTTTATTTTCCTAAAAATATACACGGAGCTATTATGATAGAGCCTACCGAAACCGAATCGGTAAGAACTTTAGATAATTTTATAAAAGCTATGCGGGAGATTAAACTTAAGACTAAAAAGTCTAAAGCGGCCAAGTCGCCCCAAAAAACTAAAGTCGGCAGAGTCAACGAAGTCCTCGCAAATAAACAGCCTGTATTTAAGTACTGATAAAATTTCGCTTCCGTCCAATTTATTTTCCGCTGCTCTTTTAGCCCCCCTCATTTTTAAGGATAGTGGCGTTCCAGAGAAATAATCTAACTTAACAATATGTTTTTAGCTCCCCTCCTTTTTAAAGGAGGGGTGGCGGCCTTCGGCCGCCGGGGTGGTTTATTTAAAATAAAAATAAAATCCGACACATTTTCCAATCTCATTTATGGTATAATTTTATATAAATATATTTGTTAAAAAAAGTTCACTTTCTTCGAGGTAAAACTATATGAACGTAAATTTTAAAGAAGTTGCTTTTGAATCCGCCGACGGCGGCGATATATTCGGTTCGTTATTCGGTGCTTATCCTGATATAGCAATTCTTGCCCACGGCAGAGTTTTTAACAAAGAAAGCTATTACGACCTGTGCGACGTTCTGTTGAAGAACAAAATATCATCCCTGACTTTTGATTTCAGGGGATACGGAAATTCAAAAGAAGGAAGCGCCGGTTTAAACGCATACGGCGAAGACATTATAGGAGCGATTAAGTTCGCTCAGAGGCTGGATTTCGTGAAAAATATTACTTTGTTGGGTTCGAGCATGGGAGGAGCGGCGGTTTTAAACGCATCCAAACTTTATAAGTCTTCGGAAATAAAATCCGTAATAGCATTGTCTCCCGTGTATGCAGAAGGAGTGGATTTTATAGAAGTGCCTATTCATTATATAGGCTCCGAAGAAGAAAAGTTTGCCGACGGCATTAAAAAAATGTATGCAATGACTAAATCCCCTAAAACTATCCATTTTTTTAAAGGTTCGGCGCATGCGCAGAATATTTTTGCGACTGAAGCCAAAGAGGAGCTAATTTCTTTAATTATTTCCTACATTAAAGCGTAGGCGGCAAACTAAGCGAACAGATAAATTATGCCCGCTATCATTTTCGTTTTTCTGGTTATTTTACTGCAGAGGGCCAATACCAACCTTATACAGTCTATTAACCCGCTGTTCGTAAGATACGTTCTAGGTAAAAATCTTTTTTACGTCGGAATTACGACGGCCGTTTATGCCGTAAGCACTCTTGCGGTAAGATATCTTATCAGCATACGAATAAAGCCTCAAGCCGTTTCTAAGTTCGTAATAGCAGGACTTTTATTGTTTTCCGCCGCGATACTCGGATATTTTTTTTCGGCGGATTATGCCGAATTTTTAATATTCGTCGTCCTATCCGGTTTTGCTACGGCTATAATCATGCCGTTTCTTTTGTCTTTAGTCCATTTAGTTTCGGAAAAATCGGCAATAGAAAAAAACCTTACTATATACTCTCTAATGCTTAGCCTTGCCCTTGTTTTCGGCCCGCTTTTAAGTTCGGCACTTCTTGCCGTCCTGCCTATACGCTGGGTTTATATTATGCTGTGCCTGTTCGGGATAACGGCGTTTTTTTTTGCGGTGAAAATTCATTTAAAGAGCAGGGATGCTATCAAGGAAAAACTTTCGGCTCAAAATTCTGAAAAAAACGCTTCCCAAAAAGCCGAAAAAGGCGGTTCGGTTTCTTTACTGCTTAAAAACCGGGGATTTCTTGAAGTAATTTTTTATAACACTACATTCAGCATTGCCTTTGCTTCGGTCGTAGCCCTCGGCGGAGTTTTTGCAAGAGATAACTTTCACCTTAAATATTTTGAAATAACGCTTTTATTTTCGCTTTTTTTCATTTCGTCTCTTATAACCAGACTAATTCTGCTTTATTTTACTAAAAAAGCCAATATAAAAAATAAAACTAAAATTTTAAATATATCCATACTTATATCCGTCCTGTCTTTTGCTTTAATGGTTTTTTCAAAAGACATCGGTTTTTACGTTTTGGGTTTAATAATATTCGGAATACCGCATGCGCTTATTTTTCCCATAGGCACTATGAGGATATCCGAAACTGTAGATATGAAGGATATGGTAGCCGCTAATACGATATACCAGTCCAATTTCGACTTGGGCGGCATCATAGGGCCGTTTTTACTTTCCTATATAGCCGGCATTTATTCCATAAGGTTCGTCTTCGGTATAATCGCCGTTTTTCTGTTTGCGGCGTTTATAACCGGTAAATATATAAAAAGCGGTGTCTAAACGGAAGTTTTTAATTTTTTTTCAGTTTTATGCTTGACGATATGCTTTTAAAATGCATATAATATGCATTTGAACCGATAAATTTAAATTGGAAAAAATAGACTGCATATGAGTATATTTAAAGACCGTCGTTATTATGTTAATAAGTTTTTAAGCGTTCCGATTTATATCAAAATCGTCGGAATTATATTTCTTGTCGTAATAATTATAGAATTTGCGACTGCAGAGTTATTATGCGGTATTATTTTATAATATTTTATTTTTATTAATTTATAAATTTTTGAAGGGGAAAGAATAATGAATATGATGAATGCTAAGAAGGCGCTTATTATAGGAGGCGGTTTTGCAGGCGTGGAAGCCTCAATAAAGTTAAGAGAATACGGTTTTGACGTTACTTTGGTTTCCGACAGGGACTTTATGTATATTTACCCGCTGTCTATCTGGATTCCTACGGGGGCGATTGATTTCAAAGATGCGATTCTGCCGTTAAATAAATTAAGCGCCGTTCATAAGTTCAATTTGATAATAGACTCCGTAGTTAAAATTTCGGCAAAAGAGAAAAAAGTCGAATGTAAAAACGGGACTTACTCTTTCGACTATCTCGTTATCGCCGTCGGCGCAGGAAAAGCAAAACCTGAAGGAATAGAAAATACTTATTCTATATGCGGTGCGCCGGAAGAATCTCTTAAAATAAAAGAAAAATTGTCCGAACTTATTAAAACCGGAAAAGGCAGGATAGCCGTTGGAATAGGCGGAAATCCTAAGGATCCTTCTGCAATGAGAGGCGGACCTGCTTTCGAGGAGCTGTTTAATATAGACAATCTTCTGAGAGATAAAGGACTGCGCGGTAATTTTGAATTAAGCATTTTCGCCCCTATGGAAACCCCCGGCAAACGCCTTGGCGATAAAGCTTACGCACTGCTTAACCGCTTTTATGAGAACCTTAAAATAAATAAATATTTAGGCAAAAAAATAAAAAGATTCGAAAACGGCGCAGTCGTATTCGAAGACGATTCAAAACTTGAAAGCGACCTTATCATATTCGTTCCTGCCGGAAGCAGGCATGAAATATTTGAAGGCTCCGAACTGCCGCTTACGGAAGCCGGTTTTATAAAAATAGACGATTATTTAAAAGTAGAGGGGATGGACGATATATACGCCGTCGGCGATTCCGCAAGTCTCGACGGACCTCCTTTCAGGGGGAAACAGGGTCACATTGCCGAAATGATGGCTGGAATTGCGGCGCATAATATTTACGAAAAAGAGGCGGGGACAAATAACTATAAAGGTTATAAAGAACACGTGCATATTTTATGCGTAATGGATAACGGCAAAGGCGCCGTTTACGTCAAAAGAGATGCCGGCAAAGAAACCGTAATCGCCCTGCCCTTAATAGGCCACTGGCTTAAAAAATTTTGGGGTTGGTATTACAAGAATTCAAAATTGAAAAAAATACCGAGAATACCTGGTTTTTGACCCTTGCTTTATTTGCTTAAATAATCCGTTTTTACTTATTAGAGGTATATCAAAGCGATAGCATTAATTTATATGAGTCGGAAAAAAAGGAATTAAGAATAAAGCATAAAGAATAAAGAATTAAGAATTAAGAAGTCATCTTTTTAAGTTAAACAGAACTTCCGCCGAATTATAACAGGCAATGCTATGCGCATTAATAAATTGCGCCAGTTCGTCCGATTCTTCTTTTGCTCTTTACTCGCCTAACGCTTCATAAACAACTTGGTCGATAGCTATTTTATAGAGCTGAGTTAATAATATATTTTGTCAAATTTGCATAAAATATATTAAAAAAATAAATTATTTTGCATTTTTTACAAAAATTGTATAAAATAACTTAATTTTTATACATTCAGATAAAATAACAAAATTATTTAAAATGGAAAAATGGAAGAACTTAAAAAACTGAGAAAAGAGATAGACGATATCGACAGAAAGTTAGTCGAGCTTCTTAACGAAAGGGGAAAAATAGCGGTTAAAGTAGGGCATGTTAAAACATCTAATAATAAGTCGTTTTATAATCCTTCAAGAGAAGGCGAGGTTTACAGAAACGTAATAGGCTATAATGAAGGGCCGTTAAAAGACGAGCATCTTCAGAGTATTTTCAGGGAGATAATTTCAGCGTGCATTACGGTTGAAGCAGGTATAAGAATAAGCTATTTCGGTCCCGAAGGAACGTTTACGCATCTTGCGGCCATCAAAAGATTCGGCACTTCCAGAATGCTTCTACCCGTAAAAACCATCCCCGAGGTTTTTAATTCCGTTTCAAAAGGTCTTTCCGAATACGGCGTCGTTCCGGTGGAAAACACTATAGAAGGAATGGTGAACGCCACGTTCGATATGTTCGTAAACTCCGACGTGACTATAATAGGCGAAGAAGTCATTCCTATAAGCCATTTTCTTTTTTCAAAAGAAGACGATATTAAAAATATTAAAAAAATATATTCCCACCCTCAGGCTTTCGGTCAGTGCAGGAATTTTCTTGAAGAAAATTTTAAACATGCAGAGCTTATAGATGCCTTTTCGACGGCAGACGCCTGCATTATGGCGTTTAACGAAAAAGGCGCGGCGGCTATCGCTTCGGAAGTAGCCGGAAGGATTTACGGTTTAAACGTTCTTCTGCCACATATAGAAGATTTCAGCAATAATTTCACAAGGTTTTTAATAATTTCAAACGGCGAGAAAACTCATAAAACCGGCAACGACAAAACATCTATTTTATTTTCTATAAAAAATTCGGTCGGAGCTCTTTTTAAAATATTAAAACCGTTTTATGAAAACGAAATTAACATTACCAAAATAGAATCCAGGCCGTCTAAAAAATATAACTGGGATTATCTGTTTTTTATAGACGTAACATGCCACGAATCCGACGAAAAATTAAAAAAAGCTTTAAAATCCATACAGGAATATACAATATTCGTTAAAATTCTGGGTTCTTACGAATCTGCGGCGAAAAATATATAACAATGCAAGGAAAAGTCGTCGGATTAATTTTCCGCTAACCACCCCGTCGGCCTTTGGCCGACACCCCTCCTTTTTCAAAGGAGGGGAGCTAAGGCGGAAAATCTACCTGACGCCTTTTTCTGAATATAAAAATTTTTAATAAATATGCCTAATAAACTAAAAGAAAATTTAGAAAACAACGTTTTCGTATATACGTCGGAATTATCGCCGGAAAGGGGCGCAGACCTTAAGAAAATGAAAGCGACTTACGACTTGCTGAAGAATGAGGTTGCGGCGTTCAATATTACCGACAATCAGGGCGCAAATATGAAAATGTCTTCACTTGCAGGCTCTATTTATATAAAGCAGAACGGCGGAGAGCCTATTTTTCAGCAGACGTGCAGGGATAGAAACCGCATGGCTTTAGAATCCGACCTGCTTGGCGCCGCCGCATTCGGCGTGCAGAACGTTCTATCATTAACGGGCGATTACATTTCCTTCGGCGACCATAAACATGCCAAAGCCGTTTACGACATCGATTCCGTTAATTTAATAGAAATAGTAAAAGGTCTTAATGCGGGAATAGATATGAACGGCAATAAACTTAACGGCCGGACCGATTTTTATATCGGAGCCGCCGTTAATCCTGAATCCGTGCCGTTAGAACCTCAGCTTATAAAATTCGAAAAAAAAATCAATGCAGGATGCGATTTTTTTCAAACCCAGGCGGTTTTCGACGCAAACAAGTTTGCAAAATTTTACGATTTCTATAAAAATTTTAAAAATATAAAAATTATCGCCGGAATTTACATACTTAAGTCTGCCAAAACCGCCCGCTATATGAATAAATTTATTCCCGGAATTTATATTACCGAGCAGATTATAAACGAACTCGAAAACGCCGCCGACCCGCTCCAAAAAGGTATAGAAATTGCCGCAAGAACCGCAAAAGAACTTAAACCCTTAGTCCACGGAATACATATAATGGCATTCGGCGTCGAAGATAAAATACCGCTTTTTTTACGAAATATGCTTGACATTTAGGGTTTAAAAAGTGTATAATTTTTAAAACACCGATATAAAAATTTAAAAAAGGAAAAAATATATTATGATGAAAGAAATCAGAATACACGGCAGAGGCGGACAAGGTTCGGTTACTATGGCATCTATACTCGCACTCAGTTTTTTCGACGACGGAAATTACTGTCAGGCATTTCCTTCTTTCGGTTCGGAAAGAACCGGCGCACCTGTCCAGGCGTTCGCAAGGTTTTCGGACAAGCCTATCAGGACGAGGCATCAGATATACGAGCCTGATTTCGTTATAGTCCAGGATATAACGCTTCTTAAATCCGTTCCTGTTTACAAAGGCATCAAAGACAGCGGCAAAATTCTTATAAATTCGGAAGCTCTGGCAAAAGACGTCATAAGCGAACTCGGCGGAATTAAAGAAGATACCGTAGTAATGTTTCCGGCATTAAAAATAGCTATGAAGATTTTAAATAAGCCTATAGTCAATACGACTTTGCTCGGCGCGTTTTCCGCATTGAGCGGCGTAGTTTCCATAGATTCGGTTAAAAAAGAGATTGAAAACAGATTCGGTTCAAAATTGGGCAAGTTAAATGCCGAAGCGGCGCAGATAGCTTATAACTATATAAAAGGAGATAAAAGTGGATTTTAAGGTCGGAATAATTTCAATGCCGGGCGCGGCGCTTTCCAACAAAACAGGTTCCTTTGCCAATGAAACTCCGGTATTCAAACATAAAACATGTACGGGATGCAATCTTTGCATTTATTTCTGTCCTGAAGGCGTTGTTTTCGGAGATAAAAAAACTAAAATTTACGATTTCGATGCGGATTACTGCAAAGGGTGCGGAATATGCGCAGAGGAATGTCCTGTGGACGATATAGAAATGGCGCTCGTAGAAAAATAAAAATAATTTTTATAGTTGACGCTAATAAATAAACTTAAACGGTGGATATAATATGAAACAAGTTTTGGAAGGTTCAATGGCTATAGCGGACGGGGTCAGAATGGCGGAACCGCATGTTATCTCGGCTTATCCGATTACTCCGCA
>JAJYKQ010000035.1 GCA_021788495.1 bacterium | reverse complement strand
GTATAAATGATATTATTTAAATGAATATATTTTCCTTCTATGCGTTCATAGCTCAGTTGGATAGAGCAACAGCCTTCTAAGCTGTGGGTCGCAGGTTCGAATCCTGCTGGACGCACCATTAAAAAACACTGATATATCAAGCGTTTTCCGACTATAAATCGAAATAAATTTGACAAAAATAATTTAGGACTAAAGAAATGGGTTAAGATTTGACTTTTAAAAATTACCGATATAAAATACAGACTGGTCGGTATGTTTGCGGCCTTAATATAAAACTTTATTATTTAAAGGAGGCTTTATTATGTCAAAGGCAAAAGCTTTAGTAATTATCATGTCCGGTAGCGATAATCCCGTAAAAGTAAAAATCGGGCTTAACTTTGCCTGGAGAACAAAAAACGGCGGAGCGTTCGAAGATGTAAAACTTGTTTTTTTCGGCCCCGGGGAAGATTTTATTGCAAAAACCGACGACAAAGAAATATTGGAAGCGTATGAACAGGTTCTCGCCAATAATATTATCCCTCAAGCGTGTGTTGCAATAGCCGAAGGATACGGCGTTGCCCCTATTTTAACCGGCAAAAAAATGGAACTTGTCCATGTCGGACAGGCAATAGCAGGATTTATGGCCGACGGATACCAGCCGTTAACTTTTTAACTTTTTAGTTTATTTTAATGCCTAATCCGCATATAATTATAACAGTTATATTGTATAATTTTATAACTTTAAATTAATGCGGATTCGGCATTTTTGTGGAAATTAAATTGCTTAAAAGAGAAGAAATCATAGACGCAGCATACGCCCTTCTTTTAGAAAGAGGCTATGAAGACATGGGGATTCAGGATATAATCGATAGAATTAACGCTACGAAAGGATGTATTTATTATCACTTTAAATCAAAACAAGATATTGCCGTCGCCGTAATAAATGAAGTTATTAAACCGGCTTATATAAATAACTGGGGCGGCATATATAATGCCGAAGACCCCGTTTCGGCAATTATTAAAGTTATCGACGATATTTATAATAAAAACGGAAAAAAATTGGCAAAAAACGGCTGTCCCGTCGGCAATTTAATGCTTGAATTATCGGCAAAAAACGAGATTTTGTCTAAATATATAAACGAAGTTATCGATTTATGGCGGCATTTTATCGAAAAGGCTTTAAAAAAAGCGATATTAAAAAAAATAGTCAATAAAAATATAAATATTAAAAGCGCGGCAAATTTCATTATCGGTTCATTCGAAGGATGCATAATGCTTTCTAAATCATCGCAGAGCGAAGAATTATTAGAGGAATGTTTTCTGAATATTAAGAGTTATTTGAAAAATTTAAACAAATTGAATTAATCTGAATGGACTTTATATCAATACCGATATTTGACGTAATTGCAGGAATATTAATCGTTCTATTCGCATTCTTTGTTAGGGCAACCATAGGTTTTGGTTCCGGTTTAATATCGGTTTCCTTTTTAACAATCCTGCTCCCTATAAAAATTACGGTTCCTGCCGTATTTATACTTGATTTTATAGGAAGCATAATACTTGGAGCATATGATTTTAAAGAAGTAAAGTGGAACGACCTTTCATACTTACTGCCCTCGACCGTTTTAGGGCTTTTGCTTGGAGCTTATATATTAAAATACGCAGATCCGCAAAAACTTACAATTTTTCTGGGTATTTTTATTTTGATGTATATAATATACGCCCTAAAAGTAAAGCAGGATAAACTGCCTTACGTTAAAAATGCGGCAGGAGCTCCGTTAGGTTTTCTGGGAGGCTTTATAGGCAGTTTATACGGAGGAGGCGGTCCTCCTATAGTAGCTTACCTGCAGATGAAACACCATGGCAAACGTACGTTTCGAGCTACGTTCCAGATAGTCGCCATTACCGACAGTATCGTTAGGGCTGCTATTTATATCTCATTCGGGCTTATAACTATGAAAGTTTTAAGATTTTCCGGCTTGCTTATACCGTCTTTATTAATAGGTCTATTTTTAGGAAATAAGATGCATTTTAAAATAAATCAAAAAACTTTTTACTATTCGGTATTATTAATTTTATCTTTAGCGTCTATCGGTCTCATAATACATTCTTTTTAATTACCGATAAAGCTTAAATTTTATAGACCGAGCTGTAATAAATATTTTCTATTATATTATTTTTGATAATTTATCAGCCTCCCTCTAATAGACCCGAATAAAATTAGGCGTTCGCTGTAAACGCCTTAAGTCTAAGGTTCACCCTTTTATTCGATAATTTTAATTACTTCCCCGACGTCCATTCTGGATGATTTAGACTGTCTTGCTACCGGTTTTCCTATGGGAATTAATGCGACCAGATTGTCGGGCTTTTTTACCCCCAGCATGCTTTCTATTTCGGGCTTAGCGATTAACGGACCGGTCATCCAGCATGCTCCCAACCCCTCGTTGTGGGCGACAAGCAGGATATGCGTTATAAAACTTGAAACGCCTTGGAGTCCTGGATTAACTATAAACTTTCTTTCGTAGTTTCGATTTTTATCCGCCTTTTCCAGTATGTCGTCAAGACTGCCTATATAAGGTTTTTGAACGACCGCAAGCACGACCGGAGCTTCGTTAAAGAATGCGTACACGCCGGGAGCGTCTTTGCCGGTTACCTTTTTATAAACCGTTTCGACTTCGCTCCTCATCCTGTTAAGAATATCTTTATTTTTAATTATATAAGTAAACCAGTTTTGCGCGTTGCCTCCGCTTGGAGAATTAACGGAAATTTCGATAATTTTTTTAATCAGATTTAAATCTACGTCTTCCCGTTCATATTTCCGGATGCTTTTTCTTGTTTTAACGGCTTCTATTATGTCCATTTTTCACCTTTATATTTATATTAAAAATGTTTAAAAACTCTGTTATACAGCTATGCGTCAAGATAATCGTCGAGAGATATATTTTCGACCGGTTTAAAGAGGAACGTAAAAACCAATAATAAGAATATTTCGGTAAAAATTCCCCATAAACCTATATATATTTTTTTATATATTATGTTCCAATCTACAATATGCAGAAGATAAAATACCGTAAATAAACCGCCGGATACAGATATCGCGGCCGGTATTTTGGAAACCCTGTTGGTAAACAAAGGCAAAAAAATCAACGGAAACAGCTGAAGTATTATCATGCCGCCGATAAGCTGAAGTTTGATTATAAGCAGGGGATTTATCATAATGCTTAGATACAAGGCAAGGGCAATAATAAATCCTACGGCGATTTTACTCATAATCTCCTGCGAACGGTCGCTTATATCCCGGTTTATTAAATTCTGATATATATTTTTGGTAAACAGATTTGCGGACGACAGAGCCATAATGGAAGCGGGCACCATGCTTCCCAGTATGATTATTCCTCCGAAAAACGCCGTAATATAAGGCCCGAATGTTTTATACAGCATCATAGGCACCGCCATATTCGAGTTTTTTATTCCCGGAACTACGTAAAGCGCGGCAAATCCTAAAACAGTTATAAATATCAGCATTATATTGTATAACGGCATAAAAACGGCATTTTTCCTTATCGCATCCGCGCTTTTAGATGTATAAGCTCCGTTTATCGAATGAGGATAAAGGAATAAGGCTCCGGCCGAACCGAAAGCTAGGGTTCCGAACGTTACCATACCGCCGGAAGGAATTAAAGACTTCGACGGCTGATTTTTATTGAGCCAGCTGAACATTTCTCCGAAACCGCCGAAATAATGGATAGGTATAAATATTATTAGAAATAATACCATGCCCCATATAAAAAAATCTTTTATAAAAGACGTTACGGCGGCTGCCCTTATACCGCTAAAAATCGTAAATAAAATTACTATCATGAGAGATACCGCAATGGCGATATCCGGTTTAAGCCCGGTCAACGAAAGCATATATCTCATTCCGAATATCTGAAGCCCTATATACGGCAGTTCCGCGAATATCCCGACTAAAGCTACTACGGCGCCGAGGAATTTACTGTCGAATACTTTTTCGACATAATCGCCTGCGGTGATAAAATTATATTTTTTCGAAACGTTCCATAATCTCGGTATAGTCAAAAAAAGTATCGGGTATTCCATTATGACGTATGAAACGGCAAAGAACGCGAAAGCGCCCGAATTGTAAGCAAGTCCGGGTACGGCTAATAAAGTGTAAGCGGTATAAATATCGCCGCCCAGAAGAAACCAGACGATAAATGCGCCGAATCTTTTACCCGCAAGCGACCATTCCGCTAAACTGTCTATTTTAGCGGCTTCGAATTTTTTGGATAAAAAACCTGCAAAAGCGACTAAAAATAAAAATGAAAAGACGATAATAATCGGAATATTATTATTAGCCATGCTTAGATTTCAATTCTTTTATATTCTTTATATTTTTTTTCTCTATTAAATATGCGGCATAGGTCAGAATCACCGTTATAACGTCCATTAATATGAAAAACCAGACCATTGCGCTAATTCCGAATATCAGCCTGTTATCGTTATAATATTTTATTCCGAAAGAAAGCACGGCTATAGGAATTAATAAAATCAGCCAGGTTACGGGATGGTATCTTTTATAAGTTCTCATAGTAAAATATAATATATAAAAATAAACTTAAAAAGTCAAAAACGAAGCAATTAAAAAGGCTGGTTTAATCCGAAATAATATCTGACGCCGTATTCGGAACTGACGCCGTTTCCGAATGCTTTTGCCGCATAAATGCTTATCATTTCGGGATAAATACCGAAAAAGTAGGTTTTTAAATGTATTCCGAGTCCGGCAAAACTGTAAATACCGCCGTTATGGATAACCGCGGGCACGGTGTCTCCCAATTTTCCGGCGCCGCCTATTATATCGCCTGCGACCGCCGTTATATCAAAAAGATTATCTATCAGGTTCAGATTTAAACCGCGGCAGATGTTTCTTCTGTAATCGGCTTCGGCAATAAGCGTATCGTTATCGACAAACGGCAGGCTCGCCGGCACCCCCATAATGCCGTTAATGCCTCCCAAATAATAATCGAGTGCGGCGGGAACGCTTCCGTCGGCAAAAACGCCTATGCCTTTTAAAGCCACTATATTGTCTTCATTAATTGCAAAATTTTTAACATACTGCAAAACAAACTGGCTGAAAGAAAACGGAGACAGGATATTGGAGTTGGCGATATTATAAGAAAAATTAAACGAAGAGCCGTATTCCGGATTAATATTGTAATCTACGGAATTATAGCTGTAACTAAGAGTAAATTCCGCCAATCTTTTTGTATTTTGGTAAATTATTGAATCTCCCGAAGCGGATGGGCTTATTTCCATAAGATTTACTAAACCGGAAACCGACTGCCTGTAAATCTGCGAAACCGGAAAAAATCTTCCTAATTGATGCGAGAAGCCTAAACTCGCGCCCCTATTGTAATAATTTTTAAATATATTAAACAAGATGCCGTTTCTATAGCTGTATCTTTTTGTCAAAGTAAAATTAAGATAACCCTCCGTTCTTCCGCTGTTGGGGCTTATATTTCCTCCTGCGCCGCTCAAGAACAGGGTATAATAATCGTTTTTCTTTCGATTTAAAATTTTTTCTTTTATTTTTTTATAACTTATAAGGTTTAAATCGTTATTATAATAATAAACGCCGTTTTTTAGCCTGTGCGTTCGGGAAAAGCCGGTAAAGTAAAGATAAGATAACGGGAATATGGGATAATTTATAACGGTGTTGACGCCCTGAATGAAATTAAAACCTTTAACCGTATTTTTTATATCCGGATTTCTTTTTATATAGGCGTTTAAAAATTTTCTAAATCCGATAAAAGAAAGTTTTTGCAAATTTTGAGAATATAATAAACTGTCGCTCTTATTTATTTTTTTTAATATTCTTCCATCATTAATTATACCCAGATAAATTAATCCTTTAATTATATTTAATTTTTGATATATATAGAAAGTTGGAAAAATATTGCCGAAACGCGAATTTACTAAGAGGGTGTTTGAATATAAAGGCGGTTTTAACCATAAACTCCGCCTTAAATGAATATAAACGACGCTTATCTTCTTTAATTTTACCGTATTATATTTATCCAATAGAACTAAAGCTCTGTAAATTTTTTTGTTCGACTGCTTAAAATTATACGGATACGGCTGGAAAAATTTTAACGATAAACCGTTTTTGAACGTTTTATTTATTTTAAATTTTTTTGCCGATATTAAGGAGATAAAATTGGAACGCTTATGAATAAAAAATGACCCCTTATAGATATTTCCGTTAAAAATCGCCTCATATCCGTGTTTTACGGTAAGGTTTATTTTAAAATCTATATTCATTGGGGGATTAAAATTTTTGCCGGCTGAAATATAAGGATAGAACGGGGCGTTTAGAACGGTTTCTTTATTAAAATATCCGAAATTGCCGAAGGACTCCGGGATTTTTGTTCTAAAAGCAATTTTAATTATATACAATTTATAAAATTTATTTATTATTAGTTCCTCGGATAAATTATCTATGCTTATATATCCTCTGTTAAAACCGTAGGGATAGAGCTGGTGAAAATCAAAATCTTTTATGTTTTCGGGCCTTTTATACAGGCTGTTAGGATATAGCATTATATATAAACGGCGGGAAATATTTAAATCTATTCCCCTGAAATTTTTAAGTTTACCGCCGAAATTTTTAATTTCGCGGGGTTTTCTTTTTCCGTTTAAATTCAAAACAGAATCTTTATTGTATTTAATATACCTGATTATTTCACTGCCCGTTACCGTTTCAGTCCTTGGATTAATAACGGCTTTTATTTTAACGGTTTGAACGGGAGATTTGCCGCGGACGGACATAGCGCGGGCGAATAGGCGAGGCGCGGATGCATTTAAACAGAGAACGGCGGCCGCTATATTTAATAATATTATTTTTATGCAGTTTTTCATTGATTTTAACCGGAAATTTATAATATAATCAACTTCAGCGAATTGTATTATTTTAATTTTATCCTAAAAAATTTAAAAATAAAGCGCTTAAACGTTTAAAATAAAATGGGGCATTCTTTCAAATTGTCGGATATTAAAGGCGTGGTCGTCAATGATATCAAAAAACATGTTGACGAACGGGGATGGCTTGCCGAACTATACAGGAGCGACGAATTAGAGGAATCTATTTTGCCTCAAATGTCTTATATCTCCTTAACTATGCCGGGAATCACGAGGGGTCCCCACGAACACAAATATCAAACCGACTACTTTTGTTTTATAGGCCCTTCCGATTTTAAAATTATACTATGGGACAACAGGAAAGATTCCCCGACTTATCTCAACAAAACGGTATTGTTTCTTGGGGAAAACAAACCCTCGGCGCTTATAGTTCCTCCCGGGATTGTTCACGCATATAAAAATGTGGGAGGAAAAAACGGGCTTGTTATCAACGCCGCAAATAAACTGTTTGCCGGTAAAATGAAGAAAGAGCAAATCGACGAGATCAGATACGAAAACGACCCGGATGCTTTTTTTGTTTTTGATTAACGAAAACGGCGGCTTAATAAAAATTTTCATTCAATGCCGTCGATGTTATACCTTTCTTCCACCCTGCCGAATTTATATACCGCCAGCGATAAAAGCCAAGCCGATGTTAATATTACGGCTATACCGCCTCCTAAAGCCGCAAAAGATACATTATTAAAAAAATCCCAAGGGCGGCCCTTCAGATTATATTCCATCCCTATAACCTGAAGCCATTCGAGCGTTCCCACGCCGAATGCCAGAAAAACGGAAATACTCGTTATAGAAATATTATAAAATATCTTCCTTACGGGGTTTAGAAACGCCCAGCTGTATGCATACTGAATGACGACGCCGTCGGTAGAATCGAACAGCATCATGCCTGCCGAAAATATTAACGGCAGTATCATTACGTCTATTAACGGCCTGCCTGCCGAAGCAAATACCGCGGACATAGAAAGCACGGCCACCTCGGACGCAGTATCGAACCCTATGCCGAATAAAATCCCTACAAAAAACATCTGCCGGCTCGACGATATCAGTTTCATAATTCCGTTGAAATAACGGAACATAAAACCTCTCTTTAGAAGCTCTTCTTCTATCTTCTTATTTTTAAAGTTTTTAAAGTCCTTTGCGATTCTGATGATACTCATTAAAATAACGACGTTCATAAAGGCGATAAGATACAAAAATAAAGCCGATATTCCGGTTCCCAGGACATTGCTCAAACTGCCTAATTCGGGATAAGCTCTGACGACGAATTTGCCGATTATAACGCTTATTAAAGTCAAAATAAAAACCGACAGCGAATGTCCCGCAGAGAAAAAAAAGCCGACGCCTGCCGGCTTTTTGCCGTCATTCATTAATTTTCTGGTTGTATTGTCTATCGCGGCAATATGGTCGGCGTCGAGAGCATGCTTTATGCCGAAAAAAAAAGCAAGGGAGCCTAAACTTAATAAGACCGGAAATACGCTCGACCTGTCGATTAAAAGGATTACGGAGATTAATAAAAAAGCGGACAAAAATGAATAAAGAAGAACGAGTCTTTGCTTAAAGCTAAAGGCAAACGGGCGTAAAGACATAATCGGGCCTCCCGCTACAAGTTTAAATAAAACGTATTTATTAAAAGTCTATCATCCGAAATACATAAAGTCAAATCGCGCCTTTATCTATGTTAATCATACCCTCAACAGTTTTGTATTTCTGTAATTCAAAGCCTCCAGAACCGAATCGGCGTCGATTTCGTCCTTACGGTCTAAATCGGCTATAGTTCTAGAAACCCGTAATATCCTGTAATATCCCCTTGAAGATATATTTAACTTTTTAACCGCACTTTGCGCCAATTCCAAGGCGGAACCGGAAACGGCAAAATATTTTTCTATATCCGAACTTTTTATCGAAGCGTTAAATCTGATTCCGGAGTTCCGAAATCTTTTCAGCTGTATCTGCCTTGTTCCCTCTATTAAATTTTTAATTTCCGAAGAACTTGCCGCCTTTTCATTTACCGTCAATTTATCTAAGTCCGCTGAATAAACTTCTATGAATATATCGAATCTATCTAGAATCGGCCCCGACAATTTCGTATAGAATTTGTAAATTTCCGCGCTTGAACATCTGCATTCATGCTTTATATCTCCGTAATAACCGCAAGGACAAGGATTCATTGCCGCAACCAGCATAAAATTGCACGGCAGAACTATTGAAAACCTGCTCCTAGACAGGTTTATAGCCTTATCTTCCATGGGCTGCCTTAAACTATCCAGCGTTTTTTTGCTTAATTCGGAAAATTCGTCGATAAACAAAACCCCGTTATGGGCAAGGCTTATATCGCCGGGAAGCGGATTTGACGCGCCGCCCCCGATTAATCCGGCAATGGATACCGTATGATGCACGGAAATAAAAGGCCGCATCGCGATAAGTCCCGTTTCGTCGCCGGTCTTTTTATTCGAAAAACTGTAGATATTAGATGTTTCGATGAATTCCTCAAGCGATAGAGCGGGCTGAATCCCTGCAATGCTTTGAGCCAACATTGTTTTTCCGCTGCCTGGAGGCCCTATCATTAAAATATTATGATGTCCCGAAACAGCCGCCACTATTGCTCTTTTTGCCAGCTCCTGCCCTTTAATATCCGAAAAATCCGGATAATTTTCTCCGTTCCTTTCATTATTGTTTATACCGGAAATAATCCTTTCGAAAGACGGATGCACTCCGCCGTCTTCTGGGCTGTGAATATAAACAGTGCCGTCTTTAGCGTCGGCGGCAGTTTCATCCGGCCGCATACCTGAAATAAAAGCGCATATATCTTTTAAATGGCTGAAGGCAAGAAAACCGGCTCCGAGAAACCTTGCAGAATTTATATTTTCATACGGAATTATAAGTTTTTTATTTAATTTTTTTGCAAGTATGCCGAGGGCTATTACGCCGTTAACTTTCTTTATCTTGCCGTTTAGGGAAAGTTCTCCGGCAATAATATAATCGTTTAAATTTAACGCACATTTAATCAAACCGGCGGAGATTAGTATTCCTATAGCGAACGGCAGGTCGAACAGGGGACCTTCTTTTCTTAAATCTGCGGGAGCCAGATTTATAGTAATCTTTTTAACCGGATATTCAAAGCCGGAATTTTTTATCGCGGCTTTAACCCTGTCCTTTGCTTCTTTAGTCGAAACGTCGGGTAAACCCACAATCATAATGCCGGGTATGCCGTTAGCTATAAAAATTTCTACATTTACTAAAACCGCGTCGATGCCTATAAACGTAGCGCTGTTAAGAAATGTGACCATTAAACGATATCCTTTTAGAATAATTTTACGTATCTATATTATTATAAAAAGATATTGTTTCAGAATTATGAAGTATATATTACAATTGCGTTAAATTTTTGTTGCATTTATATAAAGCTATACCTTCCAACCCTTATCCAGCGCAAGTTTATCTAATTCAGCCATTACGTCTTTTACGCTTTTTAAATCTTTCAGCAGGGTCGCGGAAACTATATAGTCGAAAGCATCCTCGTAAAATTCTTTGAAATCGCCTATTATATTCATCGAGCCTTCAAAATCGGTTCCGGGTAAAAATAAATAGACAAGATTATTTTTAACCGATACGACAT
>JAJYKQ010000034.1 GCA_021788495.1 bacterium | reverse complement strand
AACGTCCGGTTTTTTTTATTGCGGAACTTAAAGACGACATAAAACCTGCTGGATGCGGAGTATTTATCGCCGACGGCCCTGCCGAAAAAGCAGAAGCGTTTCCGTTTTTAATTTTTACCAAAGATATAGTAAACCTTCTGCCGAAACCTGAAATTACGGCGCTTTTCAGTTTTACGGCGCTTAAATAATATCCGGGTTTAATTTCCGCTCCCTGCGGTATAAAAAGTTCTTTGCCGTCGGTTTTATTTATAAAAAAAGCATAACCGAAACTTCCGCTTATAGTTCCTATTAACGTTAAATTTAAAGACGGCGTAAAATCTTTTGCATTAAAATTTAAAAGCGGGCCGTTTACGACGGCGTTTAGCGGATTGAACTTTAAAATATCGGAATAACGCTTTATAGTTGGTTTTTTTACGACGAAATTTGCGTTAAACGTTTTAGGGGTTATACCGGCCTTTTGCAAATCGTATTGGAATATTTTATATGTAATAAATTTTATAGCGGCGTTGCTTGCAAAAATAGATATTATAAAAATAACGGATAATTTTAATAAAATTTTATATATTCCGTCTTTATTTTTTAAAAAGCCGGATATATTAAGAGGTATATTTTTTAATACCCCGTTTTTAATTTTTATAATAAGGGATTTATTCATTTTAACGCAATATCAAATTTTATATTTCCGTTTGAATTTTTATAAGATTTTATAACGTTTACGGTAGAATATCTCTTTTTTAGATAAATTTCAAACTTATGCAGATTTTTATAGCCTGAAATGCTGCCTTTAAACTCGAATTTTTTAAACGAATAGTTTATCGAGTCTATTTTTAAGCTTTTTATATTGCCCTTTTCTTCGGAAGCATATTTTAAAAAACTTAAAAAAGCGTCGTTGCCGCCGCCGGAATTTTCTTTTATTTTATCGTAACAGGACTTAATTTCGTATCTCGGTTCGTAAAATACCTTCTGGCCGGGCATGTATTTTCCCAGAATTAAATTTATCTTTTTGCTTATAACCGTCTTTTCGGCGCTTTTATAATAGTTTTCTTCTATGAGTCCGACGCATATGAATATCAATACTAATACAGCCGCTAAAACGGCATATGACGCGCTATTATTAACATAAAAAGCCGAAACCGAACCGTCTCCAATTATATCGGAAATCTTAAAATATTCTAAAACGCTTGAATCTTTTGAATTATTTAACATTTTGATAAAAATGCCTAAAAAATTTCCCTGCTTACGTTCATCGTCCATTAAAAATATTAAATCGGAATAAAAATCTTTCATACCGGAAAATATTTCGCGTGCTTTATAATTCAGATCTATTATATTAGTTGTAGTTGCGGCTTTTATATCATTATTTTTAAATTCATCGTCATATTCGTTATTAAGTTTTAAATCTATTATCTCCGCGACTTTTCCGTTTTTATAAATAACGGCGTAAGATTTATCCAAAAAGTCGTATTTTAGCAGAAAATCGGCGCCGTCTTCCGAATAAAAACGTTTTCCCGTTTTACACAATACGGAAAAAGGGAAATATATCCGCAAGCCGTTTAAATCGCCGAGGTTATATTTATTTATTAAACCTGCTACGGTTTCTTTTTTTGCGTATTCAACCAATAAAGTATGGTCGGATAATTTATGCTTGGAAACTATAAGCTCTTTGACGTTTAAAGGGGTTAACTCTTCTATCGCCGTTTTGGCGAGCATTTCTATATTAGAGGCACCCTTTAATTTAAAGGGATAAGTCAATATTTTAAAAGATACCATTTCGGGTGGAAGTATAAAAAATATTTTTCTATAAACAGGCAAAGTCGTTTTTAAAACTTTCGCATTCTGCTCCGACATTTGCAATTCTTCAAAATAAACCCGTTTTCCGCTTTTACTTTTATCTGTAAGGCGTTCTACGCCGTAAACGGTTCCGTTTACTATTTTTATTCCTATATAGGTCTTATTTTTATTCATAATAATGACAATTGTTATATTTGCAATTATATTTTATTCCATCTGTTTTAAAAGAAGATTTTTATAAATTCCGTCCAATTTTATTAAATCCTCATGGCTTCCGCTTTCGGCTATTTCACCTTTTTCGAGGACATAAATCTTGTTTGCCTGTTTCACGGTAGATAGCCTGTGGGCTATTATAAGGACGATTTTATTCCGGCACAAACCGCCGGATAGTCCATCCGATAAGCCGCCTTGCAAATCTGTTTTGTCTGCATAGGCTCCCTCATTTTTACCTTCGCCGGCTTCGCCGGCGACATCTCCCATTGCGCCGAACAGCGCCCGCTGGATTTTCTTTTCCGATTCGCCGTCCAAAGAAGAAGTAGCTTCATCGAGTATAAGTATGGGCGCGTCTTTAAGAAATGCCCTGGCGATTAAAATTCTTTGCTTTTCTCCGCCGGAAAGCCTTAATCCCGCTTCATCTACTATCGTATCGTAACCCTGGGGAAGATTGTTAATAAATTCGTCCGCAAATGCCAACTTTGCGGCGTGGATTACATCTTCCATACTTTTGCCGCTCGTTCCGTATTCGATATTAAATTTTACGGTTTCGTTAAAAAGAACGACGTTCTGGGAAACGTAAGATATGGAATCCCTTAAATCTTTTAAATTAAACTCTTTTATGTTTATTCCGTTAATGTCGATTTCGCCGGAAGACGGTTCGTAAAAACGCGGAATAAGCATCGATATCGTACTTTTGCCGGCTCCCGAAAAACCCACTACGGCGGCTATCTCGCCTTTATTGATTTTTATGTTTATATTTTTAAGGTCGAAATGCTCGTCGCACGCTTTTCCTCTTTCTTCGTTTGAGCCGCCGGAAATATCGTTTTTTATATTATCTTTGGCATTATTTTTATCATTATCTACGTTATTGACTGTATCGCCTTGTCCGCCGCAAAAGTCGTAACCGAAATATAGATTTTTTATTTCAAGGATGTTTATATCTTTTGGAACTGGCTTATTTCCTCCGGTTTCCTCCTGCTTTTCGTCTAATATGCCGAATATTCTGGTGCCGGCGGCTATGCCTTCCTGAAGGCTGTTGTTAAGCCTCGACAAACTCTTTACCGGCTCGTAAAGAAGGAGGATAGCAGTTAAAAAAGAAAAGAAATTGCCCGGCGTATATCCGAATTTTATAACCTGAAGTCCGCCTATAAATATTATAACGGCAACCGAAATTCCGCCTATAAGTTCTACGAACGGCACTGTAAGCCCCCTTATTTTCGTCATCCTCATAAAAAATCTGTAAAGATTGTCGGAGAGCTTTTTAAATCTCTTTATTTCAAAATCTTCCATATTATAGGCTTTCACCATTCGCAAACCTGAAATGGTTTCGTCTAAAAACTTCGTTATGTTTCCCATTTCGTTCTGCGTATCGGTGCTTGTCCTGCGCGCTTTTTTTCCCAGAAGCGTTACCGGAAATATTACTAACGGAAACAAAATCAAAACGGCTATGGCAAGATAAAAATCCATATAGAATACGACGATTAAAAGAACTATCATAGTAAGAATATCTTTCATAACGGCGCTGACGGTGTCCGATACCGTTCTTTGAATGATATTTATATCGTAGGTTATTCTTGCGATAAGTACGCCCGTAGGTATTTTATTTAGCTTTGAAACCGGCAGTTTTACTATTACCGAATAAACTTCGTCCCTGAGCGACCTTATTATATTCTGCCCTACCGACCCCGTATAGTAAAACTCGGCATAGTAAAAAACATTTTTTACTAAAAAGATTAATATTACGAGCAAGGGTATAAGTATAAGTTCGGTATAGCTTTTAGTAATAAATATATTATTAATAAGCGGTTTTACTATATAAGCAAGCGCTCCGGTAAGAGCGGAAACTATAGCCATGCTTATTACCGCCATAATAAGCTTTTTCTTATAAGGCAGGATGTAAGGAATAAGTCTTTTTAAAACCGATAAATCCTTTTTCATATTTTTTTTATTAAACATTTTAATTTTACAGGAAATTATCCTATTATTCCTATTATTTTATCATAAATTATGCCTGCCGACGCATCAAAAGGATCGACGCCGGCATCTTCTAATGTAGAAACTACGGAGGATATTTTTTTTAGCGCATTTTCTCTGTACTCTTCGTCTTTTAAAAATTTATCGGCTTCCTTAAAAACGTTTTCGGGGTTAAACTTAAATTCTATCAGTTCGGGAGCAACCTCTTCTCCCGCAAGTATGTTTATGAGGCCTGCATATTTTATTCTCACTAATATTTTAGCAAGAATATAGGTTAAATAGTTTAAATAATAAAATATTATTACGGGCTTGCCGTAAAAACAGGCTTCTAAGGAAGCGGTGCCGCTTGCAGTTATTATTAAATCGCTCGAAGACATGGCAAAACCTATTGAATCGGTAAATATATACATATCTTTTTTTAAGGCGGGACTGTTTTCTACCGCATCTTTAAAATAGGAAAAATCAATCCCTTTTCTGAACGGAAAGATAAAAAAAGCATCTTGATAAACCGATTTTATCCGTAAAACGGAATCGATTATCCTTTGCGAGTGATATTTAAGTTCGGTTTTCCTTGAGCCTGGCAGAAAAGATATAATCGGATATTTTCCGTTCAAAAGTTTTTGCATTTTGGCATCTTCGGATAAATTTGCAGACAAAACGTCTTTTTTGTTTAATATATATAAAGGGTTACCGAAATAGTAAGACTCTACGCCTTCTTTTTTATAAATATCCTGCTCAAAAGGAAAAATAGTTATAACGAATTTTATATATTTTTTAATAAACTTTATTCTGCCGTAACGGGATGCCCATATTTTAGGAGGTATAAAATAAACTACTGGGATTTTAAGCTTATTTGCCAATTTTGCGATTTTAAAATTAAAGGAAGGAAAATCGACGAGAATAATTGCATCGGGTTTATTGGACTCTATCCATAAATATAAATTTTTTAATACTTTTTTTATCGTTTTTAACTTTAAAAGCACTTCGGTGAAACCCATAACCGATAATTCTTTAATATCGGCTACCAACGTTGCGCCGGCTTCGGCGCTTTTTTTGCCGCCCATCGCATAAATATGCATAGATATGCCGCTGTCGTCAAGCTTCTTGAACTTTTCAACATTCTTAAGCGACGATATTAAACCGCCGGCAAAAACGTCACCTGACGGTTCGCCGGAAACTATAAGTATTTTATGCATTTGCATAATATTTGTTTAAGCTGCAAACATTAATCATAAATAATATAAGTGATTAAAATATATTACGGTATTACGGAGTTAAAAACGGCGGCTTAAAAAACATAAACGGCAATATCTTCGGAATCTGCCTTCTTAATAAATTCATCTTTCCTGATAACTATAGTATTTCGTTCAAAAGCAAGACAAGTCGCTTTTACCGAAATTATAGCTTCTAAAGTATCGAGTCCGACTGCCGGTATGTCGAATCTTAAATCCTGATTGGGTTTATTAACTTTTACTACTACGGCGCCTCCGTTTGCAAGCTTTCCGCCCCTCATTATCGCTTCGTCCGTGCCTTCTATGGCTTCAAGAGCCATTACGGATTTATCTTTAACTACTGCCGTCTGCCCAATATCCGCTCCTGCAATAAGCATTGCCGCATTTTTTCCGAACTCTATGTCTTCTTTTTCTTTTTTGTTAGGCGACCTTTTGGATGCGACCCCCGACAGTAAAAAAACGGAAGAAATATATTTCGTCTGAGGAACGATGGTTATTCCTTCTTTTTCCAAAAATTTACAAATAGCGTTAAGTATGGTGTCGTCTTTTTTGTCTTTAAGAGACAGAAAAAGCGTTATGGCTTTAATGTCCGGTTTGACTTTTTTAAACATCAGCGTTTTTCTGACCTTACCGGCCATTATAACTTCGCTGACGTTTTCGGATTTAAAAAAATTAACTAATTTGCCGAGCTGTCCTACGCTGATGTAAATAATCTTGTCGGCGCAATCTGCAAGCGATTTGTCGGCTTCTTCTTCTATTGCGCAAACCTTCACCGAATAACCCGCCGATTTTAATTCATCTATGTATATTAGCGGAAACTCGCCGTAACCTGCGATTATGCCAATGTTTTTATTTTCCATATTTTAAAACTTCCGCTAATTATCTGGTAATACCTCTTTTGGAATCAGATATGAACGAAGTAAATTTTTCTATTTTTTCGGTTTTTCCTATTTCCTGCTCTATTCTTTCTATGGCAATTTTAACCGTAGCTTTCGACCTGTAAACAATTTTGTAGGCATTTTTTATCTGTTCTATTTCTTCTTTGGTAAAACCTCTTCTTTCCAATCCTATTCTGTTAATTCCATAAATTTTTGCCCTGTCTCCAGACGCCACTAAATAAGGAGGAATATCCTGCACTACCATGGAACCGCCTGCTATAAGAGCCGATTCGCCAATGCGGACGAACTGATGAACGGCGCAAAGACCTCCGAGTATTGCAAAATTCTCAATTTCTATATGTCCTGCAAGGGTAGCGTTATTTGCAAAAATATTCCTGTTGCCTATAGTACAGTCGTGAGCAATGTGTACGTGCATCATAAAAAGATTATCGTTGCCAACTACCGTAACTCCGTTGCCGGTTACAGTTCCAGGATTCATAGTTACGTATTCTCTTATTATATTGTTATCGCCTATAATAAGTTTAGTATTTTCGCCTTTATACTTAAGGTCTTGCGGAACCGAACCTATAGAAGCGAATTGAAATATTTTATTTCCGTCGCCTATAGTCGTGTTGCCTTCTATCACTACGTGCGAAGCAATTTGATTATTTTTGCCTATTTTCACGCCGCTTTTTATAATAGTATAGGGTCCGACTTCGGTCGATTCGTCTATTACGGCTCCTGGATAAATTATTGCGGTTTTATCTATCATATTTTAATTTCGTATTCCATTTTTATTTTTTTATTGTTTCTATTTAATATCGGGGACAGAATTGAATTCTGTCCCCGATACATTTTGCGGTAATGCCCGAATTGAATTCCTGCACTACATTTATTTCGGCATAAATGTTGCCATTAGTTCTGCTTCAGCGCAGATATTTCCTTCTACTTCGGCTTTGCCTGAAAAAACCCACACGAACTGTTTTCTTTTAATAAGTTCGACTTTTAAATACACCGAGTAACCGGGTAATATAGGTTTTCTGAATCTGGCCTTATCTATTCCCATAAAATAAGTTAATTTGTTTCTTAAATCGTCGTCTTCTTCCGTTTTATAAGCTAAAATGCCGCCCGCCTGAGCAAGAGCCTCTAATATTAATACTCCTGGCATAACCGGATAACCAGGAAAATGCCCCTGAAAAAAAGGTTCGTTTATAGTAGTATTTTTAACGGCGATAATAGATTTGCCTTTTTCTAACGATACGACTTTATCTATCATAAGAAAAGGATATCTGTGCGGTAAAAGATTTAAAATTTCTCCTATGCCTATTATTTCGCCGTCTTTCAAAACGCTTTTCTTTTCTTCTTTTTTTTCCATTTTTTTTCAATCCTTAGTTTTTGAAATTTCCTTTAATTTCTTATATAATTCCGGAAGTTTCTTAAAAAGCACTACCGAGTTGCGCCATTCTTTTATAGGAAAAGCGGGCGAACCGGATAAAATCTCGCCGTCTTTTATATTGCCCGATATTCCCGACTGAGCCGCTATCATAACGTTGTTTCCGACTTCGATATGTCCGGCTATACCGACCTGTCCGCCTATAGTAACGTTATCACCGATTTCAGTACTGCCCGCAATTCCTGTTTGAGCCGCTATAACGCAATTTTTACCTATTATTACGTTGTGGGCAACCTGAACTAAATTATCTATTTTTGTTCCCGCTCCGATTTTGGTAAAATCTACGGCGCCTCTGTCTATAGTAGTATTAGCGCCTATTTCTACGTTATCCTCAAGCTCCGCATATCCCGTATGAATTATCTTAACGTAACCGGATTTGCCTCTTGCAAAACCGAAACCGTCGCTTCCGATAATGGCGCCGGCATGTATTATGCAGTTATTTCCTATTTTAGAATTATCGTAAACCGTAACGTTGGGATATATCAGCACGTTATTTCCGATAGTTGCATTATTTCCTATATAAACGTTTGACATTACCCTGCAATTATCTCCAATAGAACAACCCTCCCCTATAAAAACTCCGGGAAAAATAATTGTATTATCCCCTTTTTTTGAAGTTTTTCCTATATAATATCTATCTTGGAAATTTTCTCCAAAATTATTGAAATCGATTTTATTTTTATCGTCAAAATAGTTTTTAAAAATCTGCGTAGCTTCTGCAAATGAAAGATATGGATTTTTAGAATCCAATATGACGAATTTAACGTCGGACGGTAATTCGTCCTTTAAAGATTCATGATCCATTATGACTGCACAGGCTTTAGTGTCAAGCAGCTGTTTTGCGTATTTGTGTCCGGCGGCAAAAGAGATTTCGTTCTCTTTTGCCGCTTTAAGCGAACCTATTCCGGAAACGTCTATATCGTCGATATCTCCAATAGCGTTAAGGGATAGCTTAGAAACTATATCTTTTAAAAGCATAAAAATAAATAAATATTATAAATTTCTGAAAATTAGCTAAGATTTTATTTTTATTTATTTTGCGTTCATCTTTTGTAAAACTTGATTGGTTATATCTATGGAATTAGCCCTGTAAACTACGCTGGGTCTGTCAATAACTAAAATATATCCGTCTTTTTTTGCAATAGAATCGATAATCGCCGTAGCTTTATTGACTATTCCTTTTAACAAATTAAATCTTTTTTCCGACATAACGCCCTGTATATGTTTTTCCTGAGCGGAATAGTTAGATATATCCGTTTCAAATTCTTTTGTTTTTTTTGTTTTTTCGGCGGCAGACATTATAGAACCGTTATTTTTTAAATCAGCCCGAATTGCCGCAATTTTTTTTCTCATGGCAAGAAGCCTTCCGCTATATTTAGAAACCAACGCTTTTAATTCGCCGTTAGCAGCTTTTCCTTGGTTGGACATTGCTATTACTTTCTGCATATTGACAACCGCAATGTTTGAACCTGCCGCGTTAGCTTTTGCGGAACCAAACATCATTGTTGCCGCCAGCATTAAAAAAACTCCTAAACTTAAACTTAAAATAATTTTTTTCATAAATTAATCTCCTTGTTAATATTTAATTTGATATTTACTGCCTTTTATGTTTTTATTTTCTAATTATTAAATGCCGTTAAATACCGGGAAGACCCTCCCCAAGACTGAACTGTATTCTTGTGGAATTATTGCCGTTAATAGGCGACCCGAGTATCTTTCCGTAAGTAATGGTAATAGGGCCGAAAGGCGAATACCAGTTAAAACCTATGCCTGCCGCCTGAACCAAACTTATAGGGAACACTGGTTCGCTTTGCAGCCATGCATTACCGGCATTCCACCACAAAAATCCGTAAAATTTCATCTGTTTCAGTATCGGTATAAAATATTTTGCCTGAACGGTAAACATTTTAGTGCCGCCTACTAAATTTCCGTCTTCCGAAGGACCTACTGAATCATACATAAAGCCCAAAAGAGGATAATTATTCATTATTCCACCGACGAAAAACCGTTGGTATATAGGAAGAGGGTATGAAGAGTTAGTCCCTGTTATATAACCCAACTGAGCCCCTTGCATAAAAGAAGTTCCCCACCACAACGGAATGTAATGATTAGCCTGAATTACGTATTTAACGAAATCGTCGTTTCCGCCTATAGGAGGTCCGGCATAACTTACTCTAAAACTGTCCATATCGCCTGCCGTGGGTACTATAGGATTATTTAACGTATTATAAACCGTCGTCAAAGAAACTTCGCTTGTAGTAACCTTCCCCTGCGGTAAAATATTTGTAAGACCCTGTATGATAACGGAATTATCCTGCTCTAACAAGTACCTAAAATATTCCGTCAATACATTGCCGTATAAAGGATAACCGAAAGTTACCGAACCGCCGACCGAACGATATGCAAACTCATAATACAGGGAGTTAAACGTATCGTATAACGACAGGCTTGCCGATAACGGTCTTGCAAAAATATACGTAAGATACGGCTGAAGTATATTAAAACTGTACGACTGATAAGGGCCGCCAGCCTGAACGTTAATAGATGCCGAAATTCCGGTTCCGAACAGGTTGGATTCCGATATAGAAGATATAGCCATAAAAGACGTAGCCGAACTGTAACCGCCCCCTATTGTAAATTTACCGGTACTTTGTTCTTTTACATGCACTTTAACATTTAATATATTCCTGCCGGGCACTTTTTCCGTAGTTATAGTAACATGCTTAAAATACATCAAGTTTTTTAAGTTCTGTCTCGATATTTTTATTAACTTAGGATTGTATTTCTCGCCTGGAAAAAGCACGAGTGCTCTTAAAATAACGTAACTGTATGTGATGTCGTTTCCTGTAATAGTAATTTTGCCGAATTTGGCAATTTTACCTTTATGAACTATCAAAGATACCAATACCGAACTGGTCTTACGTTTTATCTTAATAGACGGCTGAACGTTTGCAAAAGCATAGCCCTTATAAGTAAAATATTTAGTTATGCTTAAAATCTCTTTTTCTATATTTTTCCTGTTAAATATCGACCCCGGCTTTGTTATTATAAGTTTTTGCACGGCCTGATATTCTTTGGAATTTTTCTTGGTTCCTTTTATCGTAAGATTAACTTTAGATACCCTGA
>JAJYKQ010000033.1 GCA_021788495.1 bacterium | reverse complement strand
TATAATATCCGTTAATTTTTTCTTTCCATCCTGAAAGTATTAAAAAAAACTTATCAAATGCTTTATCGAAAAGTTTAGGGTCGAAAGCGGCTTCGTCTCTTTTCGACTTTTCCCTTCTAAATTCGGCAAAAGGGTCGTCTTTGCTTTCCGATTCGTCTTCCGGTTTATCCTCTATATTGTTTATTATAACGGGAATTTCCCTTGCATATATAAGCAGATTATAAAAAAAAGTCAAAGATTCCGCCTCTTTAATTTCGTATAAAAAACTGCATAAATTAAAAAGATGGGGAATTATATAATTTCTGTATTTTGTTTTTGGCGCTGCGCGGAAAAGATCCGCATATGTTTCTATTAAAGCAGGTAAATTTTGCTTATCGTGCTTAGAAAGTTTTTTAAGAGCCTGAATAACCGTCAGATAATAATTGGATAAAAGCGTTTCAAAAAGCATAATACTTAATTCGCTGGCGGATTCGTTTCTTTTTAAGGCGCCGGCTTCTATTTTTTTTTCGGCATTCTTTTGTATTTCGGTAATATTATAATTATAGCCGCTATCATTAATGCGTTTTAAATAGCCGTCGAACGATTCCTTGAATATTTCTACTTGTTTAGCAAGATTTTCAAAATCCAGATTATTTTCTTCTTTATTTTTTTTCATAAATTTATACCCCGTTATTTCTTATATTTTTTTATTTCTTTATTTTTAATTTAACGCTTAATAGTGCTAGTCGCAAGATCGCCTATAAAATTAATTAAAGCCGTTTTCGATACCGATTTTTCTGCGGCATCTTCCGTTTTTAAAGCAAGAAGCCTTAATTCTTCGCCTGTTTTGCGGTCTATAAAAAGGAGTTTCATATCTTCCTTAGTATCTTTCAGCATCGCTAAACGCATTGAGGTATTAGATTCGATATCTAATTTTATATCGTTAAGCATTATTTTATCGTTTAAATCTAATTTGCTTATGTCGGTTAAAAGTTTCTGCATAATTTCTTTGTTATATATCATAAGTTTGCCGTCGTTTCGGTCTTCGCCGTCTTTAGAAATATTATCGGCGGAATCGCTATTGAAACGCCTGAGCCCCGACGTATTTTCAAAATATTTCTCCCTGTAATATCCCGTATTTTTATCGATTAAAACTTTATAAGCATCTGCAAGCCGGTGCTTGTCATCGCTAAGCGCTATAAGATTGGCGACGTTTTCCCTTCCATCGTCCTGCAGTTGGTTGATATGATGAATTTCTATCCTTCCCGCTATTTCTCCTTTTTCATAATCTCTTAATCCGTTTAAAAATTCCATATCCCTTATTTTTACATAATGCATAATTTTTTGCCAGTTATGAATCGATTCTATTTCTAAAATTTTTTTATCGTTTACCGTTACTTTTAAGTTTTTGAAGCCGTCTAAAGTATCTTTATACTCCTTTAATCTTCCTAAAGAGGGATTTTTACCGAATTCTTCGCCTGCGTCCGCATAATCCTTTTTAAATTTGTAAGCCGAAGGCGTTTCGGTTATAGAGTATCTTATTTGGCTCAACTTTCCGGAGGCATTATCCGTTAAGTTTATTATTCCGGGGGCGGCGTTTTTTGCGCCTATGGCGATATCCGGCTTGATACGGGGAATTTTTTGTTTTAAATCGAAATAATTTTCAAGCGTAAATTTTGACAGTTTATATTCTTCGTTGAATTTCCGGTCGTGTTTTGCGTAGTTGCCCGCATATTTAGCCGAATTTATATCGTTAAATTTTTCCGAGGACATTATTATGTTTTTAACCGTTATATTTCTTCCGTACGGAGTCATAGAGCTGAAAGAAGCTCCCTGAACTTCGACGAAACTGTTTTTTAAAAACAGGTCGTTAAAATTGCTTTTAACGTCTTTGTCTATAAAACCGTATGTGTTTAATAAAAAATTTTCGCTGTTTTTTACTATAAAACCGGAATTTAAAAGCGCTTTTATTTCATTTTCGCCTTTTGAAATAGCTCTCTCTTTTATTATATCTTTATTATTTTGATTTAAATTTCGAATATCTAAACTTCCGTTCTTTGCCGCCGAATTTATTGTCTGTCTTTCAGGCTGAAAAGCCGTTTTATTCCACAGGTTTAATTCCATAAGATATTCTCCTTAAAAATGTTTTATATTTAACAATATATCAAATTAATGTTACGGTATTATGACAATAATGTTACGATTCGGTTAAATTTATGTTAAAAATATGTTAAAAAAAACTTCCGTATATGATATGATATGAAGTTGCGAGGATTTATAAAATTATGGATAAAAAAAATAAAAAACTAGATATCTACATTTTCAATACGCTTTCCCTTTCAAAAGAGCTGTTTAAGCCGATAAACGAAGATAAAGTCTTAATGTACGTGTGCGGAATTACGGCTTACGACCTGTCTCATATCGGACATGCAAGGGCATATATTACTTTCGATATAATTTATCGTTTTTTAAAAAGCGTCGGTTATAACGTAATATACGTCAGAAATTTTACCGATATAGACGATAAAATTATAAAAAAAGCTAATGAAGAAAAAAAGACTACCGAGGCGGTTTCTTCAAAATATATAGACGAATATCATAAAGATATGGATGCGCTTAGCGTTTTAAGCCCCTCTTACGAACCCAAGGCGACCGAGACTATTCCGGAAATGATAGAAGTTGTTTCCAAGCTGATAGATAAAGGCAAAGCATACGAAATTAACGGCGACGTTTTTTTCAGGGTGAATTCGTTTAAAGATTATGGCAAGCTCTCCCATAAAAATATCGATGAATTAATTGCAGGTTCGAGAATTCCGGTAAACGAAGAAAAAGAAAACTTTTTGGATTTTGCTTTATGGAAAAAGTCAAAAGAAGGAGAGCCGAGCTGGGACAGCCCATGGGGTAAAGGAAGGCCGGGCTGGCATATAGAGTGTTCAGCCATGAGCATGAAGTTTCTCGGCGAAAGCATAGATATACACGGCGGAGGTTCCGACCTTATTTTCCCTCATCATGAAAACGAAATTGCCCAGTCGGAAAGCTATACCGGAAAAAATTTCGTGAATTACTGGATACACAACGGCTTCGTAAATATAAACAGCGAAAAAATGTCGAAATCCCTTAAAAACTTTGTTACAGTAAGAGAAGTACTGGAAAAATTTCATCCTGAAGCGTTAAGGCTTTTCTTTATGTTTACCCATTACCGGTCATTTATAGATTTTTCTTACGAAGGAATAGAAAGCGCAAGGCAGAGCCTGCTCAGGCTTTATCAGGCGGTAAATCTTTATAACGAATTTAAAAAATTGACGGACGAAAAGCGCATAGAAATAAAAGACGCAAATGAAAAATATGAAGGTTTTAAAACTGAAAACAGCGTCTCAGCCGACGACGGCAATAACGGCAGGACAGTTAAATGTAAAAATCCGGAAAATATCGAAAGGTATATATCTCTATTCTACGCTTCTATGGGCGACGATTTTAATACCGCCAAAGCTTTATCGGTTATATTCGACCTAGTCAGAAAAACCAATAAGATTATAAAAGACGCTATGGCGCAAAATTTTATCGAAAGGGCGGATTTAACCTTTTTAGATTCCGCTATGATTTTAATGAATCATTCTCTTCCCGATATATTCGGAATTTTAAACGAAGACCCGAAGTTATTTATAGAATCTAATTCCGCGCCGGTAAACTATGAAGACGGTACAACGGGGGTTTCGCCGGCTGTCGCTATCGGCGCCGAAGAGATTGAAAAACTTATAGAACGGCGGAACGCATTGCGCAAGAGCAAAGAGTACGCCGCGGCTGACGAGATAAGAAAATCGCTTTTAGAAAAAGGGGTAACTCTGGAAGATACTAATTTTGGGACTACTTATAAAATAATCGGCGTAAATTGAGTATGGGGGTAAATTGATTATGAACGTCAAGGAAATGGCGGAAGAATTTTTAGCCTGTCCGAAATGCCTCGGCAATCTCATTTATAAAGAGATTGAGGAAAAAGAAATACTTATATGCAAAAATTGCAGGGTTTACTATCCGGTAGAAGACGAAATCCCTATTCTATTGATAGAAGACGCAAAAAGTATAGACGAACTAAAAGTCGGCGCCGATGAAAATATTTTCTAAATTAAAAAGTTTTTATTTCTTAAATTCACATTTTTTTAAATCGCTGAAACGGTTTGATGCCGATATTTCTTTACATAGCACAGAGTTTGACGGAACGGAAAGGGCGGGAAAATCCGTACGAAAAAGAATATGGATTTATGCCGAATCTATCGGCGAGTTCAGAATTGCGGTTTACGTGGCGGATATAATCGGACGGATATTTTCCGAAAAAAACGGCGGCGCCGAGCCGCCGCTTTTTTTTATAAGTTTTAAAACGTTTTCGACGCTTTCGGTCGCGCAAAACCGTAAGGACGGCGAAATATTATATTTTTTTCACCCTTTCCTGCCGGCAAGAGCGGTTTTCAAAAAATATATAAACTCCGTAAAACCGGATTATTTTATATCCGTTCAGCACGCCGTTTCTAAAAAATTAATAAAAGAGCTTTTAAATTTCGGGTTTAATTCAAATTCAAAACTTAAATTAATTTTTACAGGTATTTCGGTTTCCGATTTTAAAAAAATGAATATAAATGGTGAAAGCGAAATTCCAAATAATGTTTTTCTTTCGTCTGCGATTTCGTTAAATTCAGGAGGAATAGACGTTAAATCTGAAGTTTTGCCGCTGTCCTTAAAATATATCTCTTGTATTGGAGCCGATAAAGTTAATAAAATTGAAAAAGTTGAAAAATTTAATAGAGGTGAAAACTTAGAGGTTAAAATTATATCTTTCGTTTCGATACATAAAAAAGAATCTATATATATATTGAAAATTTTAAAAGAAATAGCGTCTGAAGAAAAACTTCCCAAAAACTTACTTTTAAAGTTTATTTTAGTTCCGAGAAATATTAAAATTGCCGGCATGCTTTTTAAAATAGCTTCCGATGCCGGTTTTAAGGCTGTTTATTATGGTTTGGGAAAAATTGAAAATCCAAATAATTTAAGTAAATTAAGAAATCTAAAAGAATATGGTTTAGAAGTTTTTTTAAATTCAAAAGAAGTCAACGTTTTAATAGTAGAACGCTACGGCATATTAAATAAAATATATCCAGTTTCCGATATAGTTTACGTAGGCAAAAGCCTTTTTGCAACAGAAAGCGGCGGACATAATATTCTTGAACCGGCCGGATACGGCAAGGCTGTCGTTACGGGCAAATATGCCCTGAATTTTATGGATATAACCGGCGAAATGGCGAAGAATAAGGCTTTAATTTTAACGGATGAAAAAAATATTAAAGAATCTATATTAAAACTCATAGAAGACGATAATTTAAGAACGAAAACCGGAAGAAACGGATTAGATTTTTGCTTAAAAAAGAAGGAAGAATTTGAAGAATATTTTAAGAAATACCTGGCTGCGATGTTGTGACAGCGCCGGAATTGAATTACGGCGCTGTAATATCAAAATGCGTCGGGGACAGAATTTAATTCTGTCCCCGTAATGCGGAAAGGAAATTATGAATATATTTTTATTTGTAGTATCGACGAGAATTATTTTAATTTTAATCCTGATTTTATTGATTTTATTTTATTTCCGGATAAAATTTTTTAAATTAAAAATCGATTTTATAAACCGCAAGAGCGAAAACAGAAACAGGTTTAAACTTAAAGAGATTAACGGAATAATACATTTTCATACGTTGTATTCCGACGGGTCTGGACGCATCGAAGATATCATAAAAACTGCTAAAGAACTTAAAGCGGATTTTCTCGTTTCGTCCGACCATAACACGCTTAAACCGAAATCTGACGGATTGGAAGGTTATTATGACGGACTTTTTTATTTTGCCGGAGAAGAAATTAATACGGAATTTGGACATTTTCTTGCCTTAGGTATCGAAAAAGAGATAAAAAGAGGTAAATATAAGGACGTTTTGTCGGAAATAAAAAAGCAAAACGGAGCGGGGATTATATGTCATCCGCATAACTGGTGGACGCCGTGGAAAAATTTTAAAGTAAAAGGATACGACGGCATAGAGATTATAAACTTAGATTCACAATGGCGCGGCATGAATCCTTTATACATGATTGCCGTAATTTTTACTTATAAAATAAATTCTTTTTATGCTCTTCATTTTTTGTCGCATAAACCGGTAAAAACGATAAAATTTTGGGACTCGGTTCAGAAACACAAAAATATGAAAACGGGCATAGCGTCTGCCGACGCTCATTCAAACGTTAAGGTAACGAGAAAAAAACGCGTTAAATTTCCTAAATATTCGGAGCTTTTTTCCGTAGCAAGAACCCATGTTTTTCTTGACGATAAGCCGTCGGGCAAAATAGGTGAAGACAAAAAGAAAATAACGGAAGCGATAAAGAACGGAAGATGTTTTTTTGCTTTCGACATGTTCGGTATCCCAAAAGGTTTTTATTTTGGAGCAGAGTCTTCGGACGGGAAAAAATATTTCAGCGGCGATTACATAAACGCCGCCGAAATTAAAGATATCGAAAAAGTTAAAAGCAATACAGGCGGAAATATAGACAAAAACGATAAAAAAAATGTTATAATATTTGCGGGAATAGACATTAACGGTAAGAAAAATCCTTATAAAATAAATTTATTTAGAAACGGCGGAAAAATATTTTCGTCGAAGAATACCGACCTGATTTATGAAATAAACGATTTTTCAAAAGAACATAAGTCAGAGCCTAAGCCCGATTTTTACAGAGTGGAAATAGACGTTTATTTCGGGCGCAAAAAAATAACGTATCTTTATTCAAACAATATAGAAATATACGGATGAGATAGATTATGAGCAATGCTAACGATAATTTAAAGGCGGACTTAAACGCCGCAGATATTGAAAAAATAGACAGAGAATTTGTCTGGCATCCTTTTACGCAAATGGCGGATTGGGAAAAAGAACGCAACCTTTTAATCGAAAGAGGCGAGGGCGTTTACCTTTACGATATTCACGGAAACAGGTATATTGACGGAGTATCGTCCTTATGGGTAAACGTTCACGGACACAATAATCCGGAAATTAATTCTGCGCTTAAAGAGCAGATAGATAAAATAGCGCACAGCACGCTTTTAGGGCTTGCAAACGTGCCGTCGGCGATTCTTGCCGAAAAACTTGTAGAAATAGCGCCTAAAAATCTTAAAAAAGTTTTTTATTCCGACTCCGGTTCGACCTCCGTTGAAATTGCCATTAAAGTAGCTTTTCAGTACTTCAGGCAAAAAGGGCCTAAATATAAAGACAAGAAAAAAATAATAGCCGCCACCTCGGCTTATCACGGAGATACCATAGGAAGCGTTTCGGTAGGAGGAATAGGGCTTTTTCATTCCATATATAAACCCCTGTTGTTTGATACGATAAGAATAACTTATCCCTACTGCTACAGATGCCCTTACGGTTTACAATATCCGGACTGCGCTTTGCACTGCGCAAAAGAAGCCGAAAAGATAATCAAAGTGCATGCGGAACAGTCCTGCGCTTTAATTATAGAGCCTATGATACAGGGTGCATCGGGGATGATAACTATGCCTGTAGGATATTTGAAAAAAATAGAAAGGGCATGTAAAGATAACGGAGTTTTGCTGATATTGGACGAAGTCGCTACAGGTTTCGGCAGGACGGGAAAAATGTTCGCCGCATTCCATGAAAATGTTTTGCCGGACGCAATGTGTATGGCAAAAGGGATTACCGGCGGCTATCTTCCTATGGCGGCTACTTTGTTTACGCAGGAAATTTACGACGGGTTTCTCGGAAAACACGAAGACAATAAAACATTCTTTCACGGACATACTTACACAGGGAATCAGCTTGCTTCAGCCTGTGCAGTAAAATCTATCGAACTTTTCAAAAAAAACGACCTTTTAAATAAAATGAAACCGGTTCTTAAACGTTTTAACGAGTTTTTGAAACGGTTTCATGACCTTAAACACGTCGGAGACATAAGAAATATAGGACTTATGGCGGGAATCGAATTAGTTAAAGATAAAGAGACCAAAGAGCCGTTTGCCGAACATGAAAGAATAGGGCATAAAGTTATTTTAAAAGCAAGAGAGAAGGGCGTCATCATAAGACCTTTAGGCGACGTAATAGTCTTAATGCCCCCGTTAGTTATAGACGAAAAAACCCTTGAAACCCTTTGCTCAGTCGTTTACGAATCTATCGAAACGGTAACTTCAAATAAATAATAATATAAATATTTATAATACGCGTATGAATTTAAACTCTTTAAATAAAGGTTATATAGGGGTATTTTTTTCCTGGGCGTTGGCCGCAGGGCTTTTTTACCCCGGAATTATTTTTTTAATGTTTTTAGAGTCGTGCGCTATTCCTGTTTCTTCGGAAGTTGTTTTAATGGTTTCCGGTTTTCTTTCCGGAGAAGGCAAAATAAATTTTTATCTCGTTGTTTTAAGCGCCACGGTTGGAACTTTGGCCGGTTCGTCTCTGCTTTATTATATAGGCAAAAAAGGTGGAAGGCGTATAATAGAAAAATACGGAAAATATTTCTTGGTAAATAAAAAAGACCTTGAAAAAGCCGAAGTCTGGTTTAAAAAATACGGTTCTATAACTGTTTTTATCGGCGTATGCCTTCCGGTTATTAAAACTTATATCGGTTTTCCTCCGGGCGCTTCCCTTATGAATTACAAAAAATTTGCCGTTTATATCGTCATAGGCTCGCTTATATATAACGCTGCCGTCGCCTATCTCGGCTTAGTAGTCGGACGAAATATTAACCTTTTCATTCCGTATTTTAAAAAATTCGGCATTATTCTTATAGCGGCCGTTATAATGCTTATAGTTATATATTTATACAGGCATATAAAAGAATCAAGATAATATTAATTCTTTAACTATACAATTTTACAAAAAACGCCTCTTGAATATATTATAATGATTAGAAAAAAATCGCACCCTGCGGCTGTAGGACGTTTCGCTACCTACGGCGAAATAGTTAAGAATTTTACCGTTCGCATTGCGGACAGCGGCGAAATTGCCGATAGAGTCGGCGGCGGAATTACATCGCCGGCTTTGTTAAAAAACGTAAAACTTTCTTATATTATTGTGTTATATTTAGTATCTTTAATTACCGCCATAATTTTGACGCTGTTTTTAAATACCGTATCCGGATTTACGTTAACGATAGAATATATTTTACTGTCGGTTTTTATTTTTTTCATATTATACTTTACGATAAATAAAATAAAAAGTTTAAAAAACGAAATAAACGGAGTTGCTTCTGCCAAAAACGATGAAATAAAAAACTTTTCAAAAGAAGAAAAATCTTTCGACCTGGGTATTTTAAAAACTTCGGCAGGTAAAACAGGTAAGGCGGGAACGGGCGGTAAAAAATATCCGGACGTCGTTATTGGACTCGACGAGAAAAAAAGATACGAACACATGTTAATAGTTTCGCCGACCGGAGGAGGAAAAACTTCCAACTATATAATCCCCGGAATTATTTCCGATGCTTCGTCATCCGGTATATCGGTTTTTGCGGTAGATATAGACAGCCCCTATTTATACGAAGCGGTTAAAAAAGACTGGAAAAAAGCCGGCAAAAGAGCAGTATTGTTCGACCCTTATGCGGAATTTTACGAAGATTCGGTAAATTTTAATCCGCTGACCGATAAAAACGGCAAACCTTTAGCAGACGATAAACTGTTAAATATTGCTTCCATGCTTTTTCATGCCGATAAAAACGAGATAAAAGGCGGCGACGTCCATGCCCATAAATATTATGCAAGAAGGTCTGCAGACCTGTTTTATGCCGTTCTTATTTATTTAAAATACAGATATGAAGGCGGTTATTTCGACCTTTTTACGGTTAAATCGTTTTTTGAAAGAGGAGTTAAATTTATCGAAAACGAAACCGTAAAATTTAAAGGAGAAAACGAAAAGAAAATAAAAAATTTATTTAATAATTTTTTAGAACTTCCCGTTTACGAAAGGGCAAAAGTAATAACCGACGTATTAAATAATTTAGATTTTTTAAACGATACGAAAGTCGGAAAATATTTTAAAACTAAAGATAAGAATAAAAATAACGATAAAGATAACGAATGTTTTAATTTAGAAGACTTTTTTGCCGAAGATACCTTGTTTATAGCAGGCATTCCGAAAGAAAAAATAAATTCTGGAGGAGACAGGCTGATATCTTTTATTACGCAAATGTTTATAAACGGAATATACGAAAACAGAAGAAGCGGTTTAAGGAGCGTCGATGACGCCAAAAACGGCGGCGAAATTAAAGATGCCGGACGCAGTTTTTTCGTTTATCTCGACGAATTTCCTGTTTTAACCTTGAACGATTTCGATACGGAACTTGCAAATTTAAGGAAAACAAATACCGGCGTATGCATAACGGTTCAGGATATAGCATTTTTAAAGGAACATTACGGCGATACGGCTTTAATTGCGTCGAATATCGGAACCCATATCGTTATGGGTCATGCCGGCTGGGAAACCTGCAAATATTATTCCGAAATGTCCGGCGAGCGCTACGTATTGCATAAAGAATTTTTGAGAAAACATATAAACGATTTAGATTTCGGCGAATCTCCCGTCGCTTCAGGCTTATATCCTTTAATTTCTCCGGACGAATTAAAAAATATGAATAGAAATTCCGTTTTTGTTTACACGAAATACGTAAACCCTTTTATTTTGAGCATGCCTTATAACTTACCTTAATCCTGTATAGCAAAAAAGAAAAAGGCGTTAAAGAAAAGAAAAAGGTGTCAGATTAATTTTACGCAAT
>JAJYKQ010000032.1 GCA_021788495.1 bacterium | reverse complement strand
TTTTATTGTCTATGCCGTTGGCGGTTAGAATTTCTTTGGAATATATAGGGTGCATTTTTATTTCTTCGGCCTCTTTTTCCGATAAACCGTTCTTCGACAATATTTCTCTGGGTATTTTTAATTTTCCTATATCGTGCGTCAGTCCTGCAAAACCTATTTCATATAAAGATATTTTACCGGAAAAGCCCAGCCTGTTTGCTAAAGCCATAGCGTATATACTGACGTTCATACCGTGCCCCACTTCATTGTAGTCGTAACTGGAAAGATTAAGTAAATTCATAAAAGCGAATTCGCTCATCAATAAATATTCTATTGTGGTTTCTATCGATTTTTTAATATTTTCCTGATTATCTTTAAGATTTCCCGTAGTTATAACGTATTCGGCGTAAATTTTTGAATACATATAAATTTTTACGGCTTTTTCTTCAAAATTATAATCGGGCGATTTTATAATGTATTCGATATGATCCAGCATATCGTTGTCATATTTATCTTTATCTTTTGTTTCTATATACAGGTTTTCTACGCCGTTATTTTTAAGCCTTAACGCGTCGCTCTGCGAAAAAATAAGCGCTTTAGACCTATATAAAATAAAATTATCTCCTGATTTTAGGTATAGGGGATAATCGGAATTTTTACCGAATATCAAACTTTCTATAACTATAGGCGTATATTGTTTTTTTTCCATTTATTATGTTATTTGAATTTAAATAATTTCAGATTTCAGTCCCTTCTTACGCACGTTTTCCGCAAATTCCTCGGCCTGTCTTTTTTCGCCGACTATCGTTCCGTAGTGCATAGGTATAGACGTATCGGCTTTTATAACTTCAGCCGCTTCAACTGCTTCGCTTGGAGTCATAACGTAAGTTCCGCTTACCGGAATAAATAGAAGATCTATTTTTTCTTTTGATAGGTCGTTCATTTCCGGTATTAGGTCGGTATCGCCGGTGTGGTATATTTTAACTCCTTTAAACGTAACTATAAAACCTAATTTTTTGTCTTCTTTAGGATGATAAACCTTCCCCGGTTCCCTGAATTTATTAATATTATAAGCCGGTACGCCTTTAATATGCAAATCTTTAAAATCTAAAGAATCCCCCGGTTTTATAATTACGACTTCATTATCGTATAATCCGTCTATTTCGTCGTTAGTCATCTCGTTCATAAACATTACCGTAGAATCTTTAAGTATTTTATGGATATCGTCGGGGGAGAAATGGTCGAAATGTTCATGGGATACAAAAATGTAATCCGCTTTAGGCTCGTCTCCGTGTAATTTGAAGGGGTCAAAATATAAGTATTTATTACCGTCGCTGACTAAAAAACTGTCGTGGCAGAATCTTTTAATTTTTAATCCTTTATAGTTAAACATAATAACCTCCAAATTAATGTGATATATTATAATAAATAAGCAATTAAATAAGCAAATTTAATTATCTTTTTTAATTTTATCATATATTTTTAAAGATTTATTAAAATTTTAAAAAATTTGCCTGATTGAAATAAAGCTAAATAAAATATTTATTGTAATTATGTACATTTGTCATATATAATAATTTAATAATTTTGTGTTTAAGGTTAAATAATTAAAATTATACAAAAATAAAGGTAAGGAGAAAATTATGGCAAATTTAAGAATTGCGATTAACGGGTTCGGAAGAATAGGCAGAAACGTTTTTAGGGTTTTTCAGGATATGATTGCCAAAGGAGAGCATGTTGAAATCGTCGCGATTAACGATATTACCAATCCGCAGGTGCTTGCCCATCTTTTAAAGTACGATTCAGTGCACGGCAAAGCTCCTTTTTACGTAGGTTACGATATAGACCATATAATTGCGGACGACAGAGAAACATTGATAACCGCTATAAAAGATCCATCGGAACTTTTATGGAAGCATCTAAGTGTAGATTTAGTAATCGAATCTACCGGACTTTTTACTAAAAGAGACGATGCGGAAAAACATTTAAAGGCGGGCGCTAAAAAGGTTTTAATTTCTGCCCCTGCCCATGATCCTGATGCCACTATCGTTCTCGGCGTTAACGATAAAAATTACGATAAAAGTAAACATTTTATAGTTTCTATGGCATCATGCACTACAAACTGTCTTGCTCCGGTAGCAAAAGTGCTTAATGAAAATTTTACCATAGAAAAAGGCAATATGACCACTGCCCATTCTTATACCAATGACCAGAGAATATTAGATTTGCCGCATAAGGATCTAAGAAGGGCAAGAGCCGCCGCCGTTTCCATAATCCCCACGACTACCGGTGCGGCGAAAGCTCTGTGCGAAGTTCTTCCCGAACTTAAAGACAAGCTTGACGGAATGTCTTTAAGAGTGCCAACGCCCGATGTTTCTATTAACGATCTAGTCTGTAAAGTTTCTAAAAAAACCACGGTTTTGGAAGTTAATTCAAAATTGGAGGAGGCTGCCGATACATATTTGAAAGGAATTTTAGGGTTCAGTAAAGAGCCGCTTGTTTCTATAGACTACAGGGGCGATTCCCATTCTTCAATAGTCGATTCTCTTAGCACTAAAGTTATCGGCGACGACTTAGTTAAAGTTCTGGCGTGGTACGATAACGAATGGGGTTATTCTACCCGGCTTGCCGAAATGGCCGTCTTCATGATGGAATAAATATATTTTATAATTTAGTAATGATTATATATAATAAGCAATAAGGAATTTGATGATGAATAATATAGTTTATATAGACGAAATCGACATAAAAAACAAAACGCTTCTTATAAGAGTCGATTTTAACGTCCCTCTTGACCAAAACGGCAATATTACAGACGATACGCGCATAAGGGCGGTCCTGCCGACTATTAATTATTGTCTCGACGAAAACGCAAAAATTATCTTAATGTCTCATATGGGACGGCCGAAAGGCAAAAAAGTTCCCGAATTGTCCCTTTTAGTCGTTGCTAAGAGATTAAGCAGGCTGTTGGATAAGGATGTAAAATTCGTCGGCGAATGCGTAGGCGAGCTGGCGGAAAGCACCGTTAAATCGGCAGGTTTGGGCGATATAGTACTGCTTGAAAATTTAAGATTTTACGACGAAGAAACTAAAAACGATGAAGAATTCGGCAAAAAATTAGCATCCCTCTGCGATATATACGTTAACGACGCATTTGCGACTGCTCATAGATCCCATGCTTCAAATGTAGCGGTTACGAAATTCGTAGGTAAATGCGCCGCAGGTTTTCTTATAAGAAAAGAACTGAACTATTTCAACAGGGCTATTGAAAATCCGATGAAACCGTTCGTCGCTATAGTCGGAGGAGCCAAAGTATCCGGAAAGATAGAAGTGCTTTCAAATTTAGCCGATAAGGTGGATAAACTTATCATAGGCGGAGCTATGTCCAATACTTTCCTTAAAGCCTTAGGGCACGACGTCGGAGCTTCTTTAGTCGAAGACGAAATGCTTGAATACGCAAAAAAAACATTAGAAAAAATAAGCGATAAAAAAATTAAACTTTATCTTCCGGTCGATGTGGTTGTTGCCGACAGATTAGCGCCCGATGCGGAAACCAAGGTTACGACTATTCAGGAAATTCCTAAGGGCTGGCTGGCTTTAGATATAGGTCCTGCTACCGTAACGCTTTTCACGGAAGCTATTCAAAATGCCAAAACTATAGTATGGAACGGTCCCATGGGAGTATTTGAAATGGATGCTTTCAGCAGAGGTACGTTTGCTTTAGTTTCAAGCGTTGCAAACGCTTATGCCATGACTATAGTCGGAGGCGGCGATACGGACGTTGCGCTTCACAGAGCCGGAGAATTTGCAAAAATGTCTTATGTTTCTACCGGAGGAGGCGCTTTTCTTGAACTTTTAGAAGGAAAAAAACTTCCAGGTATCGAAGCATTAATCGAATGTTCAAAGAAAAATAACTTAAAACCGCAAATTTAAAAATTAAATTTAATCTTAATGAAGAAAAAAATAATAATTTTAATATCTGTTTTCTTTCCTGTCTTAATTTTAGACCAATTATTAAAATATATAATCAATAATAAAATATCGTTAATCGGAAAAATTACGGTAATAAAGCATTATTTTAATATAGTGCATGTCGATAATACCGGCGTCGCTTTCGGGCTTATGAGCGGATATTCGAATATCCTGATTATACTTCTTACTGCTTTAATAATTGCGGCGTTAATATATTTTTTATTTAAAACAAAAATAAATTCCAATTTACTGTTTATATCTTCCTCGTTAATTATTTCCGGAGCTTTTTCAAATCTTTTGAGCAGAATATTTCAGGGATATGTAGTAGATTTTCTCGACTTTCATATTTATGCCTATCACTGGCCCAGTTTTAATGTTGCCGACAGCTGCGTAGTAGTCGGAACTATATTGTTTTTTATATCTATCATGAAATATATTTAAATCTTTTATATATCTTCTATATTTAATTTAATTACGGTTTTTATATGTATAATTTTAAAGAAATAGAAAAAAAATGGCAAAATATATGGGAAAACGATAAAGTTTTTTTTGTTAAAAATGAAAAAAATTCTTTAAACGTTCCTAAATTTTACTGTTTAGAAATGTTTCCTTATCCTTCCGGAAGAATACACATGGGACATGTCAGAAACTATGCTATAGGCGACGCGATAGCCAGGTTTAAACGTATAAAGGGTTATAACGTCCTTCACCCCATAGGTTTCGACAGTTTTGGACTTCCCGCCGAAAACGCAGCGATAAAGCATAAGACTAATCCTGCCGAATGGACTAAAAGCAATATAGAATATATGATAAAACAGCTTAAAGAATTGGGTTTTTCTTACGATTGGAGCAGGCTCGTAATTACTTCGGAACCTGAATATTATGGATGGGAGCAGCTGTTTTTTTTGCGTATGTATAAAAAAGGTTTAGCTTACAAGAAGAATTCCTTAGTTAACTGGTGCGAATCATGCAATACTACCCTTGCCAACGAACAAGTCGAAGACGGAAAGTGCTGGAGGTGCGGCAAGGACGTAACGGTCAAAAATATGGACCAGTGGTTTTTGAAAATTACGGACTATGCGGAAGAACTGCTTAAAGATATAGATACTTTGGAAGGCTGGCCGGATAAAGTAAAAACTATGCAAAAAAACTGGATAGGCAAAAGTTCAGGTTTAACGGTAATTTTTAAAATCGCCGGTTCAGGCGAAAATTTCATAGAGATATTTACTACGCGTCCCGATACCATATTCGGCGCAACCTATATTGCTATGTCTCCGCTTCATCCCGCCGCTAAAAGTTTAATAAAAAATTCAAAAGATTTAGAAAAATTAGAAACAATGAAGCATAATTCTTTGGTATCTAAAGACGTTTCCGAAAAAGAAGGATTTTTTACCGGTTCTTATGCCGTTAATCCGTTTACTAATAAAACGATACCAGTATTTATAGCAAATTTTGTATTGATGGATTACGGAACAGGCGCTATTATGTCGGTTCCCGCGCACGATGCAAGAGATTATGAATTCGCAAAAAAATACGGAATAGAAATAATGCAAGTTATAGAACCGACAAAAGAAGGAGCGAAAAATACTTTGGAAGACTTAGCGGGACTGCCTTATACTGACGGCGGAATACTTGTAAATTCCGGAGAGTTTAACGGGCTTAAATCCGAAGAGGCAAAAGAAAAAATAGCCGATTTTGCCGAAAATAAAAATATAGGAAAAAAAGTTACCAACTACAGGCTGAGAGATTGGGGAATATCGAGGCAGAGATACTGGGGGTGTCCTATACCCGTCGTGTATTGCGAAAAATGCGGAATAGTCCCGCTGAACGAAGACGACCTGCCTTTAATACTGCCCGACGACGTCGTGTTTACGGGAGAAGGAGCCTCTCCTCTTAAAAAGCATAAATCGTTTATAAATACAAAATGCCCTAAATGCGGAGGAAAAGCCGAGCGGGAAACCGATACTATGGATACTTTCGTGGAGTCTTCCTGGTATTTTTTAAGATATACTCTTTCCGAAGAAAAAGAAAAAAATCCGTTTAAAAGCGAAGACGTTAGATACTGGCTGCCGGTCGATCAGTATATCGGCGGTGTAGAACATGCAGTTATGCATCTTCTGTACTCAAGATTTTTCGTGAAGGCGCTGAGGGATTTAAATTATATAAAATTAGACGAACCCTTCAAAAATCTTCTTACGCAGGGGATGGTCATAAAAAACGGCGCTAAAATGTCTAAATCCAAAGGCAACGTCGTCGATCCGGACAGACTTATTAAAAAATTCGGCGCCGATACGGTAAGATTATTCGTACTTTTTGCGGCTCCCCCCGAAAAAGATTTGGAATGGAGCGATTCTGGAGTTGAGGGGGCATATAGATTTATAAATAAATTCTATAAAACCGTAGTCGATTTTTTCGAAATATTAAAAGATACGAATGGCAAATTTTATATAGAAGAATCAAATATTTCGCAATCTTCGCCCAATACGGCAAGTTTAAGCGTTTCGGCGTACGAAATAAATAAAGCCGTCGTAAATCCGTCGATTAAAGAATTAATTTACAGATTAAACGGCGTAATAGAAAAAACCGAAACCGAAATGAACGGACGCTATCATTTTAACACGGTTATCAGTTCGTCGATGGAATTAATTAACGCTTTTAACGATTTTACCGGAGCTTTAGACGGGGAAAAACTTGCATTATTAAATAAATCCGATAAATATCTGCTGAAACATTTTTTAAATTCAGTCATTTTGATATTATATCCTTTCATACCGCATGTCTGTTCCGAAATATTTGAAATTTTAAACGGCTCTTTCATAGAAAGCGAAAACTGGCCTGAAAAAATAGATGCCGGATATTTGAAAGAAAATTGCAACATAGCGGTGCAGGTAAACGGAAAGATGAGAGACGTCGTAACTGCGGCCATTGATTCGGATGAAGAGTCCGTCTTAAAAGCTGCTATGGAAAGCCCAAAAATCAAAAAATACGCAGAAGATAAGAGCGCAATTAAAAAAGTTATATATGTAAAAAATAAACTGTTAAACATTATAGTTTGAAAAAGGTGTCAGATAAAATTTATTTTATGCATACGAAAAGAAATAGTTAACGATAAAGGATACTGCGTAAAATACAAAGGTTATATTAAATCGTATGAATTTTAAAAAAAAGTCATTATTATTATCGATTATAATTATTCTTGCCGCCGGTTTTTCGACGGGGTGCGGTTTTAAAGTATTAAACGGCAGCGAGGGTTCCGTTACGTCGGGCTTGCCGGTAAGCAGCATAAGTAAAAAATCAAAAAATTACAATAACATATCCGAAATTTACGTAAAACCTTTTAAAAATCAAACTTATAAAAGCGGGTTGGGAGTATATTTTTCAAATAATATAGCAAAGTTTCTTAATATGCAGACGTATATGTTTACTTCAAACGAAAGCGGCGCTTTTTATTATCTGTCCGGAAAAATAACTTCTATACAAAATAACGTAATGTCTTATACGGGCGTAGCGGCGGCGGTTGATTACGATATTACCGTCAGCGTAACCGTCAGCATGTATAATACCGGCGGAAAGATAATTTTCAGGAACGTAAATTTTTCGTCAAGCGCAACGTACTATAATTATATAAACCCCCTTATAGCCCATAAACAAGAGAAAGGGGCTATAATAAGAGTTTCCAGGAGAATTGCAAGAAAAATAGTAATATATATAGAATCTAAAAAATTAACTTCTTGACGGTTTAATTAATATAGTTTTATCGTTCAAAATTATAATTTTTATAATTTTTTATTCTTTTGTATAAGACGAGCGTTATCTTAGCGAATAAATACCCGATTATACCGCCCGCGATAACGTCCAAAGGATAATGCTCGCCGTCGTAAACCCTTGAAAACGCCACTACATAAGCCAGTATATAAAATGCTTTTTTATGTTTGGGAAACATATAAGATAGGGCGACTGCAAGGGAAAAAGCCGTTACCGTATGTCCGGAAGGAAAAGAATTTTCTGTTAAGTGTCTGCCTAAAATATTTACGTGAACCTTTCCTTCTTCGATAAGAGAGTGAAGCGCTACGATGGGTCTCGGCCTGTGGACGGCTTTTTTTATTATAATGTCTATAATACCCGGAACTATTTGAGTTAAAAAAAGCAAAAAAAACGATTCTTTGAATTTTTGACGGTTAAAATAATAAACATACAAAAGTACGAGCCAGTAAACGACCCAGCCGTTGCCGAGATTGGTAACCGCCCTCATATTGTCGTTTAGTAAAGAAAAGTGGAAATTGTTATTGATGAGTAAAAAAAGTGCCGTATCTAAATGCAGAATGTAAGAAAGCATAATTTTTATTTTGATTTTATTATTTAATAAGATATAATTTTATTAGAATAATTGCTATATTGCAACATTAAAAGTTGTTTTGTTAAAATTTAAAATCGTATTTAAAGTTTAAAACTATCGGAGAACAAAGTATGCAGGCCGTTATTATGGCAGGAGGTTTTGGAACAAGACTTAAACCTTTAACGAATAATGCTCCAAAACCGATGATACACATAGCAAACAAACCCATGATGGAGCATGTCGTTAACCTTCTTAAATCGCACGGAATAAACGACCTTATAGTGCTTCTTTACGTTCAGCCGGACCTTATTAAAAATTATTTTAAAGACGGTTCCGATTTCGGCGTAAAAATTGAATACGTTCTTGCCGAAGAAGATTACGGGACTGCGGGGGCCGTAAAAAACGTCGAAAAAATAATTAAAGACGACGATTTTATGGTGATAAGCGCCGATATAATTACCGATATTAATATTTCAAAACCGATAGATTTTCATATAGGCAAAAAAAGCGACGCTACAATAGTCCTTACGCACGTAGAAAACCCTCTGTCGTTTGGCATAGTCATAACAGATGCCGAAGGCAAAATAACTAAATTTTTAGAAAAGCCGACATGGTCCGAAGTTTTTAGCGATACCATAAATACCGGCATTTACATATTAAACCGTTCAGTATTAAAAATGATTCCGGAAAAAAGCGAATTCGATTTTTCCAAAGACCTTTTCCCGCTTTTACTAAAAGACGGCAAAAAACTTTTTGGGCATATATCTAACGGATACTGGAAAGACGTAGGAACGCTTTCGGAATACAGGCAGAGCCATTTAGACATTATCGCCGGTAAAATAAATCTTAATATAGACGGCGAAAAGTTAGGAGATAAAAATATAACCGTAGGCGCAAAAAGCATAGTGGATATTACCTGCGATATAGAAAATTCTATTCTGGGTAAAGACGTCCATATTCTTCAAAACTGCAAAATTAAAAATTGCGTTATCGGAGACAACTGTACTATTGGGGAAAACACATCAATCAGCGGGTCGGTAATTGGCAAGGCGTCAAAGATAGGCGCAAACTGCGATATACAGGAATCTATCCTCGGATATAAAACTTATGCCGGAAACAACGTATTTATAGGGGCAGGAGCTGTAGTTTCCGACGTATGCCATATAGGAAACGGCGCAGTGATTAATCCTAACGTTAAGATTTGGCCGTTTAAAAACGTGGAAGACGGGGCAATATTATCCGAAAGCCTTATATGGTCTGACAAATGGAGTGCCAAAATATTCGGTCAATATGGAATAACCGGTCTTGCTAATTTAGAAATAACGCCCGAGTTTGCTTCTAAGCTCGGAGCGGCGTTCGGAGCAACCGTCGGCAAAAACAGGACGATATCGGTATCAAGGGACAGTCATAAAACTTCGCGTCTTTTTTCGAGGGCTATGATGTCGGGCGTTCTTTCCGTTGGCGTTAACGTTAACGATTTCAGCGATACCCCAATTTCAATAGTCCGCTATCAGGCAAAACAGTTTAAAAGTTCGGGCGGAATACATGTAAGAAAACATCCTTTCGATAAAAAACTTTTAAATATAAAATTTTTTGATTCTAACGGTTTGGATTTTTCTTCGCTTGGTGAGCAGAAAATAGAAAGACTGTTTTTCAGGGAAGATTATACGAGGGTCGGATCGGAAGAAACCGGTGAAATTTTTTATCCTACTCACGGTACCGAATATTATACCGACGGATTTCTTAAAACTATAGATACAGAAAAGATTATAAAAAGAAAATTTAAAATAGTAATAGATTATTCTTACGGTAGTTCCAGTAAAATTTTTCCTGCGGTAATAGGAAAACTCGGCATAGATTCCGTTCACTTAAACGCTAATTTAGACCAGACTAAAATAACGAAAACCGAAAGAGAATTCAAAAAATCCCTCAAGGAATTGTCGAGCATAGTAAGGTCTATTAACGCCGACCTGGGAATTTTTATAGACAACGGCGGGGAAAAGATATATTTATGCGATGAAAACGGCGATAATATAGACGGCAACACCGCTTTGACATTAATGGCCATGCTGGTTATGAAGACCGAGAAAAAGTTTCAATCTATTTCAGTTCCCGTTAATTCATCTTTTAATATATCTAAGATGGCTAAAGAACACGACTACGAGATAATTTACGCAAAAAATTCGTCTAGCTGTCTAATGGAAAAAGCCGGAAATTCAAAAATATATTTTGCGGGCGACAATGAAGGCGGCTATATCTACCCCGGCTTTATGCCGGCTTTTGACGGAATGTATTCGGCTATAAAACTGCTGGAAATGCTTGCAAAACTTGACAGTTCTATAAAAAATGAGATGAGGTTTATAGAACCGACGTATTTTGAATACAAAAAAGTTCCTTGTCCTACGGAGCTGAAAGGTTTTATTATGAGGAAGTTTTTTGAAAAATATTCGGACGAAAATGTTTTGTTGATAGACGGAATAAAACTTATAAAACCTCAAGGCTGGGTTCTTGCGTACCCCGCTTCCGAAGGGGCTCATTTTGAAATTTTTTCGGAAAGCAAGGATAAGGATGCCGCCGGAGTTTTAATAAACGAATTCAGCCGGGATATCGAGTCTTGGAAAGCGGAACGGGATATTAGCGCACTGTCGTAGAGTCAGGAAAAGGAAAATGTGGCAGATTTATTTTCGGCATGCGTAAGAGGAAGGAAAAGGTGTCAGATTTATTTAC
>JAJYKQ010000031.1 GCA_021788495.1 bacterium | reverse complement strand
TATCGTCTTTTCCTGAAAGCGTAGTATCCATTTCTAAAGCGGATACGTTTTTTTCTAAAGATTTTACGCCGGCGAAAATATCTTCGAGCATTTTTTCGTCGTTTTCTTCTATAGAAATATCGTATAGGTCTTTTATGTTTTTAAACTCTTCGTAAACGGAATAAAAAGGTTTAATCTTATTTTCTATTGCCGATTTTTCTATTAATATTTCTTTGGAATAGTTTATATCTTTATAGAAATGTTCATTTGAAGAAATCTCCTCTATCTCTTTAAGCCTTTTTTCGGAAATATCGACTTCAAAGCGCCCTCCGCAGTTTTTCTAATTTTTCTTCGAGGGTTTTCAGGCTTCTTTCCAAAAGACTTACGTTAAAAAGCGAATCTCCCTGCGCTGAAGCTATAGACATTTAAAAACCTCCGGATAAATATATCTTTTTAAATTTAACTTTATTTTTTTCTATAAATATTTAATGCAGGAAACAGTTTTAATATAAAAATGTATAACATTGAAATTATAAAAAAAACATCCGATATATAAGCAAATATATTACCATATATTGCAAAAAAAGTCTTTCTATTAATTAATTTAACGTAACCTATCATATAAGTACGCTTAAATATCGCGGTTTCGTCTAAAATTTTCCCGACCGGCGATATTATTCCGCTTACGCCTGAATTTCCGGCGCGGGCAATAAACCTTTCGTTTTCAACCGCCGGAAAAACAGTCATAGACATATCCTGATAAGGAGCCGATGTTTTTCCGTACCATGCATCATCCGTAATGCTTACAAAAAGATTTGCTCCGTTTTTTGGAAAATGCCTTACGAGTCCGTCAAAATAAGCTTCATAGCATATCATGGAACCTATTTTTAATTTGCCGTTTTTTAAAATCCTGAATTTTTTGCCGGCAGTAAAGTTTCCTATTCCCGCTCCCCTTAAAATATGAGCGAGAAAAGGCAGCTGCTTCTTTAACGGTATATATTCTCCGAAGGGGACTAAATGATGTTTGTCGTAATAGTAATACCTTCCTTTATCGGTAAACATATAGTCCCTGTTATAATAATGATACGTCCGATTAAAAAAATTAAACCCTATCGCACCGAAAACCATATCTATTTTATGCTTTTCGGCAAATCCCATAACCTTGTTCCAGTAAAAAGGATAAACCGAGATAATATACGGGAGCGCGGTTTCAGGCCATATAACCAGCTGAGGTTTATATTTTAAAGACTGCTCCGTCAATTTAAGATATATATGCGTCGTTCTTTTTTTCGTAATTTTCCATTTTTGGAACATCCCTATATTTCCCTGAATGAGGGCGATCCTTAACGGCTTTTTATGCTTAACTAGTTTATTTACGGAATATATATTGTAATATCCGTATAATATTACTAAAATAAAAACCGATATAACGAAAAAAAGCTCAAATAATGCCTGTTTTTTTGAAAGCCCGCTTTTTAAAAAAATAAAGCTGAATATTGCATAATTAACTAGAACTATTATAAAAGATAGTCCAAAAACGCCGATAATATTTGAGATTTGTATAAAAGGTATATTTAAATACTGCGAGCATCCTAAGTTTTCCCAAGGAAAACCGGTTAACAGCTTAGATTTCAAAAACTCGAAAAAAACCCAGCTTGAAGGAATTAGAATAAAACTTAATTTCTTATAACGATTTAATACAATCTTTGAAAAACCGGCAAACAGAGCTACGTAAAGAGCAAGATACGAAGCAAGAAGAATAAGCGCAAAAACCGCTATGTAGTAAGGAAGACCTCCAAATTTGCTTACGGTATAAACTATCCAGTAAAGTATAATTACATATGAAACTACACCGGCAATAAAACCGTATAAGAAAGATTCTTTAAAACTCTTAGATTTATATACTGCGTATAAAAGAGGGATCAATGCAATCCATGCGAGGAATTCAAGATTAAAAACCGGAAACAATAAAGCCGTTATAACGCCGGATAAACAGGCTAAGCATAGATTCTTTATTTTGTCGTTCCGTAAAATACCCTTCACTATCACTATTATGATTCCTTTTTAGAAGATTCCCATAATTCGTCCAAGCTTGCGGCATCTAATTCCGAAAGTGGTTTTGCGGCTTTTTCCTCGATATATCCGAATCTTTTTATAAATTTATCCGTGGATTTATTTAAAGCCGAACAGGGATGAATATCTAAAAGCCTTCCTAAATTTACTAGCGAAAACAATATATCGCCGTATTCCTCTATTATTTTATTTTTATTTACGTCTTTATCGGCATTGCCGTTTTTACTCAGTTCCTCTTTAAATTCCTCTATTTCTTCATATACCTTTTTTAATGCTCCTTCGGCATCCGCAAAATCTAAACCCTGCCTCTTAGCTTTTTCCTGAACCATATATGCCCTGTGTAAAGACGGCATAGATTCAGAAATATATACAGACGGTTTTTTCGGAACGTCCGGTTTATTTTTCGATTTTTCCTTCTTTTCTTCCCCTTTAATCCTTTCCCAGTTTCTAAGTATAGCGTCTTCAAGGCATTCACCCTCTTTTAAAGAAAATTTTTTATCAAAAACGTGAGGGTGCCTTCTTATAAGTTTTTTGTTTACCGTCTCTATAACGTCGCCAATAGAAAACTCTTTTTTATCGGCATAAACGTCCGATAAAAAAACGACTTGAAGAAGAAGGTCGCCGAGTTCTTCCATTATTTCGATTTTATCGCCGGAACTAATAGCTTCGACGACTTCGTAAGCTTCTTCTATGATATACGGTTTTAAAGTTTCTTCAGTCTGCTTCCTGTCCCAGGGACAGCCGTTTTCCGACCTTAATTTTTTAACTATTTCTATAAGCTCGTCGAGTTTATTGGTTTTTTGTTTTTCTTTTGCAGACATTATTCTCCTTATTTAAAATTTTTACAATTATTAAAAATAAAACAGCTTAAATATAAGCACGGTAATTAAAATTCCTATAATGCTTCCGGTTAAAACCTCTATTTTAGTATGAATTCCGCTGCTAATTCTGGAAAGAGCTATCGTTAGCGCAAGAATAAACGTAAGCAGGGAAACTACAGGATTTAAAGTCAAAAAAGATACTATAAGCCATATAGAAAAGGCTATGGCGGCATGGCCGCTCGGAAAACCTCCCCTTAAGGGTGTGCCTTTATTAAACATAGCCTTTATTATTATAATTCCTACAAAAACAATCGATATAATTATTACGGATATATCGGAACCTTCGGTTTTAATCATATTTATCGTATAGTATATCAAATAATAAAGGTATTTGGAAAAAATTATGTATCCGACTACGAACGAACCGAAGGCGGATAAAAGAACCGCGCCGGCGGCTAAATTTTTAACGGCGGCAATTTCTTCAGAATGCTCTTTGGATATAAAATCGGCAAGATATTCTATGGAAGTATTAAGAGTTTCCGCAAATAAAACAAAAAAAACGGAAACAAGGACGAATAAGATATCTATTTTCGATACTTTTAAAAAAAGAGCAAGTATTATGGCGGCAAGAGCTACGGAAAAATGTATTTTCATATTTTTCTCGGTCTTGGTAGCTAAAATAATGCCCTCTATAGCGGCGTTAAAAGATTCCAAGCGGCTCTGCGTTGTTTTTTTCATATAATTACAATTTCCAGTTTAACTCTTTATATAAAAAATTCTGCATATTTTTCATATCTTCATCATAATCTTCATCGTCTAAATTCATTTTGTGTTCTTCGTCGTGAACGTATCCGAAAAGGTGAAGAATACCGTGTATAACAAGCAGAGCGATCTCCCTGCGAAAACCTTTTAGGTAATAATATCGGGGTCGGCTTTCTTTATTTTCGTCTTTATATTCGTAATTATCGCCGTTCAGGGATATCCACTCTGATTTTTCCCAAAACTCGCGGTTTTTGAGGTAGTTTTTTTGCGCAACGGACGGCGATATATATATTTCGCCGATATGATAAACGCCGTTTTCCCATTCTTTAATCTCAAACGACAGTACGTCGGTAGCTTTATTTTGATTCCTGTAAGTTTTATTCAATGTTTTAATATAATTTTCTGAACAGAAAATTATATCTATTTCATAATAACCGCAATAAAGTTTGTTTACGGAATTTTTAACGATATAGCGGACTAACCTTTGGTTTATTTTCGATTTTCTCTGAATATCCGTTATATTTATTATCGACTTTGCCTGCTTCACTTTTATCGGCTCCTCCGGTCTGCCTGTCTATATATGGAATTCTTTGATGAAAAACGGAATTCAAAACTTTCACGAAAGCATCGCCTATAATATGAAGATCTTTCAGCGTCAATTCGCATTCGTCAAGCTGTCCGTCGGTATAAATTCTATTTATAGTTTTTCTGACCATCTGTTCAAGTCTCGACGGCGATATATTCGACATCGATCTCGATATAGCTTCTACGGAATCGGCCAACATAATTATTCCGGCCTCTTTAGTCTGCGGTTTTCTACCTGCGTATCTGAAAGCGTCGCTTGAAATATGCGCACCTTTATTTTCGTTATACGCCTTTTCGTAAAAAGACCCTATCATAGAAGTACCGTGATGTTCGGCGATTATGCTTTCTATTTTATTTCCTAGTTTATATTTTTTTGCAAGTTCCTGTCCGTCTTTTACATGCGAAGCTATAATCAAACTGCTCATAGTTGGAGAAAGTTTGTCGTGCGGATTTTCGGAATTTACTATATTTTCTATGAAATAGTTGGGCTTTGTTATTTTCCCTATATCGTGGTATAGGCTCGCAACTCTCGCCAGAAGAGGGTTGGCTCCCACAGCCGTAGCGGCAGATTCCGCAAGGGTAGAAGTCATTATCGAATGCTGGTAGGTGCCTGGAGCCGCTATAGAAAACTGCCGGAGCAAAGGGTTGCCGGCGCTTGAAAGTTCAAGCAGTTTAAAATCGGTCGTAAAGCCGAATATGCTTTCCAAAACCGGAATAAGCCCTATAACCATAATAGAAGAAATTACGCCTGATAAAAAAGCCGAAACGACGGCATAAAGAGTTTGAACGTTTATAAGATTAAACCCTATTAACGCAAATGCCGACGCCATTACTACATTTATCAATCCCGTAATAACGCCGGCTCTAATTACTCTTCCCCATGAAGAAAAGTCGAAAACTTCATAAGAAGCTATAAAACTTCCAGCAAACGTATATACCATAAAAAAAATAGAGTTTTTAAAAATTATCGACGTCAATATAGAAAAAAGAGCTATATAAACAACCGAAACTTCAGAATTTAAAATTATCCTTACCAGCATGGGTCCAAAAGCAAAAGGAATCAGGTAATATACGTCGTTTTTATCGATAAAAGGAAAATATAAAGAAAGCGCGTTAGAAAATATAATTCCGGCTTTTATCAACAATATGGAAAATAATAAAACCGTAATTACAAAAAGTATATTCTTAAAATCTAAAGTAGTCCTGAATTTTTTTATATATCTGTATGGAAAAATATAGGACAGCGACAAAAGTATAGTTATTACTAAAAATAACCCTATTAACGACGGTATATTATTTTCTAATTTAAATTTAGAATCGTACGTATTTAATTCAAGTGCTTTAGACTTGGTTATAAGTTCTCCGGCTTTTATCAAAAGCATGCCTTTGTTAACGCGTATGAGAATAGGTTTATTTTCTTTTTTAACTATTTCTATTTTTTTTAACGTAAGATATTTTGAGTAAACAATATCGGGTTTTATAATACTGTAAGTAATATCGTAAATATCGAAACGCATATAATCGGGCAGGAAATTTAAATATTTTACGGTATAATAATAAGCAAAACTTTTTACCTTTTTAGAAGTAAAAAAAATTTGAGGATAGTTTACTATTTTTCGTCTGTTTGTTACCGTGTTTTTTATTTCTATATTTTTGCCGTACGACGCCGATTTAGATAAAACCCCCGTTTTGTAAACGTTCGAAACTATTTTTAAAATATAATTTTCTACGTTTTTGTTGTAATTCAAATAATAAAATTCGTCGAGAACTTTTTTGTTTAATTTTACTCCTAATTTAGACCCGAATATATTTTCCGTAATATTCTGATTTTCTTCATTCGGCTTATGTTCGTCTTTATATGTTCTTGCTATGGAAAAAGCTTTTTTTATCCTCCTGGTCAAACTTGTTTTGATTTCCGGATAATATAGATAAACATCAGGGCTTACGGCTATTTTCTTTTTTAAAATTGCGTTAGTCGCTTTAGTATTAACGTATCTGAAACTTCTTTTGGCTATTACCGTTTTTCTAGCTATTTCTCCGGCTTTATACTTATTTTTTATAAATTCCAAACCGTTATAAAGCAGAAAAGTCAATAATACCGAAGCTATTAAAAGAATTATTAAAAGGGCGGAATAACGGCTTTTGATTTCAATTGAATTATTTTTTAAAAATTCTAAGAATTTAGTTCTTTTCATATGCTTTTATTATATCGCGAACTAATTTATGCCGCAGGACGTCTGTTTCGTCGAAATTTACCACTTCTATGCCGTCGATATTTTTTAATATCTTGCTTGCTTTTATAAGACCCGAATCTTTATCGGAAGGCAGGTCCGTCTGAGTAATATCGCCGTTTACTACTATCTTAGATCCGGAACCTATTCTGGTCAGCATCATTTTCATCTGTTCGTTGGTGGCATTTTGCGCTTCGTCAAGTATTATAAACGAATTGTTTAAAGTCCTTCCTCTCATAAAGGCTATAGGAGCAATCTCTATGACATCCGTTTCTATAAGCCTCATAGCTTTTTCAAACTCCGTCATTTCATACAAGGCATCGTATAGCGGACGCAAATACGGATTTATCTTTTGCGCAATATCTCCTGGCAGAAAACCTAATTTTTCTCCTGCTTCCACCGCCGGACGCGTCAAAATTATCCTCTCGAAAACTTTATTTTGAAATAAAGATATAGCGCAAGCCATTGCAAGATAAGTTTTTCCGGTTCCGGCAGGACCTATGCCGATAACTACGTCGTTTTTAAAAATTGCATCCGTGTATTTTTTCTGGTTTGGAGTTCTCGGCGTAATATTTTTCTTTCTCGGAGTCAGAAGAACGGACGGATATAAATGGGCGGCAACGTTAATTTCAGGACTGACTATTTTTAACTTTGCCAGTCTTTTTAAATCTGCATCAGTTATAGTTTCGTTTGTTTTAAACAGGTTCAGTAAATCCTTTATAAAAAAAACGGCGGTACGTATATTCTTTTTTAATCCTTTAACGATTACCGTATTGCCCCTGACGGACATATCGACGTCGAATTCGGATTCTATAAGATTTTTAATGCCGGAGGAAGGATTTGAGAATTTATTAAAAAGTTCTATATCCTCAAGCTCTATTCTCTCGGTATCGTTCTTTTCATGCCTTTTTAAGACCAAAGAATCGCCTTCGGTCTTTAAGCGTTTATCGTCTCTGCGCAAATTTTGTTTTTTAATTACCTCTAAAAAAAATATATAAAAAATTATACAATATTATATATTATATTGTATAATTATAATGACTTAAAAAATTATCCGTTTATTTCGATTATAACATTATTGTTAAAAAAGTCAAAATAACCTCTTGCGGTGCCGAATCAACCATATGCGGCGCAGGAATTCAATTTCGGCACTGTTACAAAACGGAAACGGAATGAGATAAATGAAACTAAGCAAGAAACATATATTTTTATTGACAGCCTCTATTACTGTTTTTATGGCAGGTTCATATTTTGCAATGAAATTTATTTTTTTTCCGTTATCCGTTTCTGCAACTCGGGATAAAATAAAAAATTCAAGTTTTAACCAAATAATGGGTATAAAACCTACATCAACAACTGTCAAACCTTCTAAGAAAAAAGAACAAGCAAAAAAGAAGATTTATAAACCGGATTTAGCTAAACCGCTTGATTGCACAAACCTTAACGCATTTCTTTGCACCGTAAAATATTTGCAATACTTGAAATATCTTCCTATTTATTTGACCTCCGACGGCAAATATGAATTTTCTTTCCCCTTGCCAAACAATCTTAAAAAAATCGCTTATTCTTACGGCTGGAACGAACAAAATCCTTTGATTATAGGCGCAATTGCAAAATATCTTTACGAATCAGGCAGAATTAAAGACGGAGAATACGACGGACCTGAAATTAACAACAAGCTGTTATGCGAACTCGAAAAAAGCGCAGAAAAAAAACAGTTCGACAAACAGCCGTGGGACTGGATATTAGTAAAACAGTCGAAAACTAACGAGAAAGCAGAGTTATACGAAAACGGCCGTATAATTTTTTCTTTTCCCGTTAATACCGGCATACTAGGGTTAACGCAGGACGGCACCTGGTATGTTTTTTTAAGGCTTCCAGACACCACTATGACCGGACTTTTTCCTGTGCCTATTACGAAAAAACTTTATGCGTCTTTAAAGTCAAAACATTTTAAAAACATAGAGTGTTTGGACGGACATCCGGTCAAACTGGTTCATTATTCCGATTCCGGAATAAAATATATAGACTATTTCCATAAAAGCGTAGCTCTTCACTATATGCATCGCAAATATTACGGTTTTCCTCAATCGGCCGGATGCGTCGAACTTTCGGAGCAAGACGCCCTTCTATTATATAAGCAGATAGGCTATGGAACTATAGTAACCGTCACGGGTTCTACTATTAGCAAAAAAAATAATAATGCCGCTAAAAACGATGCCGAAAATAAAACCAATAGAACGGTACTAACAAAACAGCCTTTAGAAAAAATTAAGAATAAGAAAAATAAAAAATCGAAAAGTTAATTTTTTTTAGCAATTATGTTTTTTAATATATCTGCAGAATCGTTCTTAAAAATTAGCGAAGCGGCTAAGTAAATAATTAATCCTGCGGCTATAGAAATTAAAACTACCGATAACCGGCCAAAATGCATTTTATTTGAAGCCGCTATTATCAATTCAACTGCAACCCCCATAACTAAACTTGCCGCTAACGTTTTCAGGAAAGATTTAAAAAAAGTTGTTTCTAAGCCTATACCTTTCCTGCGATGCAGTTTTCTCAAAAGAAACAGATAATTGAAAATTAAAGAAATACTGGAAGCCAGCGCAAGTCCGTATACTCCCATCACCCGCATAAGAATAACCGCAAATACGATATTTATAAACAATGAAATTATCGCCGCATTAACCGGCGTTTTAGTATCTTTCATAGAATAAAAAACGGGGACCACCGTTTTTAAAAGCGCAGACGCCCATAAACCTATTATAAAAAACAGAAGAACTCCGGCAGTTTTTTGAGCGTCTGCCGCATTAAACAACCCGTGCATATATATTAATTTTACGAGCGGGCTTCTTAAAAGTATTAGCCCTATGCTTGACGGTATTATAATAAAAAACATAAGCGAAGACGCAAAATTAAAAGCTCCATCCACTTCTTTTATATTATTTTTTGCAAACGAAGCGGAAAGCGTAGGAAAAATAGCAGTCTGCATAGCTATTGCAAAAACTCCGAGAGGAAACTGATAAAGCCTGTCGCCGTAATAAAGATAAGATATGCTGCCGGAAGGAAGAAAAGAAGCAAGGAGCGTATCGAAAACGAGATTAAGCTGAATTACCGCCATACCTAAAAGCGAGGGGGTAAGCAGTTTAAAAACTGCCTTTACGTCCGAACTTTTAAAATTAAACTTGAAACCGAGGCGTATTTTCTTTTTTTTAATATAATAAATCTGGGATGCAAGCTGAAGCGCTCCTCCTATCATAACGCCCGTCGCAAGAGCAAAAATAGCCGGGTGAAAAAACCGCTTTAAAAAAACTGCCGATAATATAAGCGCTATATTTAATATTATCGGATACATTGCGCCGGGAGCATAAGAACCGTGAACGTTTAACGCTCCCGATAGAAAGGCGGTAAGTCCTATCAAAAAAATATACGGGAACATGACCTTAGTTAGAATAACCGCAAGATTAAACTCAAAAGGTTTACCCAAAAAGCCCGGCGCAGTAACGGCTACAAAAACAAACGAAAATAAAAATCCTATAAGAGAAAGGAATAAAAGGATAAAAAAAAGTATCGCGAAAACGGTTTGAAAAAGGTCTTCCGAATTTATTTCGCTTTTTTTGACCAAACTTTCCGAATATACGGGAATAAAAGAAGCAGATATCCCTCCTTCTCCGAAAAGCCTCCTGAACAGATTGGGTATCCTGAATGCAACGAAAAACGCATCCGTAGTAATTCCGGCGCCGAAAAAGTATGCAATGCAAACGTCTCTAAGTAAACCCAGAATTCTGCTTATTAAAGTAAAAAACGAAACTACGGATAAATTTTTAATTATCTCATGGTTTCGTAATTTTAAAGACATTATTTAAATACCTTAAACCTGGAAAAAGGTGTCAGATTAATTTTACGCAGCATCTTTTATCGTTAATTGTTTCTTTTCGTATGCGTAAAATTAATCTGACACCTTTTTCTCGCTTTAATTGTTTCTTTTCGTATGCGTAAAATAAAATCTGACACCTTTTTCTATATTCACTATCAAATATTCAAGAGGTTTTTGCTGTTACATTGAAGGATTAAAGGTATTAAAGATACTTTTTAATTAAAATTTCCGCTATCTGCACGGCGTTTAGAGCAGCTCCTTTCCTGACGTTGTCGGCTACGATCCATAAGTTCATGCCGTTGGGCACGGAAAAGTCCTTTCTTATTCTGCCGACATATACGTCGTCGTTTCCTGCGACGTTAGTCTGGTAAGGATAACGCTCTTCCGGATTTTCGCTTAATACGTCATCTATAATTTTAACTCCGTTAGTTTCGGAAAGCATTTTCTTTATATCTTTAATATCGAAACTTTTTTCCGTTTCGATATTAACGGATTCGCCGTGTGAGAAGAAAACCGGAACTCTCACCGTAGTGGCAGACACGCCTATATTTTCGTCATGCATTATTTTACGGGTTTCGTTTACCATTTTAATCTCTTCTTTGGTATATCCGTCGTCTGCAAAAACGTCTATTTGAGGAATACAGTTAAAAGCTATTTGCACGGGAAATTTTTCCGGAAATATATCGCCTTGCGCATTTATAATGCCTGTAGTCTGGTAAAAAAGTTCGTCCATAGCTTTTTTGCCGGCTCCCGAAGTGGATTGGTAAGTCGATACCACTATTCTTTTTATCTTATATTTGTCGTGAATCGGTTTGAGTGGAACTAGCATCTGAATGGTCGAACAGTTAGGATTTGCGATTATATTTTTTTTGGAATAATATTTTATATCGTCGGGGTTAACTTCAGGTACGACTAAAG
>JAJYKQ010000030.1 GCA_021788495.1 bacterium | reverse complement strand
TAATTAAATCACCCAACAGGTGAAAAACAAAATAAATAAGGGGGATAATAAATATGTTAAAACAATTCGGATTAAATTTCAATTTAGGAATTACGAAGATGCATATATATCATGCATATATATCATCATGCATATATATCATTGCTTTTTTTAAAAAATATGTTACAATAGACAATAGATATGATTATTTATATATTCATATTTTAATTTTTAAATTAACTTAATTTTATGTAACATTAATAAGTAAGGAGGTATGGGAATGAAAACAAACGAAGGCGGCACCGACAGAGTAATAAGAATTATTATAGGTATCGTTTTAGCGGTCGTCGGCATATTAGCCCTAAAGTCTGCGGAAGTTTTAGGAATTATACTCATCATAGTAGGATTGGTAGCTCTGATTACAGGAATAACGGGCTTTTGCGCATTATATACCCTGCTTGGAATCAACACATGCAAAACTTGTCAAAAGTAAAATAAACAATATTTCGATAACGGCGGGAGGATATTTTTAATCTGACCGAATTTTCTTTCGGAGGTTTTAACTCCTGCCGTATTATTATTTAATTTAATTAAGGCTTAATTAATCTTAATGATATTTTTCCGTTTTCTATATATTAAAACGCCTTTTAATTTTTAAATGTGCTGCTCTATACGACCCTGTTTACTTTTATTACGCCTTTAATAGGCTTGATTCCGTCCACTATAGATTCTGCCTGTTTGTTGTCCCTTACTTCGATATCGAATAAATGAACCGCCCTTCCGTCGTTTAAAGTTCTAACCTGCGCTTTCGATATATTGGCGCCTTTAACGGATATTAAAGACGCAATGTCGGCTAAAACACCCTTTTTGTCGTCGGTTATAATTCTTATTTTTGTTTCGAATAATTCCGCTTTAGATAAATTTGATTTATTTTGAGAAGTTTCTTTCCAGCTAACGTTTATAAATCTGCTTTTGTCCGCCCCTATTACATTTCTGCAATCAGATTTATGAACTATGACCCCCCTGCCTCTCGAAATAAATCCTACTATATCGTCCCCTGGTATAGGACGGCAGCATCCTGCAATCTTATAAAGAAGTCCGTCTCCTAGTGAAGACACTACTGCGTCGTTTTTTGCAGGACTCTGCTTAATTTTCTGAATAATTTTATTTATTACGTTTCCAGTGGTTTTTGTAATTAAAGACAGTTTGTCGGTCTTTTTATAATTAGGCAGGACTAAAGAAAATATATACTGGGGGGTATATTTGCCGTAACCTATGGCGGCAAACAGCTCTTCTTCCGTTTTTAACGAAAGTTTCTGCAAAGAAGATGCTATTATTGTTTTAAAATCTAAAGATCTAACATCTAATTTTTTAAATTCCTTCTCTAAATTATCCCTGCCGGCGGTAATGCTTAATTCCCTTTCCTCCTGCCTGACATAATTTCTTATTTTAGATATAGCCTTCGAAGACTTTGCATATCTCAACCAATCGCTCGAAGGATGATGTCCTTCTTTAGTTAAAATTTCTACTATATCGCCGTTTGCCAACTTATACTTCAGCGGCACCATAACGCCGTTTACTATGGCTCCTGTAGTTTTATCGCCGACCTCGGTATGTATGTAATAGGCAAAATCGACAGGCGTCGAGTCTTTAGGCAGGGCTATCACTTTCCCCTTCGGCGTAAAAACATAAACCTCTTCCTGAAATAGATCTATTTTTACGCTGTCTAAGAACTCGTGCGGATCGTCTAAATCCCTCTGATATTCGACTAACTGCCTTAACCAGTTAAACTGTTCAAGGTCTTCTTTATCGGATTCTTTTATGTTTTCTTTGTATTTCCAGTGCGCCGCTATGCCGAACTCATCGATAAAGTGCATCTCTTTAGTTCTGATCTGAATTTCCACCCTCATACCTTCGGGTCCTATGACCGTAGTGTGTAAAGAACGATACATATTTGCTTTAGGCATGGCGATATAATCCTTAATTCTTCCGGAAATAGGCTTCCAGATAGAATGAACTATTCCTAACGATTCGTAACATTCTGTTTCGTTGTCGACTATTATTCTGAGCGCCAGCAAATCGTAAATATCTTCAAAACTTACGTGCTGTTCTATCATCTTTTTATAAATGCTATAAAAATGCTTCGGCCTGCCGTATATTTCCGCCTTTAAATTGTGTTTTTCTAGATGTTCCTTGAGAATATCCGTAACTTTTTCAATATATTTCTCTCTTTCCGTCTTTTTTTTGTTTATTTTAAAAGATAAATCTTTATATGCCTGCGGATTTAGGTATTTAAGGGAAAGGTCTTCCAATTCGCTCTTTATAAAAAATATTCCGAGCCTGTTAGCTAAAGGCGCATAAATATCTAAAGTTTCCTGCGCTATTTTAATCTGTTTTTCTCTAGGAAGAACTTCTAAAGTCCGTAAATTGTGCAGTCTGTCGGCTAATTTTATGATTATAACCCTTATATCCTTAGCCATTGCTACTATCATTTTTCTGATATTTTCGGCTTCAAGCTCTTCGGATGTTTTAAAATTGAGCTTGCCTAATTTGGTAAGTCCGTCTACTATAAAAGACACTTCTTCGCCGAATTCGGACTTTATATCTTCAGTAGTAGTTAAAGTATCTTCTACGGTATCGTGAAGAAGGGCGGATACTACCGAAGCGCAATCCATTCTCAATCCTGCGACGATAGCCGCAACTTCTATGGGATGGGTAAGATAAGGCTCTCCGGAAACTCTTTTCTGTCCGGAGTGCATCTTTTTGGAAAAAGAATATGCCTTTTTAAGCAGTTTAAACTTTTCGGTATGGATATCTTCTATATTTATATCGTCGAGCGTATTTATATTATTTCTAAAAAGCTCTATGATATTGTTTAAGGCGCTAAAATCTACTGAGGGGTTAACCGTAACAAGATTTTCGTTTGCAATGCTCATAAAAGTGATTTTTTACTTCTGTTGTTTAACGCCTACGTATCCCTGTGCTATTTCTCTTAACGCTACGACAATAGGCTTGTTTTTCGAAACGACTTTCGGGCTGGATCCTTCCATAAGCTGTCTCGACCTTTTTGCCGCTATTATTACAAGCGCAAACCTATTTTCAACATTTATTAAACAATCTTCGATAGTTACTCTTGCCATTTAAACTCCTCCGCTTCACGATTTTTTACTGTTTTAATTTTTTCATAACGTTTATTTGCGTTAATACCTGAATTAGATTCAGACATCTTATGTATTTATTATATCATTGTTTTAATATTTAAGGTTTAAATTTATTCGAATTTTTGCATCTCTCGGCGATTATGATAGATTTTAATTTAATATAAGCATAATTTAAATCGTCGTTGGTTATGATGTAATCGTAAAATTCGCCTTGTTTAATCTCCTTATAAGCCGTATTTAACCTGTTTCTTAGTTCGCTATCGCTCAATCCGCCTCTTTTCTCCAATCTTTCTTTAAGCCCTTCGTAAGAAGGAGGAGTAATAAATATAGTAATCAAAGCGCTGTTATTTAAGTCTGCGTTTTTTTTATTCTTATATATTTTTTTTATCTTTTCCACTCCTTGAACGTCTATCTCTAATAAAATATCGAACAAAGAATCCGGATTGAAAACGGATTTGTATGCCGTACCGTATTTTTTGCCGAAGACGTTTGCCCATTCTATAAATTCATCCGATTCTATCATGCCGTCGAACTCGGCATCAGTTATAAAATGATAGCTGACGCCGTCTATCTCGCCCTCTCTTTTTGGTCTAGTAGTAAACGAAACGCTTGGCTTGATATCTTTAAATTCTTGCAAAAGCATATTGCATAAAGTAGTTTTTCCGGTTCCGGAAGGAGCCGACACTGCAAAAATTATGCCTTTCGGCTTGCCGTCTCCGTGAAGCGCCTCGCTATTGAAATCGATATTATCCATACCTTTATCCGTTTTAAACATTTTTAATATTTTGACAAAATATGTCGTCGTTGTTTTGTTAATTCTTATTTATTATTTATTATTTTTGCTCTTTTTCTTCCAATCTTGCAATAATAGTAGAAGTATTCAGTGCGGAAAGTATTATGTGTCCTGAATCCGTAATAATAACCGATCTGGTCTTTCTCCCCTCCGTAGCGTCAACTAAGTTATTTCCGTCCTTTGCCGACTCTCTCAGCCTTTTCATCGGAGAAGAACTCGGCGAAACCACCGCTACGACTCTGCTCTGCAAAACTACGTTTCCAAATCCGATGTTTATAAGTTTCTGCATATAAATAAAAATTTATTATATTATAATTAATTAATATTATTTATTAATGTGTTTATTATTATATGTTATCCGATATTTTTTTGTTGAAAATCCGAAATCAGCAATTCTTCTAATTCGTTTACGCCGACCGCATATGTTCCAAGCTGGGAAACCGCTATGCTTGCCGCCGCGTTGGCTAAATAGCAAGCATCCGAAATTGAAGCTCCTACGCTTTTTGCTACTGCAAGAGTTGAAATAACGGTATCTCCCGCACCTGTAACGTCGTAAACTTCTTTTGCCCTCGCTTTTAAATGCAAAGGATTCTTACCGTCGCTATAATAAAGCGACATACCGGATTCGCCCCTTGTTATAAGCAGGTAATCCGGCTTCACTTTTTTCATAACCGCCCTGCCCGCTTTCTCCAGCGTTTTTTCGTCTTTTATTTTAATGCCTGAACCGCCTGAAGTTTCGTTTAAATTGGGGGTTAAGACCGAAACATTTTTATAGAATTTGAAATTTTCAACCTTCGGATCGAGAGCTATAAATTTATTCTTTTCCCTTAAAAAACTTACTAAGGACGAGAAAAAAAAATTCTCTATTAAGCCTTTGCCGTAATCCGAAATTATTACCGCATCTATATCGTCGGCAATGCTTTTAATTCCTTCAAGAAGCCGCTTGTAAACCGAAGTATTGAATTTTCCGTTATCTTCCCTGTCGAACCTGACGATCTGCTGATTGTGGGCAATTACTCTGGTTTTAATAATCGTTTGAAAATTTTTTAAAGTTAAAATATATGAACTGTCGACATTGCCGATTAATTTTTTCAACATATCGCCGTTGTAATCGTCTCCTACTACTCCGGCTATATAAACTTTTGCGCCGAGTCTAGCCACGTTGCTGACTACGTTGGCTGCTCCGCCCGGCATAAGTTTTTCCGACTTAACGTTAACGACCGGCACAGGAGCTTCGGGAGATATCCTGTTAACGGTTCCGTAAACAAAATGATCGACCATGATATCTCCTATGACGAGTATTCTGGCCTGGTTAAATTTTTTTACTATATCTATCAAATTTTTTGAAAAAGGAATAGACATTTTATCCGTTTATATTTTTATAAAAATTTCATAAATAAATCAAATGTTTTATCCGCGCAAGTTTCTATATTAAACCTTTTCTTAATAGTTTCTGCGGCGGAATCGGCAAGTTCGTTTAAACTTGACATATTATTATACACGAAAATTAATTTTTGATAAATAGCATCTGCATCTCCTTTTTTAACCACAAAACCGTTTTTACCGTCTTCTACTACCTCAGGCATGCCTCCTGCGTCCGAAACGATTACGATTTTTTTCATAGACATAGATTCTAAAAGAGCGAGCGGAAGTCCTTCTTTTAGCGACGGAAAAACGACTACATCCAATTCGTTCAAAAAAGAAACTAAATTGCCGTCTATAAATCCGACAAAATATACGGAATTGTAAATATTTAAGTCTTTCGCTCTTTTTATCAACGCATCTTTAAGATTTCCCGCTCCTGCTATAAAAAACTTGGCTTCCGGTATATCCGATAAAACAAACTTTGCCGCTTCGATAAATATATCTACCCCTTTTTCGCTGGAAAGCCTTGCAATTATACCGACATTGAACATGCTCGTCTGGCTGCGCGTTTTGCTTTGATTGCCTTCAAGCGAATCAGCCGAAAACGCATATTTTTTTCTTGCAGGAAGCCCTTCCGCTTGAGAATTGAACTTTAAAATATCTATTCCGTTATAAATAACCCCTAATTTTGTTTCATCCATCCCCTGGGATAATAAATTTTCTTTTACTGCATTAGAAACGCAAATAACGTAATCGCTGTATTTATACTGCCCTTTTTTATTTAATCCGTGCGCGGTAGAAATAGATTTTTTTTTCGCTATTTTTGAAGCTAATGCACCGATATAATTTGCCTTAGACAAATGCGTATGAATTATATCGAATTTATTCTTTTTTATAAAGTATGCAACTCTTAATACAGTAAACGGATTATATTTAAAATCTGCCCTGATTATTTTAAACGGCAATCCGCTTTTAGAAAGAAACTGCTCGACCGATAAATCTGAATTTTTGTTGTTATCGGAGGCGGAACACAGAATAAAAACTTTATGTCCCTTTTCTATAAATTTTTTCGATAAATTGACTACGTAATTTTCAGCTCCGCCGACATTAGACGGAGTAATAAATTCTAAAATTTTCACTGTTCGATATTTTTTATATTAATTATTTTATATTAATTATTTTTATTTTCCAAAAAAGTTTTTATTTTCTTCGTCGCATTGGAAGTTTCGTTAATAATATCTTTTACCAACCTGTAAATCAGCATCTTGAAAAACTGTGCAATGCCTTTTTTTTCTTTAAGAAACGTTTTAAAATCGTCTATTTCCCAATCCTGCTTAGAAGAAAGCTCCCTGAAAGGCGCAGGATGAAAATCCAAATTTTCCCGGTCTATCCTTTCGAGCCATCCAAAGTCTGAATATATATATTTATCGACGCGCGGGTCGTAATTAGAAACCCAGTTTTTCAGCCTGTTGATTATTTGAAAGTTATAAAGCCTCTCCATTTCCCTGTCTTTTTTATACATATCTGCCGGATTTTTAGCCCTTCCGTAATGAAACATATTGACATTCAGAGGCAAAGCGTTTTTATTTTCAAGATTTATCTTGATGCCGTTTATATCTTTAAAACCCATAGCATCTCCCCATGAAAAAACGGTCCCGTCGTTTCTTACGATTCTGACTTCTTTATCGTAAAAAAATCTTCTTTCAGACTTTTTTGCATATGAAAAATAGCCTCCAAAAAAATGTATGTAATCGAAAACAAACCCCTTAATGTTTCTATCGTTAATATTTTCTTGAAGAACGCGTAAAATATTTTCGTAATCTTTTTCATGTATGCCTTCGTCGCATTGGACATAAAGTCCGTAATCTCCAGTAATATTTTTTATCGCCAAATTGGTTTTTTCTGATAAAATCGTTCCGCCTTTTTTTGTAATTTTCCAGTCCGAATATATTAATTTTATTTTAGGGTTGAGATATTTAAGCTTTTCGAGTTCGCTTACTGTTTCATCGGCGCTTTCGCATGCGACTATTACGAATTCATCTACTAACGGAAGCGCTGACATAATGGACTCTTTAAACGGATAGCCCATAAGTATGCCGTTTCTTATAAACGTAAAACCTGAAATTTTCATCGTATTTATCGTATTTATATAATTTAAATTTTATGTATGTTATTTAATTATATTTAATAAATTTATAAAATTGAATATTTAAAACGTGTTCAATAAAAATTCATATCCTTCAGCCAAGTCTTCAAACGAAATACCGCTCATGCAATCAGAATATTCATTAACGCCGGAGTCTTTATTGCTGCAATATTTTTTGAAGCAATGATAACATTCTTTTTTTTTGTCTATTACGTAGATTTTATCGGACAAAGGCGCACATATCGACGGATCTGTAGAACCGAACAGCGCAATCGTCGGCACTTTAAGCGCAGAAGCTAAATGCATGGTTCCGTTATCGACCGTTACAGCTAATTTAGAAAGATAAATCAATCCGCCGAGAGTGTCTATACCGGTTAAGCCGGTTAAATTAAAGCTCATATGTTTATTATCTATCTTATAGTATATCTCTTTGGCAATATCGATATTTTTTTTGCTTCCGGTAATTGCCACAAAATATCCTTCTTTGTTTAAAAAGTCTGCAAAGACGGAAAATAATGAAGGCGGAGCTTCCTTGGACTTTCTTGTAGATCCCGCAGAAAGTAAAGCCAATTTAAAATCGTCGAAATTTATTTCCGCTCCTTTTTCTTTAAAAGAATTTTTGAGAATATTTTTTGCTTTTTTTATATCTTCGTCTTCTATATCGTAAACATAATTTTTGCTAAAGCGTTTATTGTCTGCATTAATATAAAACGGTTCGGCAAATTTTAAAGATTTATCTATATTATTTATTTCTCCGTCAAATTTTATGCGGTAGCGCAAAAAAAAATTATTTAAAAACTTTTTTTGTCCCGCCTGTTTCTCTGAAAGCAGAAATCCGAGCGCGGAAAACTTTAAAGAAGTTAGAAAATTAAGACATATATAAAATTTACGCCCGTTTGTTTTATTAATATTTCTAAGCGTCGAAAATAGTTTAAAAAAGGCCGCAATACCTTTTATGCCGCTAAATTTATCAGTTTCTATTATTTTATAAATATCCCTGTTTCGTCTTAAAACCGCAGCAGCGTTTTTAGAAACGACCGCAACAATCCTGCTTTCAGGAAACGCAAGCTTCATAGCACTTATTGCCGGCGTAATAGTTAATACGTCGCCGATATAATTATGCCCGAATATCAGAATGTCTTTCATGTTTTTTGAAATAATCTTTTTTAATTGCGTCGAATACCTTGTCGGGCGTAATTCTTTTCATGCATAATACGCATTCGGCCGTATTTTTATCGTATATTTTATTAAGGGGACATTCTTTTTTAAAACATGGAATGCACATAAGGTTGTCTTTTAAAACGGTAAAATTTTTTCCTACAGGTCCCGTAAGTCCAGGGTCGGTCGGACCGAATAAAGCTATCGTTTTAAGACTGTCTATCGAAGCCGCAACGTGCATAAGCCCTGAGTCCGGAGTTATAAAATAATCCATTTTAGATAAAAGTTCTTTCGCCTGTTTTAGCGTCGTTTTTCCGACTGCGCTGACTGCGTTTTTGCCGTTTAATGCCTGCAATATTTCATCCGATAGATATTCTTCTCCTTTGCCGCCGAATATTATTATGCGCATATTATCGCCTAAGTAATCCAGCAGCAGCTTTGAAATTTCTATAAAATATTTTATGGGCCATCTTTTAGTTTTCCACGTTCCGGTAGGATTTAAGCCGATAAATATTTTGTTATCTATATTTTCAAAACTGTTTTTTAAGAAATCTCCTGCGAATTTTTTATCCTCAGGCGAGGTAATTATGACCGGCTCAGGTTTATCTATTTTTGCTCCTCCGCTGTTTTCCGCCAAAAAAAGATAAAAATTTAAAGCATGCTCAAGCGGCCTTCCCTGCCTTACGATCTTTCTGTTGCATAAAAATCCCAGCTTTGCATATTCTTCGTAATACCTGACCGGAGCGCCGCTTAAAAAAGAAAAGATAGACGTTCTGTCAACACCCTGCAAATCGATAACTATATCGTATCTAAAACTTCTTATTTTTTTTATTAACGATAAATAATCCCCAAATTTAAAATTTTTTTTATCTATGACGAGAACATCATCGACGTTCGGATTTAAAAATGCGATATCTTTAGATTTATCTTCTATAAGCCATGTAATAAAACCTTCAGGATAGCCTTTTCTGATAGACTCTACGGCAGGGGTCGCAAGAAGGCAGTCTCCTATCGAACTTAATTTTATAATAAGTATATTCATAAACTTTAATATTTCTTGATTCAACGATTTTTATTGAGATACGGGGACGGAATTCAATTCCTTCCACGTCGCAAATTAATAAAAAAGCCTGACCTTAAAAATCTTTCTTTGAAATTTAAAAAAATCGGTATTATGCCTTATAGCGACTCTTTTTAATGCAAAAAAATCGGCCTTTTTTTTCACTATGCCCGTTTTAGTGATGCATGCTCCATCGAAACCTGCTTTTATAACAAGCGATTTTACGTCATCGTTATAGTCGCCGTATGGATATGCAAAAAAATTTATTTTAATGCCAAGCAGTTCTTCTAATTTTTTTTTGGAATTAGATATTTCGACGAAAGCTTTTTCTATTGTGATTTTGGTAAGATGCGGATGCGTAACCGTATGCGCGCCGATTTCTATGCCGTATTCTGCCAGCTCCTTAAGCTCCGATAAGTTTAGCATTTCATCCTTATTTTCTCCGTTTTCGATATCCCAATCGTTAAATCCTCCGGCAAGACCGGAAACCATAAAGACCGTAGCATTTACGCCGTTATTGCGCATTACTTTAAACCCGCCCGAATAAACGGATTTAGAACCGTCGTCGAACGTTATTGCAGCATATCTTTTTTTATTATTGATCGGCGTGGCATCGCTAATGTCGTTGAACCGTCCGTTTTTTTTATTTTTATCAGCATAATAATAATCATAAGTCTTTTTTAATTCGGAAAGCGTTAAAAAAGAATAACCGGCATTCTTCAAATATTTGATCTGCCTGTCGAAATCGTCTTCAGTAACGTATAATCCCGGAAATTTAGCATTTTCGGGATACCTTCCTATCTTATGATATAGAAGAATAATAAATTTTGGATTTTTAATCATATCTTGTTTATATTATACTATAATTATAATTTTTTTAAATTCAAAAAGTTTAAATTCAAATTGTAAATTAATTAAAAACATTATAAGATATTTATAAAGGAAAATTATTAAATATGGAAGAAAACAAAGATTATAAAAATTACAGTTTCAAAAGCTATAAAACTTCTTTATCTATTGTAATTCCGGCTTATAACGAAGAAAATAGGATTAAGCAAACCATTATTGCCTTACGGTCGTATCTTAAATCTAAAAAATACTCGTACGAAATAATAGTAGTTGATGACGGGAGCAGCGACGGAACGCTAAACGTGCTTAAGGATTCTTTATCGACGGATTTAAGGGTAATAACTATTACGCGAAGCGGCAAAGGCGCGGCGGTTAAAGAAGGGATACTTTCGGCAAACGACGAAAACGAATACGTTTTCTTTATGGATGCGGATCTTTCCACTGGAACCGACGATATCGGAAAATTTATAGATATTTTTAAAAACGAGCCTGAAACCGACGCTATAATAGGGTCGCGATATCTTCCTGAAGGCGCCGTCATAATTCAACCACCATTCAGAAATTTGGTCGGCAGAACATTCAGTTTTATTAAATCCAAATTGCTTGGAATTAATTTTTTCGATTCCCAATGCGGATTTAAAGCTTTCAGGATGCAGGAAGCAAAAAAAATTTTTAAAAAATCGGAAATTAAAGGTTTTTCGTTCGACGTGGAAATATTATATATAGCTTTATTGAATAATATAAAAATTAAGGAAGTCAGCGTAACTTGGAGGCATAAACCCGGCGGACACGTTAATTTAATCGCCGACTCCTTGCCTATGCTTATCGAGCTTTTTCAGATATTCGTAAATAAAAACAAATATTTTTTATAATTAAAAACCGGCAATAAGCCCCGACTTTTCGATGGTTTTTAAAAAATTAGACAAGTCTTTTTATGTTCGCGGCGATACCGTTAAAATAGCAATGGAACTGCTCGGAAAATATTTAATGACCGATATAGACGGCAAAGGCTTAACCGGAGGAAAAATAGTCGAAACTGAAGCCTATCTCGGAGCTATAGACAAAGCGTCGCACGGTTACGGAAACAAAAAA